>JALHQU010000001.1:0-26050 GCA_022841795.1 Fimbriiglobus sp.
CCCTACGAAGCGGTCTTGTTCGGCGTAGGGGCCGCCCTCTGTGGCGGCCCGCCGACCGCCTCCGGCGGTCGGCTCTGAGGATCGCGACAGAGCATAGCCCGCACACTCCGTGTGCGGATCACTCGACTTCCCGCACACGGAGTGTGCGGGCTACACTCCGATGATGCTCTCCCACTTCCTCCGCAAGTTCCGACCGCCAGCGGCCGACGACACCACCCCCGTCCGCGTCGGCCCGCTGGTGTGGCACCTCACCCCGGCCGGCCGCGACCTGTTCGGTGACACCGGGCCGTCACTCGACGAGTTCCCGTCCGAAGTGGTCAAGCTGAATCTGCAGCGGACCGTCTCGCGGGTGCTGCTGCCGACCGGCGCGGTGTACCTGAAGCGGTGCCGGGCGAACACCCCGCGGGCGTGGGGGCGGGAACTGCTCCGCCCGCCGAAGGCCCGGCTGGAGTTCGAGAACGCTGTCCGACTCCGCGAACTGGGCGTGCCCTGCACGGAGCCGCTCGCCTGGGCCGAGGCGGATTCGCTCTGGCCCGGCGACAGCGTCATCGTCACCCGTGAGTATCCGAACGCCGCCACGCTGGACGACTACCTGCGGCGACCGCTCACACCCCGGAAACGCCGAGAGGTTGCAGAGGAACTCGGCCGCCTGTTCGCCCGGATGCACGCCGCCGGCGTGTCGCACCCGGACCCGCACCCCGGCAACTTCCTGTACGACGGCGAGCGGTTCGCCCTGCTCGACGTTCACGCCGTGCGGTTCGGCCCGCCGCTTTCCTGGCCGCAGGCGCGGGACAACCTGGCGCTGGTCAACCGCTGGTTCCAGATGCGGGCGAATCGCACCGACCGCCGCCGCTTCTGGCACGCTTACACCGCCACCATGAGCGACACCGACACGATGGCCCGCGAACTGGAGGCGGCGACGGAGGCGTCGAACCTGCGGTTCTGGGCCGGCCGTACCGGGCGGTATCTGGGGGACAACAGCGGGTTCCGGCGGGTGCGGGCGGGGGCGGTCCGCGGGCACGCCGTCCGGGGTCTGCCGGACGAACTGCTGACGGCGTGGCTGGCCGACCCGGATGCGGTTTTCGCCGAACCAGGGGTGAAGCTGTTGAAGGACTCGCGGAGTTCGACGGTGGCAGTGCTGGCGGGGGGCATCGTTTACAAACGCTTCCGCCTCAAGTCCCCGTTCGATGCGGCGAAGAACCTGTTCCGCCGTTCGCCCGCCCTGCGGTCGTGGGTGAACGGCCACAACCTGCTCGACCGGCACCTGCCCACCGCCCGCCCGCTGTTCGTCGCCCACCGCTACCGGCTGGGCGTGCCGTGCGAGGGGTACATCGCGTTCGAGGCGGTGCCGGCCGCGGTCGAGTTGCCCGCCGCCGTTCGCACCGCGAATCGCCTCAAATTGTGGGAGTTGACGCGGCAACTCGGGAAGTTGGTCCGGCTCATGCACGACCGGCACGTCTCGCACCGCGACCTGAAGGCGCCGAACATCCTCATCGACGGACAAACCGGCGCCCCGGTGCTCATCGACTTGGTGGGGATCACCACCGGCCGGCGGGTGTCCGACGCGGAGCGGGTTCGCAACCTCACCCGGCTGAACGCCAGCTTCGCCCAGTCGCCGCAGGTTTCCTGCTCCGACCGCTGGCGGTTCCTGCGGGCGTACCTCGGCCCGCTTGTGGAACGGAACGTGCTGAAATCCTGGTGGAAGCGGGTCGCCGCCGCCACCGCCGCCAAGGTGCGGAAAAATTTACAATCCGGTCGCCCGCTCGGATGAGCGGTCCGGGTGAAGTGGGGTGCGACCGCCGGCCGATCATTCTTCGGCAACTCCGGTAGCAGGCCGGGGAACGGTCGGCTATCGACGCACCCGGACGCCCACGGAACAGGGTTCATGACCGATCGCCCCCCTTACCGGACGACGACCCGGGCGTGCCTGCTCGCCGCGCTGGCGTTTGCGGTCGCCGGGTGTAACTCGTTCGACCGCCCGGCGGTGAAGGACACCCGCCCGCCGGCCGGCGAGCGGAGCCGGGCGGCCACCCCCGCGCCGGCCGCGGCCACCACGCCCGCCGGCCACACCGCCCGCGTCGGCCCGTACCTGTTCCACTCCGACTTCCCGCTCGACACCGCCTCCCCGCTGTTCCGCGAACTCGAAGACCTGCCCGAGCAGATCGAATCCGAGCTGCGGGTGCCGGTGGGGAACGGGCTGATCCACGTGTACCTGTACGGCGACGAGGAGCGGTACCACGCCTTCCTGAAGGCGAAGGACGACAAACTGCCGCTCCGCAGCGCGTACTTCTTCGCCGAGCCGGCCCGCGGGTACGGGCTGCCGCCGCAACTGCACGTCTACACCTGGGCCAGCCCGCGGCTGCAGACCGACCTGCGGCACGAACTGACGCACGCCCTGCTGCACGGCACGCTGAAGGGCGTGCCGCTGTGGCTGGACGAGGGGTTGGCCGGGTTCTTCGAACAGCCGGCGGCGAACGACGGGGTGAACCTGCTGCACCTGGACGCGCTGCGGACCGGCGAGCAGAACCGCCCGGCGCCGTTCCGCGGCGACCTCGCCCGGCTGGAGAAGCTGTCGCAGGTGAACCAGATGGGCCGGGCCGAGTACCAGGAGGCGTGGGCCTGGGTGCATTACATGCTGCGGGGCAACCCGAAGGCCCGCGAGGTGCTGCTCGACCAGTTGCAGAAGCTCCGCACGTCGCCCACCCCCGGCCTGATGCTGCCGAAGCTGGAGGCGGCGGTGGGCGACCCGCACGCCGGCCTCACGTCCTATCTGGCGAAGCTCGATTTGCCTGCGGCCATCACCCGTGTCAGAATGGGCGGGCAGTGACCGGCCCCCGCCCGGCAGGCTGACCCCGTGCCCGACGCTCCCACCCCTCGCACCCGGTTCGCGTGGCGGTCGTTCTTCGACCGCTCCGAGTCGGCCGTGTTCGTGTTCGGCGGCGACCGCCGGCTGCGGTACGCCAACCCCGCCTGGGAGCGGGCCACCGGCCTGTCGTTCGCCAAGTTCCGCGGGACGAGGGTGGCCGCGAACCGCCGGTCGCTGTCGCCGATTGCCCCGCCGCCGGAGGTGTGGGCCGGAAATGATGCTCGCGTCCGGCGGGCAGCCCCGGACTCGGTGTCCGGTCCGCCGTGGTGGGACATCACGTTCGTTCCCCTGCTCGGGGCCGGCGAGCGGCGGGTGCTCGGCGTGGTCGGCCTGCTCACCGTGGTCGGGCCGTCCCGCACGCTGCCGCGGGTGAAGGTGCCGGCGACGGTCGGGGCAACTCGGGCGACGCACGCCGCTCGGTACACGTTCGACCTGCTGGCCGGGCTGTCGTCGGTGTCCGAGCGGTTGGCGTCTCAGGCGCGAGCCGCCGCGGCGTGCGAGGTGTCGGTGTGGGTCCACGGCGAGCCGGGGGCGGGGAAGGAGACGGTGGCGCGGGTGATCCATCACAACAGCCCGCGGCGGGAGCGGGCGTTCGTCGGCCTGCCGTGCGGCGGGCTACAGCCGTACATCCTGGAAGGCATGTTGTTCGGCAAGGGCGGGCTGGCCGGCACGCCGGTGGTGGGCACGCTGTACCTGAACCGGCCGGAGGAACTGCCGCGGCCGCTGCAAGACCGCATCCTCGGGTGGTGCGAGTCGGCGTTCGGGCCGCGGCTGATGTGCGGCTCGACGACGACGGCCGAGGAACTGGTGAAGGGCGGGCGGCTGGCCCCGACGTTCTACACCCGGCACGCCCCGCTTGATATCCGTGTGCCATCGCTCCGCGAGCGGCCGGACGACCTGCCGCTGATCGTCTCCCGCTTGTTGCCCGGAGTGGCTGAACCCGAAGCCATCGCCGCGCTCCGTGGCTACCATTGGCCGGGGAACTGGCGGGAGTTGCTCGACGTGCTGGCCGCGGCCGGCGGCCAGCCGCTCCGCAAAGACCACCTGCCGCGGGTGATCCGCGAGCGGCTGTTGGTCGGCCACACCCCGGCCCCGGCGAAACCGCAGCCGAAGCTGGACGAGGTTCTGGAAACGGTGGAGCGGCGGATGATTACCGCCGCGCTGGCGAAGACCGGCGGGCGGCTCGCGGACGCGGCCGAGTTGCTCGGCGTGTGGCGGGCAAGGTTGTCTCGCCGCATCGCCGCCCTCGGACTGGGCGGGGAACCACCACCGGAGGGCGAGGCGTGAGGCACCCGCACGTCGTGTTGTGCGCGTTCGACGACTGGCTGGCGGCCCAGCTGCGGGAGATGGTCGCCGAACGCCGGTGGGTGCTGAAGGAGTTCCGCCAGCCGGCCGCGTGGCTGGACGCCGCTTCCCATCGTCAGCCGTGCGTGGCGATCCTCCAGGCCGACTTCACCGACGCCGCGGCGAACCCGCTCGGGCTGGTGGCGGATCTGCACGCGCGGAACGCGGACGCGGCGGTGGTGGTGGTGAGCGACGTGAAGTTGAACGACGACGACCGCCCGCCGTGGGCGGCGGCGGCGGCGGACGTGGGCGCCCGGCTGGTGCTGTTCCCGCCGCTCACCCGGCCGGTACTGGAGGACGCGGTGAGCGGGCTGATGGGCGTGGCGGCCGGCGACACCGCCCCGCGGCCGGAGTCGGCCATCGACCTCGCCGCCGGCGAGTTCGAGGACGGGGAGTGAGGTGGCGGCCGGGTTTGCCAGGACGACGCTAGTGCGATCGTGTTCAGTGGCATTCGAGAGGTGCGACTGTGGAAGCTGGTCTAGCCGTCCATACCGCCGCGCGGCGCTACTGCCTGAAGCGACACGCTCTGTGCACGGAACGGTACAACGAGATCGTCCGCCGTAGACGAGACCGCGAGCGCAGCGGCCAGCACTACACGCCCGAGGCGTTAGACACGTTTCCCCGGTACAACGTCCTCAACGCCATCCGGGTCGAACTTGAACGGACGGACCCCGGCGATCTGGGCGACATCGTGGCGGCGAAAGAACGAGTAACCCGAGCGGGTGAGACGGCGAATGACGATTTCACCCGCGACCCGACCGGGGTGATCGAACGGCGGGCGATGGTCGAAGAACGAACAGCGTTCTGCGACTACGTCCGCGGCCTGTCGCCCGCTGACTTGGCCGCGATTGAGCCACTCCCGTTTCGGCGTGTCTTGGCGGCGGATGAGTCAGAATCCGTTTGGGCACGACTGCGGGCGCGGTGGCAGATCCCAGGGGGCTACTGGTATCCGCTCGCCGACTGTCCGCTATCCGGTTTGGAGGCCTTCGACGCGGCAGCGTTCAGCGAAGGTGCGCCGCCCGATCGCCTGCAAGGCATCTTGGAACGGCATGGAATCGTACGAGTGTGGGAGCTGCGGGAATACGGTCCGGAGTACGAGCAGGAGGTCTCGCTGTTCGACCCGTATTACAACGGGGCCGAGGGCTACTGGTCGTCGGGCGTTCTGGACTGGATCGTCTATGCGTCCCACGAAAGTTCCGTAACCGTCGGTGGATGGCTTCTGGAAGAGGTCAAAGTGATCTGGCCGGCGTGGCAGTCTCACCTGTGGCGGGGCATTTCCTGACCGCTCGCGAGTGCCGGCGCGCCGGGAGCGTGAGCGACCGGAGCGCGTAGGGTGGGTCCGGTCGCGGGAGCGACCGTGACCCACGTCGCCCACCCGTGGGTCACGGTCGCTCCCGCGGCCGGACCCACCCTACACAATCCGAGTTCGGTTACGCAGACGGAGGTGGGCATGGCAGGTCTTCACTTCTCGTGCGGTAAGTGGATGGGCGAAGACAAGAGCGCCGACCCCCTATTCGACATCATCCCCAAGACGCTGTCCAAGTACGTCGCCGGGAACGAACAGGCCGATTGGGAGCGGTTTCTTGAGGCGTTCGACGAGCAAGGCGATTCGGAGATGTTGGAACTCACGCCGGAGATGATGCGAGCGATAGTTGGGCCGCTAGAGCTGTACCGCGATGCGTTGGTGAAGAATCTCGGGCTGTCAGGACCGGACGCCTCGCTGGAGGAGTTGGGATCATATCCGCGTGTACTGTCGGAGGATGAGTCAAGACTGAAGTGTGTGAGGGATATGCTGGCTGGCAACGCAGTGTGCCAACGGTCGCGGAAGCCGATTGTCGTTGTCTTTGCGTGAGGTAGTGGGTCCGATCACGGTCTCATTCCAACGGAATGGGCATGACCTGGTCGCTGACACTCCCCGAACTTGACCCGGCCCGATGCCTCGGGAGCGGGGGGTGCGTGGCCGTGTGTCCGACGGGGTGTCTGGAGATGGCCGGGGCGACGGTGTGGCTGCCGCGGCCGGCGGACTGCGTCGGGTGCGGGGCGTGCGAGGTGGTGTGCCCGGCGGGCGCGATCCGCCTGCCTACGGTCACTCGGCCAGCCGCCCCCGCCGGTTGACCATGTCGTCGAACTCCGGCACGTCGCGGAGGTTGTTCAGATCCGGGTCGGTCTTCATCTCGGCGAAGTCGTGGTATCCCCCCCGCAGCGCGTTCCGCAGCGACACGATCGCCTCGTCCCGATGGTTCATGTGGGTGTCGCGGAACAGCAGTGCGTACACGCACGCCCGCTTGTACCACTGGGTGGCGTCCGCCGGCGGAACGACGTTGAGTTCGCGGACGGCCTCGTCCTCCTTGCCCAGGCGGGCGAGCAGCACGGCCAGGTTGTACTTATGGATCGGCTGGCCGGGCAGAATCCGGACGACAGCGGCCATCGCCTCGGCCGCGCCCGCCGCATCACCCGACTCCGACGAGCAGGCGGACAGCCCGAGCCACGCGGCCACGTTCAACGGGTTCAGGTCGGCCGCCACCCGGTAGTCGGCCGCCGCCGCTGTGTACTTCTTGTTCTCCCACGCCCGCTGGCCCCGCGCCAGGTGGTCCAGTTCATCGACCGGCAACAGGGTGGCGAGCGTGGCCTCGTCCTTCATGACCGCCGTCTCGTTCCCCAACTGCTTGTTGAACGCGATCCGCTTGCTGCACAGCCTGTACGTCAGCTTGGACAGTCGGATGGCGTCTTCCAGGTCGGCCAGGGCGGCGGCCGGGTCGCTCAGCCGGCCCCGCGCTTCGGCCCGCTGGACGTAGGCCTCGGCCATTCCCGGATCCCGCTCGATGGCGGTGGTCAGGTCGCCGACCGCGTCCGTGTTCCGGTTCATGGTGATGAGCACGGCGCCGCGGTTGAACGCCGGTCGCGGGTCGTGCTTGGCCAGTGCCTTCGCCACCTGGAACCGCTCGGCCGCGTCGGCGTACAGGCCCAGCTTCTGGCACACGAACCCGAGGGCGAACTGGCCGGCGGCGTGGTGCGGGTCGGCGGCGATCACCCGCTCGAACGTGTCGGCGGCCGGCTGGTAGTCGCGGGTCAGGACGAGCCGCAGCCCGCGGAGGTACAGGTCGATGTTCGACTCGGCCGCCGGCTCCTCTTGTGAAGCCACGGCCGGCCGACCCCGCAGGCGGTGAAGTTCGGCCTGCTGTTCGCCCAGCACGCGGGGCGGCGGGCGACCGCCGAGGGCGGCCGCCGCCCGCTGGTTCCAGTCGATCGCGTAGTCCAGGTATTTGAACCCGTCCTGCGGCTTCCGCCCGGTGGCGTTCACCCGCTCGGCGTGGGCGGCCAGCAGGGCCAGCTCGGCCAGGGTCATCCGTACCTCGTTCTGCTGAGCGGGCTGGAGGCGGGCGAACCCCGGCCGCCGCTCCCAGCCGGGCTGATTCACACCGTACTCGTCCCACCACGCGGCGATCCGGGCCAGCGCGGCGGCGCGGGTGGCGGGTCGTTCGATCGACCCGGCGTCGACGCGGATGGCGTCCAGCTCGCCGCGGAGCTTCTCAGCCAGCTCAATGGCGTCCTCCGCCTCCGTCAGCGCCCGCGCCTGTTCGGCCCGCTCGGCCATCTTGCCGGCGATGCCGATGGCGGCCACCGCGATCAGCCCGAGCAGCAGGGCGGCGGCGGCCACCAGCACCACCGGGTGGCGGCGGCGGAACTTGCTCGCCCGCTCGGCCAGCGACGGGTTGGCGGCGTACAGGAGCGGCAGGTTCTGCTGGTGGCGGGTGAGGTCGGCCAGCAGGTGTTCGGCCGACAGGTACCGCTTCGCCCGGTCCGGCTGGAGCAGCTTGAGGACGATCGCCTCGACGGCCGGGGAGACGGCCGGGTTGAACGTCCGCACCGACGGCGGGGCCGCCTGGCGGGCGGCGATCCGCTTGTGCAGGGGCACGTCGGCGGTCATCGACCCGGCGTACGGGTGGCGGCCGGTGAGCAACTCGTAGAACACCAGCCCGAGGGCGTACAGGTCCATCCGCACGTCCGGGCGGACGGCCCCGTGGATGAACTGGGCGAGCTGCTCCGGGGCCATGTACCGCATGGTGCCGCCGGTGCGGCACTCCGGCCCCACCCCGTTCTGGTGGGCCAGCCCGAAGTCCAGGATCATGAACACCCCGTCGTCGGTGATCAGGATGTTCGCCGGCTTGATGTCCAGGTGGATCACCCGCCGGCCGTGCGCGTGCGCCAGCGCGTCCGCCAGCCGGGTCATGCCCATCACCACCGAGTCCACGTAGCTCAGCCGGCCGAGCCGCTGCAGGTCGGTCTCGTAGTACCGCCACTGGTCCTCGTCGGCCGTCACCAGCTGCGGCTCGCCGACGGACAGCGGGCGGGGGGCCGGGGTTTCCGGACCGACCCCGACGGTGGACAGGAACCCGGCGCCGGTGGCCGGCAAAGACTTGGTGCGGTCGATCTGGGTGAGCACGTCGGCCAGGGTGTGCCGGCCGTGGTACGGCATGCAGAACACGCGGGCGCCGTTCTGCTCGTGCACGGACAGCACCGGCACGATGTTCGGGTGGTGCAGGGCGGCCAGCACCTGCGACTCGCGGCTGGGCAGGACGGTGTACTTGATGGCCACCGGGCGGTGGCCGAGGCCCGGCTGTGTGGCCAGGTACACGCTGCCGAACCCGCCCTTGCCGAGCAACTCCAGGTTGGCGAACCCGTGCTGCCGGGCCATGTCCTCGGTCAGCTCGGGGATGGCGGGCACGATTTCGGACTTGACCGGCGGCGGCGGTTCGCTCGGTAGCTTGAGCGGGCTGAACGGCGGCGGGGTGTCCACCTCGACCGAATGCTGCTCCATCGCGTCCATGGCGAAGCTGGCGTGCGGGTCGGCGTTCAACTCCGGAAAGGCGGCGGTGTACTCGCGGAGGCGGCGGCGGGCGGACGAACTGCCGGTGTCCAGGTCGGCGCGGAGAATCGCCAGCAGGGCGGGGAGCCGCTGCGGGTCGCCCGGCGGGGGCAGGATGTCGTCTTCCAACGACGCCGGGCCGGACGCCCGAACCCGTTGCACCGCCTGGGTTAACTCAATAGATGAGAGGACGACCGGCGTGCGCTCGGTCTGCTCGGTCTCGTACCGCTCCATTCCGTCCCCCACAACGGATAGCGCGACGCCGACGGTATTCCGTCTCAATCGGGCGAGAATTTGGCGAATATGCCTAGTGCGCAGATTAGGGGAAAGGGGGGGGACTTTTCGAAGTAGAAACAGAAAAAGCGATCCACGAAAATCCAGTTGAGACGACAGAGGAAGCACAATCGACACAGGCCGAAATCGGGTGCGAAAATTGACACCCGGAGCAGAATCGAGCCGGATTCAGGGTCCGGTTATTCCGGCTGAGTGTCGCGGTTCTTCACTCTTTTTCTCCCCACCGCGCCAACAGCCGGTGTTCGACCCCCAACTGGTCGCACACCCGGCCGACCAGGAAGTCCACCATGTCGGCCACCGTCTTCGGCCGGGTGTAAAACGCCGGCATGGCCGGCAGCACCACCGCCCCGGCCTCCGCAACTGCCAGCAGGTTGCGGAGTTGGATCAGCCCGAGCGGCGTCTCGCGGGGCACCAGGATGAGCTTCCGCTTCTCCTTCAGGTGAACGTCCGCCGCCCGGTGGATCAGGTTCTCGCCGACCCCGTGGGCGATGGCCGCAACCGTGCCCATGCTGCACGGGCACACCACCATGCCGGCGGTGAGGAACGATCCGCTGGCGATGCCGGCCTGAAAGTTCCGCACGTCGTGATAGTGCAGCCTGGTTAGGTCGAGCGTGTCGGCCACCGCCGGGCCGAGCAGCAGGGCCGGGTCGAACTGGGTCGGCACGAGCGGGATCGCCCGCCCGAGTTCCCGGTCGAACACTTCCCCGGCCGCCGGACTGATCGCCAGGTGGACGGTGCGGCCGGCGCGGAGCAGCACTTCGAGCAGCCGGGTGCCGTACACCGACCCGCTCGCCCCGGTGATCGCCACCACGATATCCCCGGCCGCCATGACGCACCCGCTTCCGTAAACCACCCCGGTCGGTCACAATCAGGGTAGCCGAATCCGCCGCCCGGAACCCACACCCATGCCGCGATTCTCGCTCCTCATTCTCCTGACCGCCACCGCCGCCGTCGCCCAACCGCCGGTGGTGCCGACCGGCCGCTGGCCGATGGACGAGATCGTGCTCAAGAGCGGGGCGAGGTTCGAGGGGTTGATCCTGGACGAGACGCCGGCCGGCGTGACGTTCCGCTGGGTCCGCCGCCCACCCGGCCGTCCGACGGTCACACTCACCACCTCGTTCACCGCCGCGGAGTTGAAGGAGAAGGACACGAAGCGGCTGTCCGACGCCGACCGTAAGCTGCTCCGCGAGCGGCTGGCCGAGTTAGACACGCAGGGGGAGGGCGAGCGGCGGCGGATGGAGGCGATCGAGTTGAAGCCGGTGGCGTGGCTCGGGCGGGCGGACGCCGCCCGGCGGTACGAGGGCGAGCAGTTCACCCTGGTGTCGGCCGCGCCGGACGAGGTCACCCGCCGGGCGGCGGTGCGGCTGGAGCAGATCTTCACCGCCTACGCCCGCGTCCTCCCGCCGCGGCACCCGGCCGCCCGCCCGACCGCCATCGAACTGGCCGGGTCGAAGGAGGACTACCTGGCGCTGCTCAAGCAGGCGTCGGTACAGGTGCTGAACGCCGCCGTGTACATCGTCGCCGACCAGCGGATCGTGTGTGGGTCGGATCTGACCCGGCTGGGCGACGAACTGCACCGGGCGGCCGTCCACCACCGCCAGCAACTCGCCACCGCGGACAAGACGGAGCAGAACCTCCGCGAGCTGTACAAGGGGCAGAAGGCGGAGCTGGAGCGGTACCTGGCGGCGGTGAAGAAGGAGCGGGATAAGGTGTGGGCGGCGGAGCGGGCGAACGACGCGGCGTTCGACAAGGCCACCCGCAAGCTGTTCGCCATCCTGTACCACGAGGCGTTCCACGCCTACGTCACCGACTTCGTCCACCCGCCGATGAAGGCGGACGAGGTGCGGGCGGGGAAGGGCACCGGCGAGCTGCCGCGGTGGCTGAACGAGGGGCTGGCTCAACTGTTCGAGGACCCGGTGATCGAGGCCGGCGAATTGCGGATCGGGCACGCCGACCCGGACCGGCTGAAGCGGGTGCAGGACACGCTGGCGGGCAAGGGGAACGGCCTGATCCCGCTGGCCGATCTGCTGCGGGCGGGGAAGGAGGCGTTCGTGACCGACCAGGCGGGCGAGCGGCTGGCGTCCGACCGCTCGTACCTGACGGCGTGGGCGGCCGCCCACTACGTGACGTTCGAGCGACGGGTGCTGGGCACGAAGGGGTTCGACGACTTCCTGGCGGCGGTGAACACCGGCACCGACCCGGCGAAGGCGTTCGCGGCGTTGGTCGGCCAGGACGTGCCGGCGTTCGAGAAGGACTGGCACGAGTACCTGAAGCGGCTGCAACCGGACGGCAGTGTGCGGAAGTAGTTGCTTGGCGAACCCGAGCCGCAAGGCTCGTGGGTGCGTGCCAAACGTCCCCACACCCACCGACCTTGCGGTCGGGGTTCACCAGAGAATCACTCCTTCGGCGGCTTGTCGCTGACCGTCACCGTGCTCTTCACGCTGGCGGACAGGTTGATCTGCTGGGCGGCCCCGCCGCCCCCGCCGAGGTTGATCCCGCCGGCCACCGTGTACGTCTCCTCCCGCTTCTGCATCCGCCCGGTTTTGGTGTCGAACCACACCGTCGCCTGCCCCTTCTCGCCCTTCAGGCTGTAGTTGATGCCCTGCCCGGCGCCGCCCCCGCCGCCGGCGTTCGCCATCCCGGACCACGTGCGGTCCACCTCGACGCTCAGCTTCGCCACCCCGTCGGTGATGCCGTCCACCACCCCGCGGCTCTCCTTCTTCTCGGTCAGGCCCTGCATCATCGGGCTTTCCGTCTCGGCGGACCACTTCTCGCCTTTGCCCAGCGCCTTCCCCGGCACCGCGGTCAGCAGGTCGGCCAGCGTGTGCTTCAGCCCGTCCTCGGTCAGGAACTGCTCGGCCAAACCGCCCGCCTTCGCCAACTCCGCCCCGCCGGTCACTTTCGTCACCGCCTGCTTCGCGTCCAGGGTGATCGACACCGTCTTTCCGGCCGCGGCCTTAATGTCCTCCTTCTTCGCCGCCTGCCCGCCGATGCCGTGCCCCACCTGGGCGGACACGCACTCCAGGTCGAGGACGGTTTCCTTTTCCGCGGCGGACGTGACACTGAACTTGTACACGACGGTGGTGGCGGACGTGCTGCCCTGGGCGCCCCCTACACCAGCGCCGTTCACCGTCGAGGTCGCCTCCTGTTCGAGCTGGACGTAAAACACGTCGCCCTTCTTGAACTTCCACTTCAGGTCCGAGGCGCCGGCCTTCGGCACCGGGGCGCCGAGTGCGAGCGACGCGAGCAGCAACGCGGTCATGGGGAACTCCTCTCGGCGAGCCGGGAGCGTGAGCGACCGGAGCATGACCTCCGGTCGCTCACGCTCCCGGCTCGCCACTCCGCTCCCGGCTCGCCCGGCGATCGGTCGATCCTACCACGCCGGATGCTATACTGATAGCCGCGAGTTCACCAGACCGAGCAGAGGACTTCGGAGCATGGCCGGACACAGCCACTCGGCGAACATCGCCGTTCGCAAGGGCAAGCAGGACAAGGCGCGGGCGAAGCTGTTCAGCAAGCTGTCGCGGTACATCATGATCGCCGCCAAGGCGGGCGGGGGCGACCCGGACACCAACCTGCGGCTGCGGTACGCCATCGACAAGGCCCGCGGCGTGTCCATGCCCAAGGACAACATCGAGCGGGCGGTGAAGAAGGGCACCGGCGAGTTGGAAGGCGAGACGCTCGACGAGGTGACCTACGAGGGGTACGGGCCGGGCGGGGTGGCGATCATGGTGGAGGCCCTGACCGACAACCGCGCCCGCACCAGCGGGGACGTGCGGATCCTGTTCGAGAAGGCCGGCGGGAACATGGGCCAGCCGGGGTGCGTCGGCTACCTGTTCGACCGCAAGGGGCTGATCCTGATCGACGCCGGCAAGTACCCGGACGAGGACGCGGTGATGACCGCCGCCCTGAACGCCGAGGCGGACGACTTCGAGAAGGACGACAGCGTGTACGCCGTCACCACCGACCCGACCAAGTTCAACGCCGTGCTGGAGGCCATCGTCGCCGCCGGGTACGAGACGATGGAGGCGGAGGTGAAGCAGTTGCCGAAGGCGTACACCGAGGTGGACGTGGAGATCGGCAAGCGGATCAGCCGGCTGATGGACGCGCTGGACAACAACGACGACGTGCAGGCGGTGTACACCAACGCCAACCTGACGGCCGAGATGGCGGGGTGAAATAAGTAGTAGGCACACTCCGTGTGCCGTTCGGAATGACGGCACACGGAGTGTGCCTACTACTTATTTCACCCCGGCCGCCGGCCGAACAGCCGCGAGAACCAGCGGGCGAGGAAGTTGCCGCCCAGACCGGGCGAGGTCAGTGCCGGTTCCGCCGGCGGCAGTTTCGGCACCTCGACGCTCGACCGCCGCGTGGCCATCCCGTGCGATTCCTTGCCCGGCAGCGGCTTCGGCGGGCCGTTGATCAGCTCGATCAGCCCCTGCACGGCCACGTAGAACGCCGGCACGAAGAACACCGCCAGCACGGTGCTGGTGATCATCCCGCCGAACACGGCGGTGCCCAGCGCCTGCCGGCTGGCCGCCCCGGCGCCGGTGGCGAACACCAGCGGCACCACCCCCAGGATGAACGCGATTGAGGTCATCAGGATGGGGCGGAACCGCAGCCGGGCGGCTTCCACCGCCGCCTGCCGGACGGACCGCCCGTTCAGCCGCAGGTCGCGGGCGAACTCGACGATCAGGATGGCGTTCTTGCTCGCCAGGGCGATGATCAGCACCACCCCGATCTGGGTGTACACGTTGTTCTCCAGCCCCCGCCAGTCCACCGCCGCCACCACCCCGAGCAGGCCGAGCGGCACCACCAGGATGACCGCCATCGGCAGCAGCCAGCTCTCGTACTGCGCGGCCAGCACCAGGTACACCAGCAGCACCGCCAGCAGGCCGACGATCAGCGCCTCCGGCACGCTCAACTTCAGCCCGAACAGGTTGTATTCCGTCGCCCCGATCCGCTTCTCTTGCAGGGCGATGCTCGTCCACTCGTACCCCATCGACCGTGGCAGCGCCTCCTCGGCCGCCTTCTCCATCGCCGCCAATCCCTGGCCGGAGCTGAACCCCGGCTTGGTGCCGCCGCTGATGGTGGCCGCCGGGTACAGGTTGTACCGGGCGATGGCCGGCGGGCCGACCACCGGCTCGGCCGACAGCAGGGTGCCGAGCGGCACCTTCCCGCCGGTGCGGTTCCGCACCTCCAGCCGCCGCAGCAGGTCCGGGTTGGCGCGGAACCGGGCGTCCGCCTGCATCCGCACCTGGTAGGTGCGGCCGAACTGGTTGAAGTCGTTCACGTACACCGACCCCAGGTTGGCTTGGAGGGCGGCGAACACGTCGCTCACCAGCACCCCCATCTTCTCCGCCTTCTCGCGGTCGATCTGCAGGTAGATCTGCGGCACGCCGGGGCGGAAGGTGGTGCGGGTGGCCGGGAACGGGGCGACCGGGCTGCCCGCCGCCTGGGTGCCGGTGTCGATCACCGCCTGGGTGCGGTCGAGCAGTACGTCCAGCCCCACCCCCTCGCGGTCCTCGATCTTCATCTCGAACCCGCCGGCGAACCCCAGCCCCTGGATGCTCGGCGGGACGATGACGAAGATTTGCGCCTCCTGGTACCCGGCCAGCTCGCCCTGGAGGGCGTTCTTGAGCGCCTCCTGCCGCATCTCCGGGGTGGTGCGGTACTTCCAGTCCGTCCAGGCGACGAACACGGTGGCCCCGTTCGGCGCGTTCACCCCGTCCAGCAGGCTCAGCCCGCCGATGGTGAACCACTCGTCCACCTTGCCCTCGCCCTTCATGCGGGCGAACACCGCGTTCATGCGGTCGGTGATCTCGTTGGTGCGGTCGAGCGACGCCGAGTCGGGCAGTTGCACGGCGCAGATGACGTACCCCTCGTCCTCGGTCGGCAGGAACCCGGTGGGCACCGTCTGGTACCACCAGCCGGTGAGCACCACCAGGCCGACGAACGCCACCAGCACCAGCCACCACACACTCAGCAACTGCCGCACGATCCAGGTGTACACCGCCTCTACCGGGCGGTAGAAGAAGTCGAAGATCTTGGTGAACAGGTTCCGCCCCTTCGACGGCCGCAGGTACGCGGCGCACTGGGCCGGCTTGAGCGTCAGCGCGTTCACCGCGCTGATGACGGCGGTGGCGGCGATGGTGAGGGCGAACTGGCGGTACATCTGCCCGGTGATGCCGCCCAGGAAGGCGGTGGGCACGAACACCGCCAGCAGCACGATGGTGATGGCGATCACCGGCCCGGTCACCTCGTTCATCGCCTTGATGGTCGCCTCGCGGGGGGCCATCCCGTTCTCGATGTGGTGGCTGGCGTTCTCCACGATGACGATGGCGTCGTCCACCACGATGCCGATGGCCAGGATGAGCGCGAACAGGGTGAGCAGGTTGACCGAGAACCCGAACAGGTACAGGAAGATGAACGCGCCGATGATGGTGACCGGCACGGTGGTGGCCGGCACCAGCAGCGCCCGCCAGCTCTGGAGGAACACCAGGATGACCACCAGCACCAGCACCCCGGCCTCCAGCAGGGTCTGGTACACGTTCTTCTGCGCCTGCTCCACGAACTTGGTGGTGTTGAACGGGATGCTGTACTCCACCCCGTCCGGCAGGGTGGGCTTGATCTTCTCCATCGCCGCTTCCACCCGCTTCGCCACGTCCAGCGCGTTCGACCCCGGCAGTTGGTAGATGAGGATGTTGGTGGACCCCTCGCCGCTCTTCTCCGTGTACGAGTCGTAGGTCTGCGCCCCCAACTCCACCCGCGCCACGTCCCGCAGGTACACGATCTGCCCGCCCTCCCCGGACTTGACCACCACCTCCTCGAACTGCCTCACCTCGGTCAGCCGGCCGAGGGTGGTGACGGTCAGTTGAAACGCTTGCCCGGACGGGTTCGGCGGCTGGCCCACCTGCCCGGCGGCCACCTGCACGTTCTGCCGGGCGAGCGCCGCGGTCACGTCCGAGGTGGTCAGCCGGCGGGACGCCAGCTTGTCCGGGTCCACCCACACCCGCATGGCGTAGGCGCCGGCCCCGCGGACGTTCACCTCCCCCACCCCCTCCACCCGGCTGAGTTCGTCCCGCAGCCGCAGGGTGGCGTAGTTGCTCAGGAACAGCGGGGCCGGCTGGCCGCCGATCTCCTTCTTCCCCGGTGAGGTGAGGGACACCACCAGCAGAATGCTGGGCGACTGCTTCTTCACCGTCACCCCCTGCCGCCGCACCTCCTCCGGCAGCCGCGGCTCGGCCACGCTCATGCGGTTCTGCACCAGCACCTGCGCCTGGTCCAGGTTGGTGCCGATCTCGAACGTGACGGTGAGCGAGTACGACCCGTCGGCCGAGCTGGTCGAGGACATGTACATCATGCCCTCCACCCCGTTCACCTCCTGCTCGATCGGGGCGGCCACGGTGTTCGCCACCACCTCGGCGTTCGCCCCGGGGTACACGGTGCTCACCACCACCGTCGGCGGGGTGATGGCCGGGTACCGCTCGACCGGCAGGCGGACCAGCGCCACCGCCCCGAACAGCACGGTGATGATGGCGATCACGTTGGCGAAGATCGGCCGGTCGATGAAGAAGCGGGAGATCATGGGGGTTTGTCCTGGCGAGCCGGGAGCGTGAGCGATCGGAGTGGGAAGTGGGGGACCGGGAGCGTGAGCGACCGGAGGTTTGGAATCCTCCGGTCGCTCACGCTCCCGGCTCGCCTATTTCGGCGGCTGGAACTGCCGCTCGTCCGGGGCGATGGGGGCGCCCGGCCGGGCCTTCTGCAGCCCGTTCACGATCACCACGTCGTCGGCCGTCAGCCCGTCCTCGATCGCCACCACCGACCGCACCACCCCCGGCGGAGGCGCCTTCCCATCTTTGCCTGGCTGGCCGGCCGACAGTTGCCAGCGGGCGGCCTTGTCGTCCGCCGGCGGCGCCCGCCACACCGCCGCCCCCACCTTCACCGTCCGCTTCTGCACCTTGTTCTCCGGGCCGATGACGTACACGAACCGCCCCTCCTGGCCGGTCATGAGTGCTTCTTCGGGGATGACCGGGCGGGGGGCCGGCGGGCCGAGCGGCACCTGCACGCGGGCGAACAGGCCGGGGGTGAGAGCCCATTCGCCCTTCGCGTTCTTCGAGTTCGGCAGCACCCCGCGGAGCTTCACCGTGCCGGTGCCGGTGTCCACCCGGTTCTCGCGGAAGGTGATCTCCCCGACGTGCGGGAACCCTTGCTCGGTGGCCAAACCGACCATCAGCTTGCTGGCGCCGGTCTGCCGGGTCGCCCCGAACGCCCCCACCCCGTTCTGGTACTCCAGCAGATCCTTCTCCGGCACGTCGAAGTACACGTACACCGGATCGATGCTGACGATGGTGGTGAGCAGGGTGTCCGTCTGGCCGACCAGGTTGCCGCGGGTGACGAGGGTGCGGTTGATCTTCCCGGCGATCGGCGCCTTGATGTCGGCGTACCCGAGCTGCAACTCGGCGGTGCGGAGGGCGGCGTTGGCCGACCCCTGGTTCGCCACCGCCACGTCCACCGCCGCCTTGTTCGCCGCCAGCGTGGCCGTCGCCCGGTCCAGCTCGCTGCGGGAGGCGTTCGTGCCCAGGCTCTTCAGCCGCCCGAGTTCGGCCTCGGCCAGTTGCACCTGGGCGTTCGCGCTGGCCAGGTCGGCCACCGCCCGCGCGATGTCCGCCTTGCTCTTGGCCACCGCCGCCGCGTACTCCCGCGGGTCGATCTTGTACAGCGGGGCGCCGACCGCCACCTCGTCCCCTTCCTTGAACAGCACCTCTTCGAGGAACCCCTTCACCCGCGCCCGAATTTCGACCACCTCGACCGCGTCCAGGTACCCGTTGTACGTGTTGTAATTCTGCACCGGGTGCAGGAGCGGGCGGGCGACGGTGACGACCGGCGGGGGCGGGGCGGACGCCGGCGGGGTGCCCGGCCGACAGCCGGCGAGGAGCAGTGCAGGGGCGAGCAGCGCCGCCAACAGACGTGGAGTCACGGGTTGCTCCGGGAGGATCTGCGTTTCACAGATTGTAGACAGGATCGTACCGCCGCCGGCGGCGCGACCTGTCAGCGAAAATGATTCCGGCCGGGGGCGCCACCCCCTGTCCGGAATCATTCCGATTCGGCCGGAAGAAACAGTGTCGGAATGGGATATCGGTTGGCAACGAGCGGATTACGGCCCGAACGTTCAAGCCCGCCCGTCCCCACATTGACTACTTGGGGGCCTTATTTCGCCGGCGGGCGGGCGTCTCGCGCCACCGCATCCGCCCGCCCGCCAAGTGGTCGCACAGATGGATCATCCACGGCACCCGCTGGAGGTGCTGTTTCGGGAACGGGGATTTCTTACTCCACCCGACGATGTCCGTCGCCGCCCGCCGTACCCCGGCGGACACGTTCATCCGGGCCGGGTCGTACTCCCACCCGGCGGGCAGGAGGAGGGCCGGCACCCGGTTGTTGACGCCGGGCACCAGTCGGTATCCGTACCCGGTGTCGCCGTCGCCGTCGTCGTCGTCTTTCACCAGCAGTTGTTGGAGGACGTACCGTTCGTAGTCCTGGAACCGGCCGCGGAGGGCGGCGTCGAGTTCGTCCAGGGTGAGGGGCACGCCCGCGTCGGTGGCCACCCGGTCCACCCACCCCCGCTTTCCCCGCACCGGCACCGACCCGTCGGCGGACTCCCACCGCAGTCGCCGCCGCGGCATGTGGTGGACCAGTCCGTTCGAGTGGGCGACGAGCACGGCGGCGAACACGAACGGCGTCAGGACGGCCGGCAAGGCCACCCCGTGCACCCGCCGGAGTAGATCGCCGGTGAACCGGTGGACGCCCCAGACGGTGGCGTCGCACACGCCGGAGTGGGTCAGGCCGCCGACGATCAGGTGGACCAGTTCGCCCACCCCGACCGTCTTCGCTCGTCGGCTGACGCCGGCGAACGGGGCGAGCCGCAGGAGCCACCGCCCGTCGACCCGGGCGAACCCGCACCGCTCGGCCGCGTGCACCTGCCGGAGGTCGTCTTCGAGGAATCGCGGGTCGTGGGTCAGCCGCGCCCGCACGCTCCGCTCGTCCCCGCCGAGGAACTCCCCCGCCGTGGGCACCGGCATCGGGTCGGGGTGGGTGAGCAGGTGGCGGAGGAGGCGGTCCAGCGGGTCGGTGCTGAAGTACAGCGGGTCGCCGGCGACGGAGTGCCGCATCCCTTCGTCCTCCAGCCAGCGGCACACGACCTCGGCCGGCAGATCCGGGAACTGCTCCGCCGCCCACCCCCGTACCCCCGCCTCGTCCATCGGCGTTCGCTTCCCCTGCCCGGCCCACTCCCAGGCGGCCAGCACCTCCGCCCGCGGCCGACCGCACACCAGTTCGACGGCGAAGCAGGCGTCCAGGACCGAATGCAACAGGTCGAGGTGGGGGCCGCCGCCGTCCGCCGCCCGCAGGTGCGTGTACACGGTGTCCAGCAGGTAGCGGCCGTCCGGCCACCGCACCCGCATGGCCTCGCCCGCCTTCGCCTCGATCTGCCGCACCCGCTCCCGCGTGAGGCCCAGATCGAGGGCGATGGCGTGCAGCGTCTCGCGCGGGCCGTCCACCCCTGCCCGCCGCCGTACCACCGCCGCCGCGCCCTTCCCCAGGTCCGCCTCGAGCAGGGCGAGCAGCGGGGTGACGAACCCGTCGCGCACCCCCCGCACGTCCCGAACGGTGTCCGACCGGAGTACCCCTTCGGCCCACCCGATCAGGTCGCGGACGGTCGGGTGGAGGAGGCGGACGGCGAGGGGGGCTTTGGTCCCGCACCCGGCGAGGGTGTGGGCGATGCCGGCGAACACGTCGAGCACCACCCGCACCCGCAACGGGCCGTGGGCGGGCAGCTCCCGCACCGCGTACAGCGGGCGGGCGGTGTACACGCTCAGCGGGGCGGTCCACACCCCTTTCGGCAGGTCGCTCAGGCGGGCGGCGAACCGCCCGAGTGGTTCCTGCTCCAACCGATGGGCGCGGACCGTGTGACACCACCCCATCCACATCTCTTCGGTCACCTCGCCCGTCACCGGCCCGTCGATCAGCGCGAGCGCGGCCGTCCAGCCGGCCACGAACTGTGGGTCGGCCGACTGCACCTCCTCCGCTCGCGCGACGACCCGTTCCAGCACGTCCAACAACTTCCCGATGCGGCCGAGACCGACGCCCGGCGTCGCCGCGATCTGGTCGAAGGAGAGGGCCAAGATGTCACGGAGTGGGCGGCCGAGGAACGCCCGCGGGAGGTGGCGGTCGTGGGGTCGGACCCAGGTGGCGAGCGGGCGGTCGAGGACGGTCGGATCGGCGTGGGCGGCGATCACTTTCCGCACCGCCGTCAGCCGCTCGTCGAGAAGCACTTCGTGCATAGTCCTCGCCCCGACCGCCCGTCATTCGACGACCGTCACCCCGCCGATGATAGTTCTACCCCGAGCGGCTGTGCCCGTCCAACGACCGTCCGGGCGGTGGGGGACGCCGCTTGGTCGCCACCACAGCAAGCCGAACCCGATCGGCCCATCCTACGCCAGCAGCTTCTTCACCACCTCGCCGTGCACGTCGGTGAGGCGGAACTGGCGGCCCTGGAACTTGAACGTCAGCTTCTCGTGGTCGAACCCGAGCAGGTGCAGCAGGGTGGCGTTCAGGTCGTGGACGTGAACCTTGTCTTCCACCACGTTGAACCCGAGTTCGTCCGATGCCCCGATGGTCTGGCCGCCCTTGATGCCGCCGCCGGCGAACCACATGGTGAAGGCGTTCGGGTGGTGGTCCCGCCCGTCGTTCCCGCCCTGCACCATCGGGGTGCGGCCGAACTCCCCGCCCCAGATGACCAGGGTGTCGTCCAGCAGCCCGCGGGCCTTCAGGTCGGTGATCAGGGCGGCGCACGCCTGGTCGGTGTTCTTGCAGTTCTTCTTCAGGTCGGCCACGAGGCTGCCGTGCTGGTCCCACGCCTCGTGGTAGATCTGCACGAACCGCACCCCCTTCTCCACCAGCCGGCGGGCGAGCAGGGCGGCGTTGGCGAACGTCGGTTTGCCCGGCTCGGCGCCGTACAGCTCCAGCGTCTTCTTGTCCTCCTTCGACAGGTCCATCACCTCCGGGGCGACCGTCTGCATCCGCCCGGCCATCTCGTAGGAGGCGATGCGGGTGGCGATCTCCGGGTCGCCGGTCTCGTCCAGCTTCATACGGTTGAGCGCGCTGATCGTGTCCAGCGTGTCCTTCTGCAACCCGGCGTCGATGCCCTTCGGGCTGTTCAGGTACAGCACCGGCTCGGCCCCGACGCGGAACGGCACCCCGTTGTATACCGTCGGCAGGAACCCGCTGCCCCAGCAGGCGTTCCCCCCGCTCGGCCCCTTCTGCCCGGTGCTGAACACCACGAACCCGGGCAGGTCTTTGGATTCGCTGCCCAGCCCGTACAGGGTCCACGCGCCGAAGCTCGGGCGGCCGAACTGCACCGCCCCGGTGTTCATCATCAGTTGGGCCGGGGCGTGGTTGAACGCGTCCGTCACCATGCTGCGGACGATGCACAGGTCGTCGGCGATCTTGGCCGTGTGCGGCAGCAGTTCCGAAATCTCCGCCCCGCTCTGCCCGTGCTTGGCGAACTTGAACTTCGGCCCGAGCAGCTTCGAGTTCGGGTTGATGAACGCCGCCCGGTACCCCTCCAGCAGCTTCGGCGACGGCAGGGTGCCGTCCAGCTCCTTCAGCTTCGGCTTGTTGTCGAACAGCTCCAGGTGGCTGGGGGCGCCGGCCATGAACAGGAAGATCACCCGCTTCGCCTTCGGCTTGAAGTGCGGCCCCTTCGGGGCGAGCGGGTTGGTGGTGTCCGCGGCGTAGCCGTCCGAGTGCATCAGCGCGGACAGGGCGGCGGCGCCGACCCCCACCCCGCACTGTTGCAGGAACCAGCGGCGGGCGACGGACGGCGGCAGGTGCGGGGTGAGCATGGATTCACTCGGCGAGGCGTGGCGATCAGTGTAGTCGGCGGTCGATCACGGCGAGGTAGTTAGCCCGACGCGCCAGCGAGGGTCAAGTTCACCCCTCACTGGCGCGTCGGGCTAACAAGACAGCGGATCGGGTGAGCAGGCCGGAGGACCAGGTTCACAGTTCGAACCCGTACTTCTCGCGGAGTTCCTTCCGCACCTGTTCCTTCGCCTGTTCGCGGGTGAGGGAGGGGAGAAGCCCGGCGTCCGCGAGTTCGGCATCCCGAACCAGATCGGCCATCAACTGCTCTTCGGTCCGCGGGTCGGACGGCATGTCCACCAAACAGGTCAGCTCGAACAACTCGTCCCGCTGTTCCGGGGTGAGGGCGTTCACCCGCTCGATCAGGTCGGCGGGCAGTCCGGTTCGAGTGGCGGTTGGGGTCATGGTCGCTCCCAGTGCGGTTCACCCTATTCTCCCCCACCGCCGGCCGACAGGCAACGCCGCGAGCGGCGTCATTTGATCTCGCGGACGTACACGTTGCGGAGTTCCAGTTTGTCCGCCGCGACGAACGCCAGCGACGGGTTACCCCCGCCTACCGTCACCCGCTGCCGGTTCCACTCGCCGGCCTTGGCCACCTTGTACGTCAGGCCGGCGGCCGATTTCACCTGCATCTCGGCCGGCCCCTTCCAGTCGAAGATCAACTCGAATCGCTCCGGCACGGCGGCCAAGGTAAGGTCAGCCTTGCCGCTACACTTCAGAACCCCGCCGGCCACCTTCCACGCCCCGTCGGCAGTCTTCCACCCGGTCAGGTCGGTGTGGTTGAAGATCGGCAGGAACCCCTCGTCATTTTTCGCCGCCTGCTCCGGCTTCGGGTTGCTGGTGGGCAGTTCCTTGATCCGGATATTCCGGTAGCGGCATTCCGCCCCCTCGCTCTCGAACGCCAGGTATCCCTTCCGCGGGGTGCAGTCGCTGATCCCGGACACCTCCTTGCCGTTCACCGCCAGGGTGACGCGGCCGTCCTTCGCCACCACCCGGTAGTGGTTCCACTCGCCGCCGCCCTTCGCCCGGTTCTCGCTCGGCAGGCACCGCTCCCACCCGGCCGGGTGCGGGCGGTCCGGCTTGCACTTCGCCCCGCTCACGCTGAACAGGTCGCCGTGGCTGCTGGCCGTCGTCCGCCCCTCCTTGTCCTTGTACGTCAGGTTCACCAGCACCTGCACCTCGATGCCGCGGGTGTACGGCCCGCCCACCTGCGGCAGCGGATCGCACCACACGAAGAACCCGGAGTTGCCCACCTCCTTCGTGTTCGTGTGCATCCACTCGAACTCGGCCTCGAAGTTCTCGTACTGCTTGTCCGTCCGCAGCAGCCCGTAGGGGGTGCCGGAGGTGATGAGTTCGCCGTCCTTCACCGTCCACGTCTTCGGCCCGCAGTTCAGGTTCAGGAACCCGGTCAGGTCCTTGCCGTTGAACAGCGGGACGAACCCGTCCTTGTCCGGCTTCTGCGGGTCGGCGGCGAGAACGGGGGAAGCGAGCAGAACGAGTGCGACGGAGAGGCGCATGGGGAGGCTCCGGAACGAGGTGCCGATAGCGTACCCGATCCGGAGCGAACGAGAGAGGTGATTTCGCGGTCAGAACAGCCGGCGGAACAGGTCCCACAGGGATACGCCATCGCCGAACTCATCGTGCCGCTTCTCGTCGTCCCACGCCCAGCGGAGGTTGGACGGCGGCTCCTGTGGTGGGCCGCTGTGCTGGGCCACCAGCAGACCCGCACCCGGCCCGAGGGTGCCGTTCTTCGTCTTGTGCCGGGCGATCAGTTCCATCTCCCCGGCGTCCAGCCAGATCAGGTGGCAGCGGCCGCAGGTGTCGATGACCACGTTCCCGCCGCCGCCGTAGGGGTGGGTGTCCATCACCCGCTGACACTTCGGGCAGTCCACCCGCCGGCGGAGTTCGACCGGGTCGATGGACCGCGGGACGGACGGGCGGTCGGTGTACTCGGCCCGCAGCTTGAGCAGGATGCCGGTGAATTCGGCGTTGGTGGTGAGCACGCCGTGGCAGGTGTGGCAGAAGCAGGCGGTGTGCCCCTCCACTGCCGCCTTGCCGAGCGCCTTGCCGCACACCGGGCAGGGGAACTGCGTCAACTCGCCGAGGGTGGCGACGCGGTCGTCGTTCGTCGTCGGGAACTCGAACGTGCCGCAGTACCGGCAGCGGAAGTACGCCGCCCCGCCCACCGGCTGCATCGCCGCCCCGCAGTTCCGACAGTTCATGGCCCGGGTTCCGGAGGTCGTTTCGGAACCGTAGAACGGGCCGACCGGGAGGCAACTCAGCGGAACCGCCCGCGGACGCTCACCCCGACCATCGGCGGCGGGTAGTACGGGTCCACGATCATCACCGGCGGCGGGGGCGGGGCGACGAACACCGGCTCGTGAACCACCTGCCGCACCACGATCGGCCGGTTCGACCGCGGGGCCGCACTCATCCGCCCGCTGTTCTGCATGGCCGCGATCACCCGGTCGGGCACGTTGTTCGCCTTGAGCGTGTTCAGGTCGGCCACGCTCAGGTGGAACGTCATCCGGTTGTTCTGGATGTGGTTCAGGATGACCGACTCGCTCTGCCCCTGCTGCACCAGCGTGATGATCTCGTCGATGCGGTTCGGCTGGGCGCCGGCGTACGCCTGGTCGGCCGCCACCTGCCGCAGCTCCGCCTTCTCCTCGTCCTTCCGGTCGGCCTCGTTGCCGATCGCCCCGCCGACGCCGGCGCCGAGCAGCCCGCCGACCACCGCCCCGGTCTTCGGGTTGCCGGTGGCGTGGCCGATGAGCGTGCCCACGCCGGCGCCGATGGCCCCGCCGCCGAGCACGCCCTTCTCCGTCTGGTTCATGGTCGAGCAGCCGACCGGCGCGACCGCCAGCACCGCCCCAACCAGCATCACGATTCGTCGCGTGGTCATGTCCGTACTCCCCCCACGGTGAGCGGCGGACGATGCCGTCTCCGCCCTGTCCTGTCAACAGGATTTCGCCCGTGAAGTTGCGCGGAATTCCGCCCCGGCCCGTTCCGGCCATCCCCGCCCGCCGGTATATTCACACCCGTCGAACCGCCCTCATCTCTGGTGCCCGTCCGATGCCCGAAAAGCTCACCCTCCCACTGCTCGCCGTCGGCGGGGCGCTGCTGCTCATCGGCCTGCTGTGGCTGCTGATCGTGGCGATCCGCACCGGGTTCTTCCGCAAGGCCATCGTGCCGGTACTCCTGATCGTTTCGGGGGTGTCGGTGGCCCTGTTCGTGCCGGTGTACAACAAGCTGTACCCGCCGCCGGTGCAGACCACCGCCCAGGAGGAGAAGAAGACGACGGCGAGCGGGCAGGTGGAAGAGCGGCTGACGCTCACCGGGGCGGTGCGGGACGAGTACGCCAAGCTGAAGACGGGCACCAGGTACGCGGTCGTCCAGTGGGCGAACGCGGACGTGACCGACGAGGACGCGGCGGCGCTGGCCGAGCAGACCGAGCTAAGGGAGGTGGACCTGAGCAACTCGCAGGTGACGGACGCCACCCTCGAACGGCTGGTGAAGCTGCCCAAGCTCACCCGGCTGTACGCTTCCAAATCGAAGCTGACCGCCGACGGGGTGAAGAAGTTCGTCCTGGACAACCCGGACTGCAAGCTGACCGAGATCGACTTCCGCGGCCTCACCCCGCCGGTGCCCGGCGCCGCCCTCCGCGACTGGAAGAGCAAGGACAAGGACAACCGCAAGTTCAACAACTGAGAAGCCGAACGCCGAAGGCGTTCGGCGGGCCGGTACCGCCGGACCACTATTGG
>JALHQU010000001.1:26060-86613 GCA_022841795.1 Fimbriiglobus sp.
ACAGAGGGCGGCCCCTACAAATCGGGTGCTTGTAGGGGCCGCCCTCTGTGGCGGCCCGCGGTCCGGTACCGCCGGACCACTATTGGAACCGTCTCTGACCCTCGAAGGACTCCCCCATGCCGCTCACCGAAGACGCCTTCGGCGATCCGGGTAACGCCCGCGTGTTCGCCGTCGCCTGTGACCTGGCGTACCTGCCCCAGGACCAAGGCGGGCCGCAGATCCAGTCCGAACTCGGGCTGACGGCCAAGCTGGTCAGCGTGGACAACACCCAGGCGTACGTCTGCACCGACGACTCTAACTTGGTGGTGGCGTTCCGCGGGAGCGAGGCGCCGATCACCGTGGACGGGCTGAAGGACTGGTTCCTGACTAACGCCGACAACCTGCTCATCCAGCCGCAAGGCCCGCTGTCCACCGAGTTCGTGGCGGCCGGGGTGGGCGCCCGCTGGCACCAGGGGTTCGTGAACGCCATCACCGAGATCTGGGAGCCGCTGTACGCGGCGGTGCGCGAGGCGCAGAAGGAGAAGGAGCGGTGCTTCTGGATCACCGGGCACAGCCTGGGCGGGGCGCTGGCGCTGATGGCGTCGTGGCTGTTCTTCCGCAAGACGATGATGCCGCACCAGGTGTACACGTTCGGCGCGCCGATGGTCGGGAACAAGGTGGTGGCCGAGGCGTTCGAGCGGGAGTTCGGGAACAAGATCGCCCGGTACGCCAACGGCCCGGACCCGGTGCCGCTGTTGCCGATGATGAGCCTGGCGGCGAACGAGTTCGTCCACGCCGGCCACCCGCTGCCGGCCGGGGCGACCGACGCCAACCTGATCAGCTACATGGCCGAGGCGGCCGGCGGGATGGTGCAGGGGTTGCTGTCGATGGACATCAAGGAGAAGGTGTGGGGGGCGGTGATGGCGCGGGTGAACGCCCACCTGATGACCGACTACCGCAAGCTGATCGGCTAGAATCGGGGTAGTACCCGGAGGGCCGACCCGTGGGCGAACCGTACCTGACGATGGCCGAGATCGAGGCCAAGTACCCGAACGAGTGGGTGCTGCTGGATCGACCTCGCGTGGACGCATTGAACGACGTGCTGGGCGGCCATGTGGTGTGGCATCACGCGGATCGTGATGAGTTCGACCGCCGGCTCATGGAACACCCCCTGGCCGACTCGGCCATCACCTTCGCCGGTCAACTGCACCCCGAGCCCTTTTACTGCGTGAGCGTATGGATGGACGATTCGACCCACGACTGACGTCCATCTTCGTGTACGGCACGATCCTCGGGCCGGCCGGGCAGACCCGGGTTCGGCTCGCGGTCGATACCGGATCGACGCGGACGATCATTCGCGCCTCGGTCCTCAGCTACATCGGCTACGACCTGACGAAGAACGTGACACGGTCGAGGATGACCACAGCGACCGGTGTGCAGTTGGTTCCGATCCTCCGCATCCTCCCGCTGTCGGCACTCAACCACACCACCACTCTGATCGTGGCGGCGGTCGAACTACCGGCGACGTTCGACGGCCACGGCCTACTCGGTCGTGATTTCTTCGAGGGCAGGGTGCTGACCATTGACTTCGTGAAGCACACGATCACCCTCCGCCGACCGCGGTGGTGGGCGTTCTGGCGGTAGCGCCGTACACCAGTCGCCAACCGCCCCGGCGGTCCCTCACCCCCCACACGGAGGCTCGGCATGAGCATGTTCATCGGCGAAGGTCTGGTCGGCGACGGGAACGAGATCGCGCACATCGACCTGCTCATCGGCGACAAGGCCGGCCCGGTCGGGATCGCGTTCGCCAACGCCCTCGCCACCCAGAGCCACGGGCACTCCAACCTGCTGGCCGTCATCACCCCGAACCTGATCTGCAAGCCGGCCACGGTGATGATCACCAAAGTGACCATCAAGGGGGCGAAGCAGGCGGTGCAGATGTTCGGCCCGGCCCAGGAGGCGGTGGCGCGGGCGGTGACGGACAGCGTGGCCGCCGGGGTCATCCCGAAGGACAAGGCGGACGAGTACGTGATCGTGTGCGGGGTGTTCATCCACTGGGACGCGGCCGACGACAAGAAGATCTACCAGTACAACTACGAGGCCACCAAGCTGGCCATCAAGCACGCCATGACCGGCGAGCCGAAGATCGACGAGATCCTGAAGCGGAAGGAAGAGCGGCACCCGTTCGGCGCCAAATAACGCAGGCAGATTAACCACAGAGGCACAGGGACACCGAGAAGACAGAGAACAGTTCTTCGGAACTATTCGGGTCTTCTCGGTGTCTCTGTGCCTCTGTGGTTAGTCTTTCTGAGGAGACCCGATGGACAAGCCCACCGTCCTGCTGCACCTGGACACCGACCCGCACCCGAGCGTGTTCGACCGGGTGGTGGCCGTCGATTCCGGCGTCCAGCACCTGTTCAGCTACGGCGGGGTGAAGCCGGACGCGGTCATGCCGCTCGTCCACGGGTGCATCTTCACCCGCGGCAAGAAGGACCTGATGCGGACGGCCGTGTTCGTCGGCGGGTCGGACGTGGCGGCCGGCGAGACGGTGCTGGCCGAGGTGCGGAAGCACCTGATGCCCATGTTCGGGCTGAGCGTGTCGGTCATGTTGGACAGCAACGGGGCGAACACCACCGCCGCCGCCGCGGTGGTGGCGGCCGGCCGGCACATCGACCTGTCGTCGGCGAACTCGCTGGTGCTCGGGGCGACCGGGCCGGTCGGCCAGCGGGCGGCGCGGCTCTTGGCCGCCGCCGGCGGGCATGTGCGGATCGCCAGCCGGCAGAAGGAGCGGGCGGAGGCGGTGGCCGCCGGCATCCGCAAGCAGGTGCCGAAGGCGAACGTGGAGGCGGTGGCCGCCGGCGGCGGCGACGCCGAGGACGCTCTGGACGAGCGGAACATCGTGATCGCCGCTGGCGCGCCGGGGGTGATGATGCTGCCGGCCAAGCACCGCATCGCGTGCGACACTCTGCGGGTGGCGATCGACCTGAACGGCGTTCCGCCAGCCGGCATCGAGGGGGTCGAGCTGAACGACCAGGCGACCAACCGGGACGACTGCTGGTGCTACGGCGCGCTGGGCGTCGGCGGGACGAAGATGAAGATCCACAAGGCGGCGGTGAAGGCGCTGTTCACCCGCTCCGACGCGGTGTTCGACATCGAGCAGATCTACGACTTGGCGAAAGAGATCGGGTGAACGACACAGTTCAGCAGCCGGGGTCGCTCGGAAGGCTACACACTCGGAAAGCGAACTTGCGGCCCCGGACTGCTGTAGTACCTGGTTCGACGTGCCTTACTTGCCTCGCAGGCCCATGTTGACAAACAGTTTGAGCATCTTCTTCGCCTGCCGCGGGTTGCCGGACAGTGCCTGCAACATCCGCTGCCCCTTCTCTTCCTCGGATAGCCCCTTGTCAGTGGTGAGGGCCAGCAACTCGGGGTTGGTGAGCATCATGCTCAGCAACTCGGAGAAGTTGTCGGCGGCCTCATCTTGAACCTCCCGGCCGTACTGCGGGAAGCTGTAGTGGATGAGCTTCGCCAGCGAGAGGAGTTGGTTGTCCGGCTCCCCAGCATTAGCGTCATACCAAGCGAAGCTGTCGCGGAGAGCGCTTGCCAGTGACTTGATGCCGGCGGGTGTTTTGTGGTACTCGATGTACCGCTGGTGTGAGACATCGAACGGGGCCTTAACGGGGGCTTCAGCGTCCCGGATCAGGAGCGTGCCGGGCTTGCAAGCGTGGCGTATGCCAAGCTCGTAGAACACGTTCGGGTTCGGGTAAGTGATGTCAACAACCACGAACGTGCTGTGCATCAGCCGGGTGAGAATGTCTGTGGTGATCGTGCCCGGCACGGCGACCTCGT
This sequence comes from Fimbriiglobus sp., assembly GCA_022841795.1. Taxonomy (GTDB): domain Bacteria; phylum Planctomycetota; class Planctomycetia; order Gemmatales; family Gemmataceae; genus JALHQU01. Next base: position 29,889 of record JALHQU010000001.1, read on the forward strand.
CAGATCGCACCACGTCCAGCCCTGGCCGGGCTTGGAGCAGTGCTTCCTTGATGACGTTGGTGTAGGCGTCCTTGAGGCTGGCCGCAGTCACGGTTTCGCCGTTGTACGTCTGGTCGCCGATCGCCATGACGACGAAGCAGGACTCTTTCATGACACCTCATCCATGGAAGAAGCTCTCTGCCGCCGAACGAGTATTCGCTTGCACCGCGCGGCGCAACCTACACCGCCGGCGCCACCTAACGCCGGCGGCACATTCGCCCACAGTAACAACAGATTCAGCCACGGTCAAATTCGTTCCGTAATTCTTCGGTCACTTCAGATTACCGGCGGGTGTAGGGTGGGTCCGTCGGCGGCAGCCGGCGCGACCCACGGGCTTTCTCGACGCGGGTCGCGCAGGTTGCCGCCGACGGACCCACCCTACGGGCACACCACGTCACCGCCTGTGTAACAAGTTTCACCGGCCGACTTGCTTTCCGGATTACTGTACATTATACTACTAAGTACACCCGTCCAAGTCGAGGGCCAGACATGGTCGCCACCTCCGCCACCCCGAACCGCATCGCCCCGTACCTGAGCGAACCGGCCAGGACCTTACCCCCGCTGCCGGCCTCGGCCGAGGGCCGGTCCGCGCTGCTGTCGGACGCGGTGTTCGCCGCCGTCCTGGCCCTACAGGGACAACTGACGCACCACGACCCGAAGGTCGTGCAGACCGCCGCCGGCATGATCCTGGACTTCGAGAAGACCCGCCTGCGGCACGGGCGGAGGGTCGCCGGCACCGAACGCCCGCCGGTGCTGGAGCCGCTCCCGCCGCTCGACCCGCTGCCTGTCCCCGCCGCTCGCGGCGAAGCACGACCCGTGAACCGGGCGGACCCGTTCGAGGTGTACGTGGAGCGGGTGCGCGAGGTGCTCCAGTCGTGGGAGGACGAGGACGGGTTCGACATCACCATCACCCGGGCCGAGGCGCGGGAGTACGCCACCGACATGATCGGCCGCGAGCGGAAGCGGCGGGCGGGGGAGGTGTTGCCGCCGCCGAGCGACCCGCGGCTCGCCCCGCCGGCCGCTCTCGTCGACTCCGACATCCCCCGGCGCGAGTGACGCCGTGTTCGCCCGGCCGCCGGAACCCACCCTACTGGAGCCGACGCATGATCGCCAGCACCGCCGCCGAAGCCGCGATCATCAGCGCCGCGATCGCCACCGCCGCCTCCACGTTCCCAACACTCAGCTCCAGGTACACCGCCGTCGGCAGCACCTCCGTCCGCCCGCGGGTGACGCCGGCGAACACCAGCACCGGGCCGAACTCGCCCACCGCCCGCGCCCACGCCAGCACCCCGGCGGCCAGGATGCCCCGCCGCGCCTCCGGCACGCTCACCCGCCAGAACGCCTGCCAGCGGGTGCAGCCGAGTACTCGGGCCACGTCCTCGGTGCGGCCCGACCGCTGCTCGAACGTCACCCGCACGGTGCGGACGGCCAGCGCCGCGCTCACCACGAACTGCGCCAGCACCACCGCCGGCACCGCATACGTGACGGGGAGAAACCCTTGCACCCACCGTCCGGCGGCCGTCTGGAACAGGATGAGCAGGCTGAGGCCGACCACCAGCGGGGGGAGCACGATGGGCACGTCTACGAGGAACTCGACCACCCCGCGGCCGGGGAAGCGGGTGCGGGCGAGCAGGTACCCGAGCGGCACCGCCACCCACACGCTGAGGATGGCGGCGAGCGAGCTGGACAGCAGGCTGAGCCACACGGCCGAGCGGATGTGCGGGTCGCGGAGGGCGGCGAGGATCGCCGACGGCGACAGGTACAGCAGGTCGGCGAGCAGCAGGGCGGCGACGAGCAGGACGTACACCCCGCCGAGGGCGGCAAAGGCGACGAAGAACGGGCGGTCGGACTTCATTCCACCACCCGGAACCCGAGGTCGCGGAAGTGCTTCAACCCACGCTCACGATCGAGGACGAACCGCAGGAACCGCTCGGCGTCGGCGGGGCGGGCCGACTGCCTCAGCACCGCCACCCGCACCTCGGCTTCGATGCCCGCCAGCTCCGGCAACTCGACCGTCGGTTGGTCCGGGTACTGCCGAGCGACCGCGTCCCACACGATCGCCGCGTCCACCGCCCCAAGCTTCGCCGCGTTCGCCGAGTCGGTGACGGTGGCCGCCCCCCGCACTCGTGGTTCGAGTTCCCGCCACAACCCGGTGGCGGTCAGCCGTTGGCGGGTGAGCCGGCCGATCGCGGCCGCTTCATTAGCGAGCGACACTCGCAGGTCACGGCTGGCGAGGTCGTTCCAGGTGGTCACCGGTGGCCGGCCGGGGGCGAGTAGCAGCACCGCCCGCATCCGCGCCACCGGGTGCGATTCGGCGACCAGCCCGAGCCGGTCGGCGGCGGTCACATAGCTCTCGTCGGCCGGGGCGAACAGGTCGCCGGGGTCGGCGGCGGCCGGCAGTCGCACGCGGGTGAGCATCTCCTCGGACGCCCCGAACCGCAGCTCCACCCGCTGCCCGGTGTCGGCCTCGTAGTCGGCGGCGATGCGGGTGAACGCCGGGCGGAGGCTGGCGGCGGCGTACACCACCAGCGGGCGGGCGTCGGCCGGCGCCGCGGTTCGCTCCCGCACCGCCAGCGCCGCGACCAGACCGACGGCCGCCGCCACGCTGCACGCCGCCCACACCCCCGCCCGTCCGGTTCCGCCCATGCCGGGATTCTATGGCCGGCGCGAACGCCGATTCGTGTTCTACACTTTCGCGCCCGAAGCCCACGCCGTTCGGTCCGCGGTGCGATCATGTACCTGTTCTGCCCGAAGTGTCACACCCAACACCCGGCCACCGGCCGGTGCCCGCGGTGCAGCAGCCGGCTGCTCGCCCCGGCCGAGGCGGCCGAGGTGATGCCGCGGTCGCTCATCGACACCCCGCCGTCGGCCATCCACACGTCGTTCGCCGGCCGGCTGACGGTCGGGGTGGTGATCGCGCTCGGCGTCCACCTGGCGCTGAGCGAGTGGGTGGGCGGGGCGGCCGAGCTGAGCGGGTCCGCCCTCCCGCCGGAGACGGCGGTGTGGGTCCACTTCGCCTTGCGGCTGATCGCCGGGGCGGTCGGCGGGCTGCTGGCCGGGGCCGGGCGGCACGTCGGGTTCGGCGGCGGACTGCTGGTCGGGCTGGCCGGCGGGGTGGCGTGGCTGGCGGTGGACTGCTACCCGCACGCGGACGTGACCCTGGTGCGGGGCGGGCTGGTGCTGGCGATGGCGGTGGTGAGCGGGGTGGCGGCGTGGGTGGGCGAGCGGGTGTGGCCGGGGGCGAAGGAGCTGCCGGTGCCGGAGTCAACGCGGAACAGCTCGCTCATCCGCCTGAAGCCGGGCGAAGGGAAGAAACAGGTGGCCCGCCCGACCGGGTGGATCCAGGTACTCATCGGGGCGACGGTGGCCGCCAGCGGGGTGCTGGCCGCCGACTGGGTGCGGACCGGCATGGTGATGATGCCGAAGGGGCTGTTCAACGTGAGCGGGCCGGGGGCCACGGCGCGAATCGACGCGCAGCTCGCCGCCTTCTTGGTCATGCTCGGCGGGTTTGCCGCCGGGGCGGGCACCGGCACCGGGCTGCGGCACGGGCTGCTGGCCGGGCTGCTGGCCGCGGCCGGGGTGATCGGGCTGAACGCCATCGTGCCGGACGGCCCGCTGCCGCCGATCGCCTTCCTGGTCGAGAAACTCGGGGTGACGGAGTCGGCGCCTGAAACGGCGGCGGCGACCGGACTGGCGGTGTTCGCGGTGGTGGCCGTCGGCGGGTGGCTGGGCGGGCAACTGTTCCCGCGGCTGAGCCGGCGGAAGAAGCTCGCGTCCATGTAACCTGTCTTCGTGGCACCGGCGGCCCGCCGGTGGGGTCGAAACACCGGCGGGCCGCCGGTGCCACGGACATCGGTTCGGGCTACGATGCCGGAAACGGACCGCCCCCGACTCCCGGACCCCCGGCCATGTCCCCGCTGCCCGCCGCCGCCGCCCTCGACGCCTACTTCCTCGAAGCCCGGTGCAAGCTGCTCGACGTGGCGGCCATCTTCGATCGCTTCGACCGCGGGGTCGGGGCGGACGCGGCGGGGAACGATCCGCGGATCGCCCGCCTGCGGTCGGCGGTGGAGACGCTGCTGCGGACCGGCCCGCGGGCCGAGCGGGTGCAGGAGATCTTCTCCCTTCAGTACGACCCGAGTTGGCCGCGGCCGGAACCACGCTAACAGCCGGCACAACCGGCCCATTTCGCAGAGTCTTCCGCCCGTTCCGGCGTGCCGGCCGGTGTCCGCCGCCGTACACTGTCGGCAACCCGCTTCCCGTTCACTCCGCTCCCGAGGGTGTCATGCCGATCAAGGTGTCCTGTGCCAACTGCGGCGGCATGCTGCACGCCCCGGACGACGCCGGCGGGAAGCGCGGGCGGTGCCCGACGTGCGGGAACATTCTGCCCATCCCGCCGCTGGATGCGGCCCGCGCGTCGGCCGCCAACCTGCCCGACCCGCCGGCCGGCAAAGGCGGGCGGTCGCCGTCGTTCGGCGACTTCGCCGTCGGCCCGCAGGTCGGCCCGCCGCCGGGCGGGGATGCCGCCCGCGCGTCCATCCCCGGGTTCGCCGACGCCCCCAAGCCGGTGCGGGAGTCCGTGCCGATGATGAGCGACAAGCCGGCCCGGCAGGCGACCGACCCGTTCGCCCGTAAAGGGGCTGCCATGACCGGCGGCGGGGCGAGCGACGGGCTGGTGAAGGCGTGGCGGCGGGCGAAGGCCGGCCTCGGGTGGGTGTCGTTCGCCACCTTCCTGTTCCTCATCCCGGCCCTGGCCCTGCCGGGCATGCTGGTCGCCGAACACTTCACCAACAAGCCGCTGCTGCCGGACGGCGAGTTCCCCGGGCTGAACGGGGTGCCGTACTATGTGGCCGTGCCGGTGCTGGTGGCGGCGGTGCCCATCCTGCTCGGGCTGATGTGCCTGGCGGTCGGCCGGCTCGGGCTGTCGAACGCCCCCAGCCGCAGCTTCGCCAAGGGGCTGGCCCTGCTGTCCGCCCTGGCCGCGCTCACCACCCTGGGCGGGCTGGTGGCGGTCATGTTCCCGTCGATCGCCCTGCTGCTCGGGAACAAGGATGCGCCGGACGACGCCGGGCTGGTACTCCAGTTCCTCGGCCAGGACGACCCGTCCGGGATGATCCAGCGGTTCGGCGCGCTGGCGGCGGTGGCCGGGCTGATCGTCGGCGAGTTCTGGTTCGCCTCCGCCGTCGGTCGGGTGGGCACCGCGCTGGGCGACGGCCGCACCGCCGGCCGGGCCACCCGGTATCTCATGCTGTTCGGGCTGGTGGTCGGCGGGATCATCGTGGCCACCGGCGTGGTGCCCACCACGTTCGGGTTCGGCGAGTCGGCGAAAGTGTACACCGGCCAGGCGAACGAGGTGGTGGTGAAGCAGCTGTGGGTGCCGCACGTGGCCCCGCAGTTCGAACACCTGGGCGAGTTCCGGCCGTTGTTAAAACCGGGCGCGTTCCTGCTCGGCGGCTTGTTCCTCGGCTTCGTCTACCTGAGAATGGTGGGGGCGGCCCGCGGGGCGATCCGCGAGTGGCTGGAGAACAACGCGGGCGGACGGTGACGCCCCGCGGCCGCCGCCCGGACGGTTTCGGGGTGCGGCCATGAGCCTGTCGTTCTGCTGCCCGACGTGCGGGGCGATGCTGCGGGTGACCGCGGCCACCGCCCCGCTCATTTCGTGTCCGGGGTGCGGCGAACCCATCCGCGTGCCCCGCCGCCCGCACCCGGTCGAATCCCGGCCGGACGAATCCCCCGTCTCCCCGGCCGCTTTGTACGCCGCCGTCGCCGGCGTCCGCCTGCTGCGGCTCAGCCTGCTCATGACCACCGCCGCCGTCGGGTTCGCTGCGTCGGCCCTGGCGGTCCGCGTGGCCAACGCCCCGCTCGTGCCGGGGAACATCCCGGACTGGCTGCCCGGGATCATTTTCACCCTGTCCGTCGGCTGGGCGGTGGCCGGGTGGCTGGGCTGCTGGGCGCGGCACACCGGGTACAAGCTGTGCCGGCCGGCGGCGGCGGCGGTACAGGTGGAGGCGTGGGCGAAGGCGGCGGCGGCGGGCACCTGGCTGTGCGGGGTGGGCATCCTGGCGGCGGGCGTGCTGCTGATCGGGATGCCGCGGGCGATGCTGGCCGCCGGCGTACTCATCGGGCTGACCGTCGGCCTGTTCGGCGTGGCCCTGGAGTTCGCCGTGCTCACCGTGTGGCACCGGCTGCTGTGGGAGACGGCCGGGTGGCGGGCAGCGAACGCGGCCGGCCGGTACACCCTCGACTTCGTGTTCGCGGCGGTGGCGGTGATGGGCTGCCTGTGCCTGGGCGGGATGACGGCCATCGGCGTGGCCGGCGGGCACGAGCGGGTGCCGGGGGAGCTGCCGACGGCGGTGAAGTGGGTGTTCGTGGCCACGCTGGTGGGCGTGGCCGGGTGCGTCGTGTGGGTGCTCGTGCGGTACGCCCGGCTGTTGGCCGACACCCTGCGGGCGCTCCGCCAGCCGGAGCCGAACCGCGACGAACAGGTGCCGACCGAGACGTAGCGCGACAATTCCCGTTGCAATTTCCTTGCGGCCGCGACCCCGCCGGCGCACATGACACGGGTGAGGTGGGTTCGAGGATCGCGTCATGGCGAAGCGAGCGGCGGCGGTGCTGGCCCAGGCGGTGCGGCTCCCGAACGGGGAGTACACCGCCCTCAGCGACCACGACCTGATCCGGCGGTTCGTCGAGTCCGGCGACCAGGCGGCGTTCGCCGCGGTGGTGCGGCGGCACAGCGGCATGGTGCTCGGGGTGTGCAAGCGGGTGCTGCACTCGCAGGCGGACGCCGAGGACGCCACCCAGGCGGTGTTCCTGGTGCTGGCGAAGAAGGCGAAGGCCACCCGCTGGAAGGACTCGGCGGCCAACTGGCTGTACACCACCGCCCGCAAGGTGGCGCACAACGCCCGCCTGTCCGCCGCCCGGCGGGCCAAACGGGAAGGAGCGGCGGCCGTGCCCGAGAGCGTGGCCCCGTTCGACGCCATGACCGGCCGCGAACTGGTGGCGGCGCTGGACGAGGAACTGGACAAGCTGTCCGCCCGGTACCGCGAGCCGCTGGTGCTGTGCTACCTGGAAGGGCTGACCCGCGACGAGGCCGCCGGCCGGCTCGGGCTGCCCGAGGCGACGCTGAAGAGCCAGCTCGAACGCGGTCGCAAGAAGCTGGCCGACGCGCTCACCGCCCGCGGGTGCGCGCTCGGCGTCGCTCTGCTCGCGACCGCAACCACCACCTCCTCGGCGGGGGCGTCCCCGCCGCGACTGCACGATTCCATCCTGGCCGCGGTGGGCGGGCACCCGTCCGCGACGGCGGCCGCACTCGCACAGGGGGTCGCCGTGAACGGACTGTGGACCAACAAGCTGCTGCTGTCGGCTGTGGTGCTGGTCGGCGTCGGGCTGGTGGGTCTGGGGCTGCCGGCGGTGTGGGCGGCCGACCCGCCGGCGATGAAGAAGGACGAGTCGGCCAAGGTTCAGCCGGCGAAGGCGGACGGCAAGCCGATCACGGTGACGGGCACGGTGGTCGGGCCGGACGGCCAGCCGGCGGCGGGGGTGTCCATCAACACCATGAAGCCGGGCACGAGCGAGACCGACCGGCCGACCGTGCGGGAACTGACGAAGACGGCCGCGGACGGCACGTTCGCCGTCACCCTCGACCCGGTGCCGGCCGGCCGGCCGGAGCTGCGGTTCCTGGCGGCGGCGAAGGCCGGGTTCGCCCCGGACTGGGTGCGGGTGGGCGAAGTCGGTGACGCCCCGGTGTCACTGAAGCTGGCGGCGGACGACGTGCCGGTGACCGGCCGGATCACCGACCTGGAAGGGAAGGCGGTGCCGAAGGCGGTCGTCCGCGTCCGGACACTCGCCACCACCCCGACCGGCGACCTGAGCCGGGTGTGGGCGGAGTGGCCGCGGACGCCGTACCTCGCCCTTCAGCTGGCGAACAAGGACCTGTGGGAGCCTTGGCTGGGCGGGCTGCCGGAGAGCGTGACCGCCGACACCGACGGCCAGTTCGAGATCAAGGGGGTCGGCCGCGGGCGGCTGCTCGGGCTGATGGTGGAGGGGGCGGGCATCGAGACGGCCGGCCTGCGGGTCGTGACCGACCCGAAGTTCGACCCGAAGGCGGTGGAGCAGCCGACCCGCGGCACCATGCCCGGCGGCTCGTTCCAGCCCGGCCCGGCGCTGTACGGCCCGACGTTCACCCACGCCGGCAAGGCGACCCAGCCGGTGGTCGGCACGGTGACGGACTCCCGGACGGGCAAGCCGGTGGCCGGGGTGATGGTGAACGGTTCGGCCGGCGGCCCGCGGTGGGGCGAGAACTCTGTCCGGGCGACCACCGACGCCGCCGGCAAGTTCGCCCTACACGGGGTGGCGAAGGCGGACAAGGTGAGCCTGTTCGTGTACCCCCGCCCGGACGAGCCGTACCTGCCGTTCCGCACCACCGTGGCCGGCCGGCCGGGGCTGACCGAAATCCGGGCCGACCTGACGCTCGTCCGCGGGGTGCGGGTGAAGGGGCGGGTGGTGGAGAAGGGGAGCGGCAAGCCGGTGACCGGGGCGGGCGTGCATTACACCGCCCTGGCCGACAACAAGCTGCACGCCGCCCTGATGGGCGACCGGCGGGGCGAGGGTGGGGCGTTCCAGGGCACCGGGCCGGATGGCCGGTTCGAGATGACGGTGCTCCCCGGCGCCGGGATCATCACCGCCCAGGGCGAAACCGGCGGCCGGAACAGCTTCATCCCGTACACCCAGGTGCGGATCGCCAAAGCCGACCGGCCGCGGGCCGACCACGCCCAGCTGGACAACCTGGGCGAGTGCTTCTCGGCCGCCGACGGGCACATCATCATCCTCCGCAGCCTGAGCGGGTACGCGATCATCGAGCCGAAGCCGACGGACGACGCGGTCGAGGTGACGATCACGTTTGACCGCGGGGGGACGGCCACCGGCACGGTGGTGGACGCCGACGGCAGGCCGGCGACCGGGGTGACGGCGTACAAGCTGACCGCCTGCTACGACTCCCCGCAGAAGCTGACGGGCGGTGCGTTCACCGTCATCGCCCTGGAGGCCGACCACCCGCGGACGGTGCTGTTCGTGGACGAGGCGAAGAAGCTGGCCGCCGCGGTGGAACTGAAGGGCGGGGAGAAGGACGTGACGGTGAAACTCCAGCCGTGGGGCACGCTGAGCGGCCGGCTGCTCGACGCCGACGGCAAACCTGTCGCCGGGGCGACCGTAACCGCCGTCGTCAAGCAAAGCCAGCACAGCAAGTACATGGCGTTCCAGGCGATGGTACAGGGGCGGACGGCGACCACCGACGCCGCCGGCCGGTTCAAGCTGGATGTCATCGGCGGGGAGCCGGAGTACCACCTCGGGTTCAGCCTGAAGAACAAGTTCCTGGACACCGGGTTCAACCCGAGGGCGAAGGGGCACGCGGTGAAGCCGGGTGAAACGACCGCCGTGGGCGACCTGAAGGCGAAGGGGGAGTAGGGTGGCCGACTCCCTCCGGGAGTCGGAATCGGAACCCGCTCTCGGAGAGAGCGGGCCACCCTGAAAAATCCGCGCGCCGCCGGCGTCAGGTCCGGGCAGTAACGGTGGAGTTTCCCACCCCCGAGGTGCCCGCCGTGGCCCAGCCCACCCTCGCCCGCGTCGCCTCCACCCTGCGGGCGTCCGCCCGCCGCACGGCCGACGTGCCGGACGCCGACCACGACCTGCTCGCCCGGTTCGTGCGACACCGCGACGAGGCCGCCTTCCGCCACCTGGTGAACCGGCACGCGAAAACCGTGCTGGCCGCCTGCCGGCAGGTGCTGTCCGACCCGGCCGACATCGACGACACCTTCCAGGCCACCTTCCTGGTGCTGCTGAAGAAGGCGAAGGCGGTCGATGCCACCACCCCGCTCACCGGCTGGCTGTTCGCGGTCGCCCACCGCCTCGCCGTCCGCTGCCGGGCGGACCGCACCCGCCGCCAGACTCGCGAGGCCGAGGCCGCCCGGCGGACCCGCACGACCACCGCCGACGACCTGAGCTGGCGGGAGGCGGCGGCACTGCTGCACGCCGAGCTGAACGCCCTGCCCGACAGGTACCGCCGGCCGCTGCTGCTGTGCAGCGTGCAGGGGCTGACGCGGGACGAGGCGGCGGAGCAGTTGGGCACGACGGTCGGCGCCGTCCGCGGTCAACTGGAGCGCGGGCGGACCCTGCTCGAACGGCGGCTGGCGAAGCGGGGGGTGGTGCTGTCCGCCGGGCTGCTGGCGGTGCTGATGGGAAGCTCCCGGGCGGCGGGCGGTCCGCCGGCCGAACTGATCGACCTGGCGGTGAGCGCGGCCGGCGGGAACGCGAGTTCCACGGCCGTCGCCCTTGCCCACGGAGCCTTCCCCATGACTGCGAACCTGAAACCCGCGATCCTGCCGGCGGTGCTGGCCGTCGGGCTGGTGTGGGCCGGCATCGGCCTCGGCACCCCCGCCACCGCCGACGAGAAACCGGCCCAGGAGATGAAGAAGCCGGCGGCGGACGCGAAGGCCGAGCCGAAGAAGGCGGACGCGGCGAAGGAGCGGACGATTTCCGGCACGGTGCTGGGCCACGACGGCCAGCCGGTGGCGGCCGAGCTGCAACTGGTGTGGCAGGACGCCGAGCCGCAACCGCTGGGCAAGACCGCCGCCGATGGCACGTTCAAGGTGACGGTGCCGATGAAGCGGGGCGAGTACGGCGGCTGGCTGGTGGCGACGGCGGCCGGGCACGGGCCGGAATTCGTGGCCCACGGCCTGGACTACTCGCCGAAGACCCTCACGCCGACGCTGGACGTCACCCTCCGCCTGCCGAAGGGGCGGGCCATCAAGGGGCGGCTGATCGACCAGCAGGGGAAGGCGGTGGCCGGGGCGACGGTGAAGGCCACCGCCCTGTCGGCGTGCGACACCGCCGCCGCGATGGACGCCCGGCTGAAGCGGTGGGCCGAGGAGGCGTTCCACGGTAGCGCGCCGAGCGGCGACCGCGGCCTGCACTTCGCCGACAAGCCCCAGGCGGCCGACAACCCCGGCGGGCAGACGCCGTACACCGCCGTTACGGACAAGGACGGGCGGTTCGAGCTGACCGGCCTCGGCAGCGGCCAGCTGGTGACGTTGCGGCTCCGCGGGGCGGGGGTGGCGGACGCCGAGGTGCTCACCCTCAACCGCGACGGGTTCGACCCGGAGCCGGTGAACAAGCGGGTGCGGACGAGCGAGTTCCGGTCGTTCAGCGGGCGGTGGACGCTGGCCGGCCCCGACCCGGCGGTGGTGATGAGCCAGGAGAAGGTCGTCCGCGGGACGGTGACGGACCCCGCCGGCAAACCGCGGGCGGGGGTGCGGGTGTGGCTGTCGCGGACGAACCGCCACGACTTGAACGCCGACCACAACGTGGCGACCACCGACACGGACGGCCGGTACGAGATCCGCGGCGCCCGCAAGCACGCCGGGTACATGGTGGAGGTGCCGCCGGACACGGCCGCCGGGCTGCTCCCGTGCCAGGGGTTCGCGGACGACACCGTCGGGTACGAGCCGATCACCATCGACCTCAAGCAGGCGAAGGGCGTGGTCGTCACGGGCAAGGTGACGAACAAGGCGACCGGCGAGCCGGTCCACTGCTCGATGTACCCCCAGGTGATGGCGAACAACCCGTTCGTGGACAAGTTCCCGCCGTTCATGAATGCCGCGGCCCTGGGCTGTGAGCAGTACCACACCGACAAGGCCGGGCGTTATCGGGTGGTCGTCATCCCCGGTCGGGTGCTGCTCAGCGCCTCGCCCCAGCGGGCCGGGCGGGCCGAGTTCAAGCCGCTCGCCCCCGACCCGAAGTTCTCCGACCAGTTCGCGGCGGCCGACGGCACGCTCCTGTTCAACGCGTTCGGCGGCGGACAGGCGCACGTGCAGGGCTGCTGGTGCCAGGTGGTCGAGGCGAAAGAGGGCGACACCGAACTGACGGTGGACGCGGCGCTCGAACCGGCCACGCGGACGCCCGTGCGGGTGGCCGACGCCGACGGCAAGCCGGTGACGGGCGTGTCCGCCACCGGCGTCACGCACATCGAGTTCGAACACGCGAACGAGGTGGTGGGGCCGCTCGTGGTGTTCAACCTGGAGGCGAAGAAGGAGCGGGTGCTGGCGGTGGCCCACAAGGGGCGGAAGCTGGTGGGCACGCTCAAGCTGACCGCCGACACGAAAGACCCGCTCGTCACCCTCGGCGGCGGCGGGGGTGTCACCGGCCGGGTGGTGGACGGGGCGGGCCAGCCGGTCGAGGGGGTGACGGTGAAACTGCACTTCGACCGGCGGGAGGTGGCGGAGGCGTTCGAGGTGATCGCGCCGGCCTCCCCGGTGACGACCGACGCGAAGGGCCACTTCCGGTTCGACACCCTGCCGCCCGGCTGGCAGTTCCGGTTCACCTTCAGCAAGGGGGCGAAGCGGTTCGGCCCGGACTACGACAAGGCCCCGAAGTTCCAGACCGAGAAGCACGGCGAGCTGAAGGAGTTGGGCGACATGAAACTGGACTCGGCGAAAGACGGGGAGTAATGACGCCGAACCGCGGCCGGCGGGGATTACCCCGGTGGAGGTCCCACGACGGCCGGAGGACGGTCATGGCGACGGCGGCGCGAACAGGCGGGGCGGTGGTGCGAGCCATGCGAACGGCCGCGGCCGACGCGACCGACCGCGAGCTGTTGGAACGGTTCACCCTGGGAGACGAGGCGGCGTTCGCCGCACTCGTGGCCCGGCACGGCGGGCTGGTACAGGGGGTGTGCCGGCGGGTGCTGCCCACGGTGCAGGACGCCGAGGACGCGACGCAAGCCGTGTTCCTCGTGCTGGCGAAGAAGGCGGCGGTCGGTCGGTGGCAACAGTCCATTGCCAACTGGCTGTACACCACCGCCCGGCGGATCGCGGCGAAGGCCAACCGCTCGGCCCGCCGGCGGACGGCGCGGGAAGCCCGCCCGGCCCCGCCCGCCTCGCCGTCCGCCCTCGACCAGATGACCGGCCGGGAGGCGTTCGCCGCGCTCGACGCGGAACTCGACCGCCTGCCGGCCGGCTATCGCGAGCCGCTGGTGCTGTGTCACCTGCAAGGGCTGACCCGCGACGAAGCCGCCGCCCGGCTGGGCGTGCCGACCGGCACGCTCAAGACCCGGCTGGAGCGGGGGCGGAAGCGGCTGGCCGACGCGCTGACCAGGCGGGGCGTGGTGCTGGGTGCCGGTCTGCTGGCCGTCGCGGCCACCTCCCCGGCGGGGGCGTCCCCGCCGGCACTGACGGCGTCCGTGCTGGCCGCGGTCCACGGTTCGCCGTCGGCCGCCGCGGTCGCACTCGCACAGGGGGTGGACATGACCGGGTTCCTCACGCGGGCGAAACTGCTGGCGGTGGCCGGGCTGGTGGCGGTCGGGTTCGGGCTGGCGGGGGTGGCGGCCGACCCGCCGAAGATGGACAAGCCGAAGGCGGACGCGAAGGCCGAGCCGAAGACGGCGGCGACCGAGCGGACGATCACAGGCACGGTGGTCGGGGCGGACGGCAAACCGGTGGCCGGGGCGAGGGTGTGGCTGTGCGAGTCGGGCGGCCTCATCGCCGCGACCCGGCCGGCGCCCGAACACGCGGCCACCACCGACGACGGCGGCCGGTACGCCATCATCCGGAAGGGGGACGGCGGGCGGGCGTGGGCGATGGTGGCGGCCACAAAGGACGGGTTCGGCCCCGGGTTCGACTTCGCCAAAGCGACGCCGGGCGATGATACCGCCCTCCGCTGCTCGCTCGCGCTGGTGGCGGACGACGTGCCGATCGCGGGCCGGGTGCTCGACCTCCAGGGCAAGCCGGTGGCCGGGGCGAGCGTGTGGCCGGTCACCCTGTACCGCACCGACGGGGCGACCCTGGTCGCCTGGGAGAAAGCCGCCCGGCGGAGTACCAAGGAGGCGGCCGTCGGGTTCAACACCTTCTTCCCGCGGTCGCTGCGGCTGGTGGACGGCCCGCTCGCCGGTGTGGGCGTGGTGAAGACGGACAAGGACGGGCGGTTCACCTTCGCCGGCCTCGGCCGCGATCGGCTGGTCACGCTGCGGGTGTCCGCCCCCGGCGTGGCCACCACCGACTTCGACGCCGTGACACGGGCCATGACCGCCGTCACCACCCCGGCCGACCGGCTGGAATCGCAGTACATCCCGCGGACGTACCACGGGGCGACGTTCGACCTGACCGTCGAGCCGAGCCAGCCGTTCGTCGGCGTCGTCACCGACAAAGAGACGGGTCAGCCGGTGCCGGGGGTGGTCGTCCGCGCCCGCTCCGGCTGGCAGGGCGGGGTGCAAGCCGTTTCCGACGCCAGCGGGAAATACAAGCTGGACGGGCTGCGGACGGGCGAGCAGGAGTTGATCGCCATCCCGCCGATCGACCAGCCGTACCACCTGCGGGAGTTCACGGCCGGGCGGCGGGCGAACGAGCTGCCGGTGACGGCCGACCTGGAACTGTACCGCGGGGTGTGGGTGAGCGGCACCGTCACCGACAAGGCGACCGGCAAGCCGGTGACCGCGTCGCTCAGCTACCGGCCGGACGGGTTCAACGGCGAGGAGGACCGCATCCCCGGCTACTCCCCCCGCGGGCTGCACGACCCGTCGTGGTACGTCACCGACACCGCCGGCCAGTTCCGGGTGCTGGCCGTGCCCGGCAAGGGGTTCGTGTTCGTCCGGGCGTACCGCGAGTACCTGTCCGCCGACCAGGTGGACTGGCAGGGGGAACTGAAGGACACCGCCCCGCGACCCTACGTCGCTTCCTCCCCGGTGGAGATCGCGTCCAACTGGAGCGCCATCGCCGGCGTGACGGCGGACGCTGGAAAAGTGTATGCCCTGACGGTCGATGCGGGGGCGACGGTGAAAGCCAAGATCACCGACGCGGACGGCCAGCCGCTGAGCGGGGCGACGGTGACGCAGCGGACGAACTTCAGCGTGTTCGAGGTGAGCCGGGTGGACGCCGCCGACGTGACGTTCGAGCGGGTGAACCCGAAGCGGCCGCGTCTGGTGCTGGTGCTGCACCCGGAGAAACACCTGGGGGCGATGGTGCGGGCGGACGCGACCGCCATCAAGCTGACCGCCACCGGCACGGCCACCGGGCGGCTGCTGGGCGAGGGCGGGAAGCCACTGGCGAACATCCCGATCGAAATCCGGTACACGCTCGACAAGGACATCGGGTGGCGGACGACCGAACTGTACCCGGAGGTGACGACCGACGCGGCCGGCCGGTTCGTCGTGCCGAACCTGATCCCCGGCGTGCGGTACGAGCTGCGGTGGCCGCGGGTGGCCCCGAAGAAGGCGAACGCCTACCACCAGTTCGAGGTGCCGGGCGGCGGGGAGAAACACCTGGGCGACGTGAGCGAGAAAACCGACGGCGAGTAATCCGAGAGGACCGACCATGCCCGAGACCCTGTGGGCGGCGTACACGCCCGACGACCAGCAGCCGTGGGACCTGAAGCGGGCGGTGCATTTGCACCGGCGGGCGGCGTTCGCCGGCACCTGGGACGAGCTGCACCGCGACCTGAAAGACGGCCCCGAGAAGGCAGTGTCGCGGCTGCTGAACGGCACCGCAAACCTGCACGCGGCGAAGGAGTTTGACAAGACCTCGACGCTGCTGTTCGACGCGGCCGTCACCCAGGGGGAGATCGGCCGGCTGAAGGCCGGCTGGTTCTACCGCTTCCTGCTCGGCCCGCACCCGCTGCACGAGAAGCTCACCCTGCTGTGGCACGACCACTTCGCCACCGCCAACGGCAAGGTGGACGACCCCGGGCTGATGCGGCGGCAGAACGAGACGCTGCGGACGCACGCCGCCGGCAAGTTCGCCCCGCTGCTGAACGCCGCCGTCCGCGAGCCGGCCACCCTGCTGTACCTGGACGCGCAGACGAACCGCAAGGGGCACGCGAACGAGAACCTGGCCCGCGAGCTGATGGAGCTGTTCACCGTCGGCGTCGGCCACTACACGGAAGCGGACGTGAAGGAGGCGGCTCGCGCGCTCACCGGGTGGAGCGTGGACGACGGCCAGTTCGTGGAGCTGGCCGAGCGGCACGACATCGGCGAGAAGACGGTGCTGGGGGCGAAGGCCAAGTTCGACGGCGCGCAACTGGTGGACCTGCTGCTCAAGCAGCCGGCCACCGCCGACCGCCTCGTGAAGAAGCTGGTCCGCCAGTTCTTCAGTGACACCGGGGTGTCGGCGGACGCGGCGAAGCAACTGGCGGACGGCCTCCGCGAGCGGGAGCTGGACGTCGGCTGGGCGGTGGAGACGATCCTGAAGTCCCGGCTGTTCTTCGCCGACGCCAACCTGCGGAATCGCGTGCTGATGCCGGTCGAGTACGTCGTCGGGTCGGCCCGCGTGCTGGAGTTGTTCGACCCGGCCCCGAGTACGCTGGCGATGGCCGACTGGTCCGCCCGCATGGGGCAGGACGTGTTCGACCCGCCGAACGTGGGCGGCTGGCCGACGGGCAAGAAGTGGGTTCACAGCCGCAGCCTGATCGCCCGGGCGAACTACGCCACCGCCCTCGTCACCGGCCCGGACAGCGGGCGGACCGTCGCCTACGACCCGGCGGGGCAGGCGAAGCGGCACGGGTTCGGGGCGACGCCGGCCGACGTGCTGACGTACCATCACCGCCTGCTGTTCGGCACCGACCCGCCGGCCGACACGCGGAACCGCCTGGAACCGCTGCCGCTGCCGAAGCTGACGACGGCCCTGCTGGCGTCCCCCGAAGCGCAGTTGGGTTGAACAGAGTTTGAACCACAGAGGCACAGGGACACAGAGCAGAAAAGGCAGAGATTGCTTTCAAAAACCGTCCCCTGTCTTCTCTGTGTCCCTGTGCCTCTGTGGTTAGTCCACTCTTCCTCACCGGAACATACCCATGCTCACCCGTCGCTCGTTCCTCCAGTCCTCGTCCCTGGTCGCCCTGTCGGCCACCGTGCCGCTGTTCGTGTCCCGCTCAGTCCGGGCCGCCGCCCCGGACAGGGACGCCCGCGTCCTGGTGGTGGTCGAGATGGACGGCGGGAACGACGCCCTGAACACCGTCGTCCCGCACGCCGACGCCGAGTACGCCAGGCTGCGGCCGAAACTGAAGCTGGACCCGAAGCGGCTGGTGAAAGTGACCGACGCCGTCGGCCTGCACCCGGCGCTGCGGCCGCTCGACAAGCTGCTGTCCGACGGGCGGCTGGCGGTGCTGCCGGGGGTCGGCTACCCGAACCCGAACCGCTCGCACTTCGAGAGCATGGCCATGTGGCACACCGCCCGGTTCGACGAGGCGGAGTTGCGGGGGTACGGGTGGCTCGGGCGGGCGATGGACCCGAGTGCCGGCAACCTGTTCTCCGTCGGCGGGGAGGTGTCGCCGGCCCTCCGCGGGCGGCGCAGTTCGGCGGTGGCGTTCAAACGGATCGAGGAGGTGCTGCTGACCGACACCACGGCGGCGAAGGCGAGTGTCGGGGCCGAGTCGGCCGACGACCTGCTGGCCTACGTCCGCCGGCAGGCCACCGACGCGCACGCCGCCGCCGACAAACTGGCCAAGCTGACCGGCGACAAGACCAGCCCGAGCTACCCGCAGACGGAACTGGGCGAGCGGCTGAAGATCGTGGCCAAACTGCTGAAGGCGGGCGTCGGCGCGCGGGTGTTCTACACCCAGCAGAGCGGGTACGACACGCACAGCCAGCAGGCGTTCACCCACGCCACCCTGCTGGGCGAGTTCGCCGCGGCGGTGGCCGCGTTCTTCGCCGACCTGAAGGCGAGCAAGCTGGACGAGCGGGTGACGCTGATGAGCTTCAGCGAGTTCGGCCGGACGATCAAGGAGAACGGCAGCGCCGGCACCGACCACGGCACCGCCGGGGCCGGGTTCGTGTGCGGGCCGACGGTGGCCGGCGGGCTGGTCGGCAGCCTGCCGAACCTGACCGACCTGGACAAGGGCGAGCCGAAGATGACCACCGACTTCCGCCGCGTGTACCACGCCCTGACGGCCGACTGGATGGGCCTGCCGCCCGACCCCGCCGCCGACAAGCTCGACCCGCTCCCGCTGTTCAAGGCGTGACCGGCGGATGTGGCGAGCCGGGGCTTTTTGGCGAGCCGGGAGCGTGAGCGACCGGAGGATTTAACCTCCGGTCGCTCACGCTCCCGGCTCGACTGTGTGGGTTACTTCTTGTCGTCCTTCTTCACCTCGCCCTTGCCGTCGGCGGGCTTGGTCTTCACTCCCTTCTCCTTCTCCTCCACGATCCGCTTGCGATTGGCAGCGAGCAGGTCGTGGTACTTGTTGAACTCGGGCCTTGTCGGCATCCCGGCCGGGTAGAACTCACCCGTGCGCTTGCTGTGGATCGCCGGCCAGGCTTTATTCAACTCCTCGTCGCTCACGTCCTCGCCGTTTTCGAGGGCGTTGAAGATGCGATCCCACTTGTACCGGCTGTCGTCCTTCGGCCGCTGGCTTTCCGGCAGGTTCTCCCCCGGCCGGCGGGTGATGCAGATCCGCAGGCAGTAGGTCAACCCGTCCCTGTCGTCCTTCAGCACCTTCAAGGTGACAGTATCACCGACCTTGACGTCCGCCCAGCGGTAGGTGTACATGCCGAACGAGTCGTCGATTGCCAGACCTTCACGGAGCAGGTCGATGGGGACGAATCGGTGCAACTGGACCCGGCCGCCGTCCAGTTTCTCGGTCAGGATCAGGCCGTCCGCGTCGATCGAGTCCACCACCCCGTCGTAACTGTCACACGCCACCGAGCGCGTCAGCACTTTCACGTCCGTCGGCTTGGACGGCCGTTTGCCCTGCGCGGTGCCCGACGGAGGGTCGACGGCGGCGAACAACCCCACGATGGCGAACACCGCCAGGCATCTCATATGTTGTCGCATGAGTGTACTCCGAGAGAACGCGGCGGACGGGGTGACACCCCGCCCGCCGCAGCGGTCAGGCCTTGCGCTTCACGAGGAGCTTCTTGTTCATGTCGGCCAGGGTGGGCGGATCGAAGAGGGTGATCTTGGTCTTGTCCGGTTGCGAGAGGATCTTCGGCAGCGTGACCGGGCCACCTGCGAGAGTGCCACCGTAGGTACTCGTGATCAGCGTCCACTCGGAACCGATCGCCCGCACGTCCCCGGTTTCGTCGAACCACTTCACCTCGAGAATGCTGACCTGGTCATCGAGCAAGACCCGTCCCGTGGCCTCGATCGTGTCGTTCCTGTTCGCGATGGGGCTGGCGTACATCTCGATGGTGCCGCTGTTCAGGAGGTGCCCGACGATGCGGAGGTTGATCTTCTTCGACGGGCCAACGTCCGCCCGCTTCAGGAAGGTACCGGGGTCGAGTTGGAGGGCCGCGTAGTCATGCTCGATATCCGGCCCCTTGATGGTCACGTCGGGTTGTTCGGCGAGCGGCTCGTTGTCTCCGCCCCTCACCTCCCGTAGCTCGAACCTGCCCTTTTCGATGTACACCTTGCCCAGATGCTGGCAGGTGATCTGACACCCGGCTTCGATCTGGGTGACGGCGTCCGCGCTGTTTTGGTGGAGTCCGCCACCCTCGCCCGATTCAGGCACGAACAGCAGTTCCGACGTGTCCATGATCTTGACCACGCCGTAGTTGGTCAGTTTCGGCTCCTTCGCCTTCAACTCCACCCGAGCGGGGAGTGTGGATTCGCCGCGCTCCTTCGCCATGACTTCACAGATGCTGTCCCCATCGACTTTCAGTTCGCCGTTCTTGTCGAGCCCGTCTTCCTCGAAGTTGACCGTGATCTTCCCCGGGATGGGCGGCGGCGGGGGCGGCAGGTTTCTCGGCACCGGCGCCTTGATCCTGAGAATGCTCTCGTCCTGCACGATGATGCTCTGACCGATCCGCATCGTGTAGTCGCCCGCCAGCATCTCCACCGCACCGGCGATGCCGGCCGAGTTCGCCTGGATTCGGATGGTCGAGCCCGAACTGACGCTCCCGCCGTTCGGGTTCATCACCCCGAGCGGCACGGAGATGCGGTATTCGCCAGCGGTGGCGGACGTGTTCAGGTGGCCGCCGGTCCACGAGAACGAACCGTCGATGGTGACGTTCTTGCCCGGCGTGGACGTGTTCCCGCACTCCTGGGTGTACTCGCCGAACTTGATGTGGAACGGGATGGTCAGGGTGCCCGAGTAGTTGTCGCGGATGCGGATGCCGTAGTAGTTGTCCGGCAGGGTGACCGGCGCGTTCGGGGTGGGCGGGTACACCAACCCCTGGGCGAAGGTGGTGCTGGTGTTACTGCCGGACGGCGGGAGCGGCGGGTCGCCCGACCCGCTGTTCGGGCCGCTGAAGTCCAGGATGTCGCCCGCCTGCGGCAGACGGAGCAGGTCCCAGTTGGCCGGGTCGATGTAGCTGCTCGTGTACCCCAGCCAGCCGATGACCGCCGGGTTCTCCCGCTTCTCCAACTCCGTCAGCCGCAGCTTGGAGCCGCTGAGTTGCGGCGGGTCGCCGCTTCCGCTCCCCGACCCCAGCCAATTGAACAGGCCGAACATGCTGATCCTCCTGATGGGAAGTGTACCCCGGCGGGCGCGACGTGCGCATTGGGGGGCACCCGTGTAGTTGCAATTCCGCGTCGGAAGAGGACAAAATTGTGCGAGAAAACGCAAGTGCGGTCGCTCGCGGTGGTTCGGGGCGAGTCCGGCCCGCGAGGTCGCGGTTTTTGCTGGTGTCCCGCCTTCAGGCGGTCTTCGGTGCCGAGAAGACCGGCTGAAGCCGGGACACCAACCACACCCCGCACCCACAAGCCTTGCGGCTCGGGTTCGCCAGACTACCGCAACCCGTTCGCCGGTAGGCGGTTCCCCATTCCAACACTATTTCGTCGGATACACCGAAATGAGTTCGCGCGGGGGGGCGCAGTGCGAACACAACGAATCCGTCGGGCACTCAGGCCGCCACGCCCAACCACTCGCCGTCCACGATCACCGACACCCCCTGCTGGATGAAGTCCACGGCGACGACGAACTTGAACCCGCCGGCCTCCCGCACCACCGTGCCGGGGGTGCCGGCCAGTGGGCCGTCGCGGACCACCACCCGCGTGCCCGGGTCGAGCTTCTGTTCCGCCTGCACCGGCCGGCCCAGGTCGAGTACCGCCCGCACCCGCCGCAGGTCCGCCCACATCCGCTCCTGGTCGCCGACGGGCAGCAGCTGGGCCACCCGTTTGGTCGCCATCACCCGCCACCTGTCCGCGATGGAGGACCGCACGAACACGTACCCGGGGAACAGCGGCACCCGGACCGGCACCACCCGCCCGCCCACCTTCGTGCGGCGGGTGCGACATGGCAGGTAGAACGGCAGACCGGCGGCGATGCAGGCGCGGGCGGTGGCCTTCTCTTGACGCGGGCGGGTGTGGGCCACCCACCACACGAGGCCGTCGGCACCCGGCGGGGAAGCGAACAGGTCCGCCGGATACGTATCCGGCTCGTCAGGCAGAACGGGCATGGTACCAACGGGTTGGGGCGAAGCTCTGTCTCGAATACTATCCCACGGACGGCGGGCAAGCGGCGGGCGGTGAAGGTTCGGGGAACGTTTTCCCCCCTGCGGGATTATCGTGCGGGTGGCACCGGCGGCGCGGCCCACGGGCACAGCACATACACGGCGTCGGCCAGCCGTTTGGCGAATAATGTCGCCTCGGCGCGGCCCCAATCCGATGCATCTTCGGTGCCGATCAGGACGACCAGCCGGCCCTCCGGCGGGGCCTCGTTCGCCCCGCGGGCCAGCCGGTCGATGCGGTCGATCACCCCCCGCACGCCCAGCCCGCGGGACGCCGTTCGCTCCTCCGTTTCGCCCCACACCTGCCGCCCTTCCTGCGTCCAGTACTGCACGAACAGCTTGCCGCGGTCGCCGGACAACACCCGGCACGTTACCGGCACGCTGCCGCCGCACCCCGGTGCCAGCGGCTCGACCGTCCGGCTGGTGACGGCCAACCCGGCGTTCGGCAGGCACACGTCCGGGTGGTGGTACCCCTTCACCTGCTGGGCGGCCGACCAGTACAGCACCCACACGAACATCCGCCGGCCGAGCCGGTCGCGGTACTCGCGGAAGGCGCAGGCGGTGTACTCCAGCGACTCGCTCACGTGCGGCGGAACGGGCCGGTCGGTGCCGGTCCAGTCGCCGAGCGTGAGCGGCAGGTCGGCGAGCGCGGGGGTCGGTGTCGCGGCGGGCTTGGCCGACCCGCCCTGCCACGCGGCGACCCCGGCCGCCACGACCGCCACAGCGAGGACGACGGCGGACGCCGGAACCAGTCGGCTCACGCGGGCCGCCGGGGCTTCAACTGCCGCTGTCGCGGCGACGGGCTTCT
This sequence comes from Fimbriiglobus sp., assembly GCA_022841795.1. Lineage (GTDB taxonomy): Bacteria > Planctomycetota > Planctomycetia > Gemmatales > Gemmataceae > JALHQU01. Next base: position 52,151 of record JALHQU010000001.1, read on the forward strand.
TCAGCCGGGCGGCCAGCCAGCAGATCGCCCCCAACCCGACCAGCACCATCACCAGCCCGAGCGCCTCGTGCCAGTCGCCGCGGATGTACTTGTCCCCGGCCCACTCCTGGATGAACCCGCTGAGCACCACCCGCAGGGTGTTCACGACCCACACCACCGGGATGCTGAGCAGCACCAGCAGCCCGCCGCGGGGCGGGCGGAACCCGTGCCAGTAGGCGATGAACGCGGCCAGGGCGGTGAGGGCGGTGAGCGACCGCACCCCGCTGCACGTCTCCTCGACGCCCAGGTCGCCGCCGGGCAGCCGCAGCAGGTACCCGCCGCCCGGCCGCTCGACCGCGAACCCGCTCAGCTTGAGCAGTGCCGCCGACGCGGTGGTGGTCAGGTCCTGGAGCTTGAACTTGAGCGGGCTTTCGATCGCCGTCGGCAGAGGCAGGGCGAACGCGGCGAACAGCGGCGGGAACGCCAGGTGCCGCACCGCCGGCCAGCCGGACCGGAGCAGGACGCAGCCGGTTCCGATCGCCAGCAGCGTCGCCCACTGCCACCAGATGAGGACCGCCCGCCCGCCGGTCATGTCCGTTTGCAGGAACCACACGAGCGGGAGGGGCAGGACGGGCAGGAGGACGAGCAGGAAACCGGGGATCGGGCGGGGTACGCCGGCGGGAACGGTTCGCCACTGGCGGTCGGCGGCCCAGACCGCGGCGGCCAGGATCAGGTAGCGGTCCACCGCCGCCAGCGCCCACCCCCAGTACTGGACCAGCGAGACCAGCAGCCCGGTCGCGACCGCCCCCAGGCCGAAGACGGTGAGGCGGTCGGCCCAGCGGGGGGACGGCGGGGTGGTCATGGTACGCGGCCGAGATTCGACGCTGGACTCGATCGCCGGTGGCGATCGGCGGGCCGCCACAGAGGGCGGCCCCTACAAGACGGCGCTCCGTAGGGGCCGCCCTCTGTGGCGGCCCGCTGGTCCGGTCCGGCCGGACCAGCATTCCGACCCTGACCCGGCTCACTTCTTCGGCTCGTCCTTCTTCTCCGGCACCTTCTTGGCCAGCTCGGGCAGCCACGCCTTCGCGTCCTGGCGGTACACGAACAGTCCGTGCGGGGAGGACACCGCCTCCTTCAGGAAGCGGTGCGCGTCCTCGTACTTCTGTTTGGCGTCCAGCAGCTTCGCCAGGTAGTACGCGGTGTCCAGGTTCACCTGCCCGGCGGACAGGGCCACCCCGAGCGCCTTGTCGGCGTCGTCCGCCCGGCCGGCCTTGAGCAGGCTCCAGCCGAGGACGGCGTAGGGGAGCGGCGCCCGCTGGTTCTGCTTCACCAGCGTGTCGGCCAGATCCACCGCCCGCTTCACCTTCTTCTCGTCCCCGGACTCGGCCAGCGCCACGCACAGGTAGCCGGTGGCGAACGAGTCGCCGGGGGCGTCCTTCATGATGCCCTCCAGCAGGGTCTCGGCGGCCGGGTACTCCTTGCGGTGCAGGTGCCACAGCGCCTTGGCCGCGGCCGTGTCCCGGCCGGTCGGGTCGATCTTGGCCATCGCCTCGACGTACAGGCCGGCGGCGTCCGTCTTCCCGTCCTCCATCAGCCACACGGCGTACTCGCGGTGGCACTTGGCGTTCTTGGCGTGCGCCGTCACCGCCTTCTTGTAGTGGTCCTCGGCCTTCTGCCGATCAGCCGCAGCCACCGTTGGCTCGCTGGTGGTCGATTTGCCCTGCCACAGGGCGGCCATCCGCAGGTCCGGCGGGTCCAGGGTGGGGTCGTCGGCGAACGCCTTGGTCAGCTCGTCGAACGCCTCCTCCGGCTTGCCGGTGAGGAACACCACCTCGGCCAGCCGCTGCCGCAGCGGGCCGTTCTTCGGGTCCTCGTTCAGCATCCCCCGCAGGTACTCCTTGGCGGCGTCGAAATCCCGGCGGGCGGAGAAGCACGACGCCAGCCCGTCGCGGACGTTCCGCAGGTACCGCTTCTTCTGCTCGGCGTCCCACCGCGGCTCCTTGGCCAGCGCCTCGGCCGTCTGCAGGTTCAGGATGGCCTCGGTCAGCCGCCCCTCGTTGAACGCCACGTTCCCGTTGAACAGGTACCCCTCGACGTGGGTGCGGTCCTCGGCGATGGCCTGCTCGATGAACTGGCGGGCCACCTGCCCGTTGTTCGTCTGGAGGCACCACTGGGCGATCTGCAGCTTCGGCAGCGGCAGGGCGGGGTTCGCCTTCACCGCCTTCTTCAGCAGCTCCAGCGCGTCCGGCACCTTGTTCTGCTTGAACAGCTCGAGCGCCTTCTCCACGTCCGGGTTGGGGGCCGGGGCGCCGGGCTTGGCGGGCGGCGTCGGCGTCGGCGGGGTGGGCGGCGGTTGCCCGCCGATAGCCCCCGCGAGGGCCAGGGTGAGAGCCAGGGTGAGGGCGGTCGGTCGGGTCACTGTTTCTCCCGGAGCAGGGTGGCTTCGGCGGTGGTGAGGTCGAGGCGGTCTTGCGGAGACATTGTGCGGGTGCGGGCGTCGGCCAGGAACACCTTGGCCTCGGCCGTCTTGCCGGCGGCGTGGTAGGCCAGGGCCAGGTGGACGGACCCGCGGGCGGACGGCGGGGCGGTCTTGCGGGCCGCCTCCAGCGCCGCCACCGCTTTGTCCTTCTGCCCGTTCGCCAGATACACCGCACCGAGGGTGATGAGCTGCGGGCCGGTGAGCGGGGTGTTGGCGTCGAACGCGGCGACGAGCGGGGCGACGTCGGCCAGCCCCTTGTCGGCGGCTTTCTCCGCCTTCACCCGCACCCAGGCCAGGGCGGCGGCCACGTCCACGTCGTTCGGCCGGCTGGAGCGAGCGCGTTCGAGCGCCGCCACCGCCGCCCGCAGGCGGGCGGGTTCCCACACCGGCTCCTGGTACTCGGCCGCGCGGGCCAGTTCGAGTGCGCGGGTGACGGCCAGGTCGGTCGCCGGCCACCGCGCCGCCACCCGGTCGATGGCGTCGAGTACGGCGGCGGACACGGCCGGGTCGTAGGGGGCACCGGCGAACCCGTCGATGACCGCTACCACCGCGGCGGGCGAACCGCTGCGGGTGGAGCGGTCGAACGCCCGGCTCAGCAGGTCGGGGGCGGTGACGGTCAGCCCGGCGGCCACCCGCGTGCGGGCGTACCCGCGGGCCAGCTCCGGCACCTCGAACAGGGCGTCTTCGCCCAACTCGGCGAGCAGTTGCACCGCCCCGCTCGGGTCGCCGTTGATGAGCAGGATCTCCGCTTCGATGAGCAGGGCGCGGGGGTGCTTCGGGCTGATCTCGCGGGCCTTGCGGCAGGCGAACACGGCCGCGTCCCGCCGGCCGACGGCCATCGCCGTCTCCGCGGCCAGCGTCCACAGGAACGGGTTCTTCGGCTGCTGCTCGGCGGCCCGGAACGCGCTCGCCAGCGCCTCGGCCGGGTCGTCCGCCTGGAGCATGAGCAGGCTGTGGAAGGCGAGCAGTTGCGGGTGGCTGCCGCACTCCCGCAGGCCGGCGGCGATGGTGTCGCGGGCGGCGGCGTCCTTCCGCCGCACCTGCACCCGACCGATGCCCAGGTACGCGGCCGGCTCCTTCGGGGTGCGGTCGATGACCGCCTGCCACGCCCGCTTGGTGCGGTCGTCCAGTTCCTTCGTCAGCCCGTCGTACTGTTCGGCCGAGATCTGCCCGGACGTGCGGAGGGCGGCGAACGCCGGGGCCAGCCGGTCGCAGATGGTGCCGAGCTTGGTCAACTGCTGATGGCCGTCGCCCGCCGCGGCCTGGTCGTGTGCCTGGTCGATCAGCCGGCCGACCGGCACCGCCGCCAGCGACAGCCGGTTGCCGAGTTCGCCGGCGGACGGGTGGAACGCGGTCAGGTAGCACTCGATCAGATGCAGCTTGACCGCCAGCGGGTGCCGGCCCACGTCCGACGCGCCGAGTACGTCCACCACCACGTTGTTCACGAACCGGGTGAGTTTGGCCGGGTTCTGGCCGGTGCGGACGAGCAGCTCGTGGGCGAACAGCAGGGCGAACGGGGACGGCGGGTGGGCGGCCGGGTCGGGCAGGGCGGCCAGCTCGGTGCGGGCCTCATCCAGGTTCCCGGTTTCGAGCAGGTGGCTGACCACCGCGCACCGGGCGAGCCAGTCGTTCGGCTCCCGCGCCAGGTGCTTCTTCGCCTCGCGGGCGGCGGCCGGGGCGTTCTTGGCCCGCAGGTGGCGGAACACCACGAACATGCGGAGGGTGGCGTCGTCCGCGTCCGTCTCGCCGGTCTCCAGAGCTTTGCGGTACCGTACCGCCCGCTCGTCCGTCGGGTCGAGCGCCGTCACCTCGTCCAGGGCGGCCAGCATGCCGTCGTCGTCCCCCTCCTTCGCCGCCTTCTCGAACCGCACCCACTCGTTGTACACGGCGAACTGCTGCTTGCCCCGCGCCCACCGCCACGCCCCGAACGCGCCGCTGCCGGCGATGGCCAACGCGAACGCCAGCACCGCCCCCCACCGCAGCCAGCCGGGGAACGACCGCCACCAGCCCTTAAACCGGGCGGCCCGCGACGGGAGCAACGGGTTCACTCGGGCCGGCGGTGGAGGCATGGGTTCGGGGGGGGGCGTCACAGGGTGTAGACGTGATTTTATACCGCACGAGCCGCGGGGGAGTGTGAATCTCCGGTAAGCTCTGCCGGATCGGGTGAGTCTGACGGGGTTGCCGTCGGCACGACCGTTCCTAAACCACTGGGGTTGGAAAACCTTTCGACCAGTTCGCCGCCGTTTTCGGGACGCTTTTGGCGTAACCGACCAAGGCGAAGCCACACCCCGATGGCATCGATGCTGGACGGGTCGATTTGACCCCCCTGACCGAACCTGTGACGGAACCCCTTGCGCCGGCCCCGGCATTGCCCCGTCACAAAGTCATCCTGGAACCGGGCCGGGCCGATCGCCGGTACTGGTACGACCTGTGGGTGTATCGCGAGCTACTGCTTCAACTCGCTCGGCGGGACGTGGCCGTCCACTACAAGCAGACGGTCATCGGCGGGCTGTGGGCGGTGGTCCGGCCGCTGGTCACGGTGGTCATCCTGACGGTGGTGTTCAGCCGGGTGGCGAAGCTGGACGCCGACGGCGGGGTGTGGTACCCGCTGTACGTGCTGGCGGCGATGATCCCGTGGCAGTTGTTCGCGGCGGTGCTGGGCGAGTCGTCGAACAGCCTGGTGAACAACGCCAACCTGGTGTCGAAGGTGTACTTCCCGCGGATGCTGGTGCCGCTCAGCTCGGTCGGCGTGCCGCTGGTCGATCTGGCCGTGATGGTGCCCATACTGGCGGTGCTCATGGCCTACGCCGGCGTCGCCCCGCCGTGGCAGGTGGTGTTCGCCCCACTGTTCCTGCTGTTCGCCCTGGTCACGGCCCTGGGGTTCGGCCTCGCTTTGTGTTCGCTGAACGTGAAGTACCGGGACGTGCGGTACGTCATCCCGTTCATCCTCCAGTTCGGCGTGTACCTGTCGCCCATCGGGTACGCCACGTCGAAGGTGCCGGCCGAGTACCAACTGGCGTACCACCTGAACCCGATGGTGTTCGCCATCGACGGCATGAGGTGGAGCCTGCTCGGGGTGGGCGACCCGTTCGCCGGCGGCGGGTGGGCGGTGTCCGTGGCGGTCACGCTGATCGCCGGGGTGGTCGGGGTGCGGTACTTCCGCGCCACCGAGAAGACGTTCGCCGACGTGATCTGACATGTCCGCGCCGATCATCCGCGTCGAGAACCTGGGGAAGAAGTACCTGCTCCGGCACAAGGAGGCCGGGCCGCGGTACCGCGCCCTGCGGGACGTGCTGGCCACCGGGGTGAAGACCGGGTTCGGGCTGTTCGGCCGCACCGGGGAGAGCAGCACCGAGGAGTTCTGGGCGCTGAAGGACGTGAGTTTCGACGTGAACGAAGGCGAGGTGGTCGGGATCATCGGGCGGAACGGGGCGGGCAAGAGTACGCTGCTGAAAGTGCTGTCCCGCATCACCGAGCCGACCGCCGGGCGGGTGACACTGAACGGCCGGGTGGCCAGCCTGCTGGAGGTGGGCACCGGGTTCCACCCGGAGCTGACCGGGCGGGAGAACATCTACCTGAACGGCACCATCCTGGGCATGCGGCGGGCGGAGATCGCGCGGAAGTTCGACGAGATCGTGGCGTTCGCCGAGGTGGAGAAGTTCCTGGACACGCCGGTGAAGCGGTACAGCAGCGGCATGTACGTCCGCCTGGCGTTCGCCGTGGCGGCCCACCTGGAGCCGGAAATCCTGGTGGTGGACGAGGTGCTGGCCGTCGGCGACGCGGCGTTCCAGAAGAAGTGCCTGGGGAAGATGAACGAGGTGGCCAAGGGCGGCCGCACGGTGCTGTTCGTGAGCCACAACATGGGAGTGATGCAGCAGTTGTGCGGCACGGCCGTGCTGCTGGACGCCGGGCGGGTGCGGGTGGCCGCCGATACGCCGACGGCGGTGAACGAGTACCTGGCGACGGCGGCGAGCGGGGCCGAGTACCGCCGCCCGCGGCCCGGAGCGAAGCCGATCTGGGTGGACCGGGCGACGGTCGATGTGGTCGAGGACGCCGACGGGTGCCGGCTGAACGTGACCACGGAGGTGGTGTCCGACCGGGCGAAGTCGGTCAGCCTGGACATCCGCGTGTTCGATGCCGTCGGGGTGGCGGTGGCGTTCGCCCCGGTCGGCAGCTTCGACCACAGCCGGGAAATCCCGCTGACGCCGGGGCGGACGCGGGTGTGCTCGTCGCACGACGCCGGCTCGCTCGCCACCGGCGTGTACTTCCTGAGCGTGGACATCGCCGACCCCACCGTCGGGTACTTCGACCGGGTGGAGCAGGCGCTGCGGTTCGAGGTGCATGTGCCGCCGGCGGGCGGCAACTACCGCCGGCTCCAGCAGGCGTGGGGGTACGGCAACGTCGAACTGCCGTACCGCGAACACCGGGTCGAAGGTCCGTCGGCCGGGGTCGGGGCGTGATGCGCGAGTCGATCAAAAAGCTGGCCCCGGTCTGGCTGAAGCCGTTCGGCCGGGCCGTGGAGGAGCGGTGGATCCGGATCGGACGGCTGGTGTTCCCGCCGCCTCTCCCCCAGAACCCGGACGGTAAAGTGCTGCTCAACCTGGGCAGCGGCACCGTCACCCACCCGGCGTTCGTGAACGTGGACCTGCACGTCGGCTGGCACATCCACTACCGCCGCGGGGTGGACGACCTGCGGCCGTTCCGAGACGCGAGCGTCGATCTGGTGTACGTCAGCCACTGCCTGGAGCACATCCCGCACGGGCGGGTGAACGCGGTGCTGGCCGAGTGGTTCCGGGTGCTCAAGCCGGGCGGCATCCTGCGGGTCGGCGTGCCGGACTTCGACGCTCTGTTGAAGGTGTACGAGGCGTGGGGTCGGGACGTGGAGAAGATTCAACTGCCGCTCATGGGCGGGCAGACGTACCCGCTGAACTTCCACTTCACCGCGTTCACCCGACGGAGCCTGACGGACCGGCTGGCGGCGGTCGGGTTCCGTGAGGTGCGGGAGTGGCGGCGGGGGACGGACGAACTCACCAGCCTGCCCGACTTCACCGGCCTGGAACTGGACACCCCGACGGGCAAAATCCTCGTCAGCCTGAACCTGGAGGGCGTGAAGTGAACACCCTCCTCGTCACCGGGTCGTCCGGGCTGATCGGGTCGGAGGTGGTGGCGCACTTCGCCGGCCTCGGCTGGCGGGTGGTCGGGGCGGACAACAACATGCGGGCCGACTTCTTCGGCCCGCAGGGGGACACCCGCTGGAACCAGCGGCGGCTGACCGAACGGTTCCCCACGTTCGCGCACACCGAACTGGACGTCCGCGACCGGGCCGGGGTGACGAAGTTGGTCGCCGACACCCGCCCGCACCTGATCGTCCACACCGCCGCCCAGCCCAGCCACGACCTCGCCGCCACCCGCCCGTTCGACGACTTCGACGTGAACGCAGGCGGCACCCTGAACCTGCTCGAAGCCACCCGGCTGCACACCCCGGAGGCGGTGTTCGTCCACCTGAGCACGAACAAGGTGTACGGCGACCGGCCGAACAGCATCCGCCTGACTGAACTGCCCACCCGCTGGGAGTACGCCGACCCGGCGTTCGCCGACGGCATCCCCGAGAGCTTCCCCATCGACCAGAGCAAGCACAGCCTGTTCGGGGCGAGTAAGGTGGCGGCGGACGTGATGGTGCAGGAGTACGGGCGGTACTTCGGGCTGCGGACGTGCTGCCTGCGGGGCGGGTGCCTCACCGGGCCGAACCACAGCGGGGTGGAGTTGCACGGGTTCCTGTCATACCTGGTGCGGTGCAACCTGGAAGGCCGAACGTACAAGATCTTCGGGTACCAGGGCAAGCAGGTGCGGGACAACATCCACTCGCACGACGTGGTGCGGTTCATCGAGGCGTTCTGGCGGAACCCGCGGGCCGGGGAGGTGTACAACCTGGGCGGCGGGCGGGCGAACAGTTGCAGCATCCTGGAGGCGTTCGACCGGATCGCGGCGGTGAGCGGCAAGCGGATGCAGTACGAGTACGTGGACAAGAACCGCGAGGGCGACCACATCTGCTACATCAGCGATCTGCGGAAGATGCGAGCGGACTACCCGGAGTGGGGCATCACCAAGTCGCTGGACGACATCTTCCGCGAGATCCACGCCTCGTGGCGGGAGCGGGCGAAATGACCGGCGGCGACGTGGTGCTCACCAACCCGCGGATGGTGGGGTTCCAGTACGGCATGCAGCGGGACTTCGAGGCGGAGATCGTGCGGCTGACCGGCGGGCGGCTGTACCCGGTGCCGGACCGCGGACTGCACCCGCTGGTCGAGCGGTACACCCACCCGAACACGCGGTACGCCTCGCTCGGCCAACTGGTGCCCAAGCACGCCGTCGATGACCTGGCGGCCGACGCCCTGTGGGTGGTGCTGATGGGGCCGGAGGATTTCCCGTTCTGGTTCCACCGCGGGTGGGACCGCACCGCCGGTCGCACGGTGCTGTACCTGTTCGACTCGTTCGAGGCCCAGGTGCCGCAGATCCGCAAGCTGCAGTCGGCCGGGCGGTGGGACGTGCTGGTCACCTCGTTCCCGGCGGCCGTGCCGATGCTGGAGCGGGAGACCGGCCGTCGCTGGCACGCCATCCCCCAGGGGGTGATCGCCGATCGGTTCCACCCGCTGCCGGCCGGCGACGAGCCGGTGATCGCGTTCTCCTCCTACGGCCGCCGCTGGCCGCCGCTGCACGACGCGGTCCGGGATTTCTGCCGCCGGCACCGGCTGCACTACGACTACACCGTCGCCGCCGGCCTCCAGCCGGGCACCGACCCGCGGGACAACTACGACATCCTGGCGTGGCACCTGCGGCAGAGCTGGTTCACCGTCGGCTGGCCGGTGGAGCTAACCAACCCGAAGCGGGTGCGGACGTTCAGCCCGATCACCTGCCGCTGGTTCGAGGCGGCGGCGACTGGGGCGGTGGTAATCGGCGGGCCGCCGGCCGACCCGGCGTTCGACGAACTGTTCGGCCCCGGGTTCGTCGAGCCGATCTCCCCGAACGCCACGGCCGACGAGCTGATAAAGCGGCTGGACGAACTGTGGGAACGGCGGCGGGAGCTACGGGCCGACCGCCTCCGCCGGCACCGCGAGCGGTGGCACACCTGGACCTGGGAGGCCCGCGTGCGACAGATGCAAACCCTCCTCCAAACACCTCACGCGACGGCGGGGTGACGATGGCCGGCTTCGGCTCACGCCTGACCAACCTGTTCCGCCGGGCGGCGCGGGTGCTGCCGACCAACAGCCCGCTCCGCCAGAAGGCGTCCGCCGCCTGGGACCGGGTGTTGCACCTGGGCGGGCGACACACCGACGTGCCCGTCGGCGGGCGGACGGTCCGCCTCCAGATCCGGTTCCGCCGGCTCGACCCGAACTACGAGAGGGAGAGCATCGCCCTGTGGGGCCGGCTGCTCGCCCCCGGCGACGTGGTGTGGGACGTGGGCAGCAACTTCGGCCTGTACACCGTCCTGTCCGGGCTGGCGGTCGGGCCGACCGGCCGGGTGGTCGGGTGGGAACCCAGCCCGGTGGCGAGCGCGACGGCGACCGACCACGTGGCGGCGAACAAGCTGAGCGGGTGGTGCGTGGTGCGGCAGGCGGCGGTGTCGGACCGGCCCGGCGTGCTGCCGTTCAGCGTGTCGGCGAGCGACGGCAACGACCCGACCAACCGCCTCGGCGCCGGCAAGATGGGCACCACCATCGACGTGCCGGTGGAGACGCTGGACGGGGTATGGCAGAGCGGGGAGAAACCGCCCCAGCATCTGAAGATCGACGTGGAGGGGGCGGAGGTGTTCGCCCTCCGCGGGGCGACGAAGCTGTTCGCCCCCGGCGGGCCGCGGCCGACCGTGCTGCTGGCCGTCCACCCGATGTTCCTGCCCGAGTTCGGCTGCGACCCGCGGGAACTGGCCGAGTTCGTCACCCGCACCGGGTACACCAGCTTCACCACCGCCGGCGAGCCGGCCGCCCCGACCGAGTACGCCGAGTACCTGTTGATGCCGGACGAGCAGCGGGAGGCGGTCCGCCGGCGGCTCGGCTGGGCCGGGTGAGCGGCGTGAAGTCGATCGTCTTCGCCCAGTACACCAACCCGACCGGGTACCCGCCGCTCGAACACGGGTCGCGGATCCTGGCCGACGCCGGCTGGCGGGTGCTGTTCCTCGGCACCGGGTCGCACGGGGCGGACGCCCTGGTGTTCCCGCCGCACCCGAACGTGGCCGTCCGCCTGCTCCGGTTCCAGCCGCCGGGGTGGAAGCAGAAGCTGCACTACCTGTGGTTCGTGGCGTGGTGCGTGGGCGTGACCGCCGCCCGCCGGCCGGCTGCGGTGTACTGCTCCGACCTGTTCAGCACCCCGGTCGGGCTGGCCGTGTGGTTCCTGTTCCGCATCCCGGTGGTGTACCACGAGCACGACACCCCCGGCCCGCCGCCGAACCGCTTCCTGGCCCTGGTCGGGCTGGTCCGCCGCCGGCTGGCAAGGTCGGCGGTGGCGTGCGTCATCCCGAACGAGCAGCGGCGTGAACGGTTCGCCGCCGCCCTCCGCCCCCGCCGCTCGGTGGGCGTGTGGAACTGCCCGACGCGGGATGAGGTGCTGCCGGCCCGCGACCGTTCGGCCGGGTCGTTCACCCTGTGGTATCACGGCTCGCTCAACCCGAGCCAGTTCCCGCCGACGGTGATCGACGCCCTCGTGCAGCTGCCGGACGCCGTCCGTCTCCGGTTCGCCGGGTACGAGACCGTCGGCCACCCCGGGTACGTGCGGGAACTCCGGGAGCACGCCGAACGGGTGGGTGTCGGGCATAGGGTGGATTACGCGGGGACCCCGCCGACGCGGGCCAACCTGTACGCCCTGGCCGCCACCGCCGACGTGGGGCTGACCCTGTTCGCCCGCCAATTCCGCGAGCCGATGGCCGGGGCGTCGAACAAGCCGTTCGACTATTTGGCGTGCGGGCTGGCCCTGCTGGTGACGGACACCCCGGAGTGGACCGACCTGTACGCCGGGTGCTGCCGGCCCGCCGACCCGGATTCGCCGGAGTCGATCGCGACGGCGGTGCGGGCGTGGCTGGCCGACCCCGGCTCGGCACGAACGATGGGCGAAGCCGGCCGGCAACGGGTGCTGACGGATTGGAACTATGAGACGCGGTTCGAGCCGGTGAAGCAACTGCTGGAGGGGCTGTGACCCGCCCGCTGGTGGTGCTGGAAACCCACCCGGTGCAGTACCACGCGCCGGTGTACCGGGCGGCGGCCGGAGCGATCCCGCTGGTGGTGGTGTACGGGTCGGACTTCAGCGTGGCCGGGTACACCGACCGCGAGTTCGGGGCGGCGTTCGCCTGGGACACCGACCTGCTGTCCGGGTACGACGCCCAGTTCCTGAGCCGCACGGCGGACGGCGGTGCCGCAACATACGATGCCGTCACCGCGGACGGGCTGGAACCGCTCCTCGCCCGGCTGAACCCGGCGGCGGTGTTGACCCTCGGGTACTCGTCGGCGTTCGACCGGGCGGCGATCCGGGCGGCGGGGCAGGCCGGGCGGCCGCTCCTGTTCCGCGGGGAGACGACCGACCACGCCCGGCATCGCGGGTGGGTGCGGCGGGCGGTGCGGGACGTGGTGCTGCGGCGGCTCTACCGGCGGTGTTCGCGGCTGCTGTACGTCGGCCGGCGGTCCCGCGACCACTACACCCGGCTGGGCGTGCCGGACGACCGGCTGACGTTCAGCCCGTACTGCGTGGACGCCCGCCCGTTCCAGCCCGGTGAGACGGACCGGGAGCGACTGCGTCCCACGACGCGGCGGGAACTCGGCCTCGCGGACGACGCCATCGCCCTGCTGTTCAGCGGCAAGCTGGTGTCGCGGAAGGGTGTGGACCTGCTGCCCGCGGCGGTGCGGTTGCTGCCCGACGAGCTGCGGCGGCGGGTCGTGCTGCTGTTCCTGGGCAACGGCGAGTTGCGACCGCAGTTGGAGGCCGAGTGCGACCGCGAGCCGCCGGTCCGGTGCCAGTTCCTCGGGTTCCAGAACCAGACCGCCCTCAGCCGGTTCTACCACGCCGCCGACCTGCTCGTCCTGCCCAGCCGGCAGGGGGAGACGTGGGGGCTGGTGGTGAATGAGGCGCTCGAACACGGCCTGCCGGTGGTGGCGGCCGACGCGGTCGGGTCGGTGCCGGACCTGGTCCACCCCGGCCGCACGGGGGAGGTGTTCCAGACGCCCACGGCCGACGCGGTCGCCGCGGCGGTCGGACGGGCCGTGGCGCTCGTCGGCCGGTCCGACGTGCGGGACCAGTGCCGCGGGGTGGTGTCGGCGTACTCCGTGACGGCGGCCGCGGCCGGCATCGAAGCGGCGTTCCGGGCCGTCGCCGCGTGACCGCCCCGCGGGTGCTGATCGTCGGCAACCCGGAGGAAGTCCACGTCGGTCGCCACCTGCTGCGTGCGGCCGGCGAACTCGGGGTCGCGGCCGAGTTGATCGGCGTGGCCGCGGCGTGGGGCGGGCCGGCGGCGGTGCGGCGGGCGCTGTGGGCGTGGGACCGCCGCCCGTACCACCTGCGGCGGTTCGGGCGGCAGGTGCTGGAGCGGTGCGAGCGGTTCGCCCCGACGGCGGTGGTCGTGACCGGCATCTCCCCGCCGGGGGCTGACGCCCTCCGCGAGTTGGCAGTGCGTAGGATCTCGGCGGTCAACTTTCTGACCGACGACCCGTTCAACCCGGCCCACCGTGCCCGCTGGTTCGATCAGGCGCTACCCGAGTACCGGGTGGTGTTCACCCCGCGGCGGTCCAACGCAGCCGACTTGAAGAGCGCTGGCTGCCGGCAGGTGACGTACCTGCCGTTCGCCTACGACCCCGGCGACCACCGCCGCGATCCGCCCACGGAACAGGTCGCCTCGGACGTGCTGTTCGTCGGCGGCGGGGATGCCGACCGCGTCCCGCTCGCCGAACGGCTGGTGGCCGCCGGCATCCGCGTGGCCCTGTACGGCGGGTACTGGGACCGGCACCCCGCGACCGCCCCCGCCCACCGCGGGGTCGGCGACGCGGCGACCATCCGGACGGCCACCGCGTCGGCGGCGGTGTGTCTGATCCTCGTCCGGCGGGCGAACCGGGACGGGCATGTGATGCGGTCGTTCGAGGCGGCGGCGTGCGGCGGCTGCATGCTGGTCGAGGACACGGCCGAACACCGCGACCTGTTCGCCGACAGCGTGACGTACTTCCGTACCCCGGTCGAGATGGTGAACCAGGCCCGCCAACTGCTCGCCGACCCGGCCCGCCGACGCGATTCCGCCGACGCCTCGCACCGCCGCATCGTGACCGACGGGGCGAACACCTACGCCGACCGGCTGCGAACGATCCTGGAAACGACCGCCACGCCGTGACGAAGCGACAACTCCGAATCGCGATCCTGACCAGCGGGCGGTTCCACGTGTGCGACCTGGGCCGCGAACTGTCGCACCTCGGGCACGACGTGCGGTTCTATTCGCTCGTCCCGCCGCGGCGGACGAAGCGGTTCGGCCTGCCGGACGAGTGCAACCGCTGGCTGTTGCCCCGCCTCCTGCACCGGGCGGCGGCGGTCAAGCTGCTCGCCCGCACCCGGCTGCGGCACCGGGCGGACGAGGGGTTTCAGCGGGCGATCGACGCGGCGGGGGCGAAGGCGCTGGAGCCGTGCGACGTGTTCGTCGGCATGTCCGGCCTGTGCAACCGGGCGGCCGCCCGCGCCAAACAGCTCGGCGCGAAGGTGTGGATCGAGCGGTCCAGCCGGCACATCCTGTCCCAGAAGGAGATCCTGGACGGGATCGCCGGGGCGGACGCGGTGCAGGAGTACAGCGTCCGCCGCGAACTCCAGGACTACGCCCACGCCGACGTGATCTCCGTGCTCTCCCAGCACTGCGTGGACAGCTTCGTGGAACGCGGGTTCCCGCCCGACCGCATCGTCCGCAACCCGCCCGGCGTCAACCTGGACATGTTCCCGCCGACCCCCGCCCCGCCGCCGGACCGGCCGACCGTGCTGATGGTCGGCACCTGGTGCCTGCGGAAGGGGTGTGACGTGCTGACCGCCGCGTGGCGGCGGCTGCCGGGCGTCCGCCTGCTGCACGTCGGTCCGGTGCAGGACTGCCCGCTGCCGACCGACCCGCTGTTCGAGCATGTGGACCCGGTGCCGCAGTTCGAACTCACCCGGTTCTATGCCCGCGGGCACGTGTTCGCCTTGCCGTCGCGGGAGGAGGGGTTGGCGTACGTGCAGCTTCAGGCGCTGGCGAGCGGGCTGCGGCTGGTGTGCACCGACCGCACCGGCGGGGCCGACCTGGCCGCCATGATCCCCGACCGGGGGGCGGTGCGGGTGGTGCCGACGGACGACCCGGACGCCCTCGCGGTCGCGCTGGCCACCTCATTGGATGAGGCGAAGGCGGATACCGGGCTGCGGGAGAAGCTCGGGCCGGCGAAGGGCGAGCTGACGTGGGCGGCCTACGCCCGGCGGTACGAAGCCAACCTGTTCGAGAGGGTGTGACCGCGATGCCCGCCCGCGCCCTGTTCCGCCTGGCCAAGTCGCTCGCTTTCGGGACGACGGAGCGGCCGTTCCGCGTGCGGAGCGGGGCGTTCCGCGGGTTCGAGATGACGCTCGACCCGAACCACCAGACGCAGTACATCCTCGGCCTGCACGAGCGGGAGGTCCACCGCTGGCTGGCCCCGCTGGCGGCCGGGGCGCGGACGGCGATCGACATCGGGGCGGCCAGCGGCGAGTACACCCTGTACTTCCTGAAGAAGACAGCGGTGGGAACGGTCCTGACGTTCGACCCGGACGACGTGTCGCGGCGGCAGTTCGACGCGAACCTGGCCCTGAACGGGCTGGCGAACGACCCGCGGCTGGTGCCGTCAGCGAAGTTCGTACGGAGCGGGGAATCGACCGACTCCGTCACCCTCGACTCACTCGCCCGGACGCACCCGCTGCCGTTCGCCATCAAGATCGACGTGGACGGGGGGGAGACGGACATCCTCCGCGGGGCGGGCGAGCTGTTGAAGACCGGGCAGGCCCGATGGCTGATCGAGACGCACTCGGTCGAGCTGGAGGCCGAGTGCCGAGCGATCCTGACCGCGGCCGGCTATCGGGTGACGATCGTGCCGAACGCCTGGTGGCGGGCGATCGTGCCTGAGCAGCGGCCGATCCCGCACAACCGCTGGCTCGTCGCCTTCCCGGATGGGCCACCCGCATGAGCGATTCCCTCGTCTTCGTCTGCTGGTTCGCGGCGTTCGGGCTGATCGTGCTGCGGTACCTGTGGGGCCGGCCGACGGCCGGGCTGCTGCTGTGCTACTGGGCGCAGCTCGCCCTCAACCACCTGTTCGGCCACCTGTGCTACACCCTGTCGGACGCGGCCGACGCGTACCTGGTTCGCAGCCGGGTCGGGTTCGAGGTGACCGGGTACGCGATCGTCGGGCTGTGCGTCGGGGTGGTGGCTTACGACACGGTCCTGTGGCTGCTGGCACCGGCCGCCACGCGGGCGAAGTCGGCGGCCGTCCTCGCCCCCCACCAGTTGGCCCACCTGAACCGCCTGGGCAGCTTCGCCCTCGGGTTCGGCGTGTTCTGCTACGCCCTCGGGCTGACCGGGGTGTACCAACTGCTGCCCAGCAGCACAGCCGTGTTCTCCGCCTCCTCCCAACTGTTCTTCGCCGGCCTGTGCATGAAGTGGTGGGCGCTGCGACAGTTCGGCCGGTGGCGGGCGGCGTGGGTGTGGGCCGGCACCAGCCTGGTGTACCCGCTCGTCACCACCCTGGTCGGCGGGTTCATCGGGTTCGGGGTGACCGGACTGCTGATCATCGGCTGCTTCGTCGCCCCGGCCGTCCGCGGGCGGTGGGTGTGGGTCACCCTCAGCCCGGTCATCGTGTACCTCGGCCTGTCCGTGTGGGTCACCTACGCCGCCACCCGCACCGAGCTGCGGGAGCAGATCAAGGACCGGGTGTCGATCGGCACCCGGTTCAACGTGCTGTACGACGGCATGGTCAACCGCTGGGCGTGGATCGACCTGAACGACCCGCCCCAACTGCTCGCCCTGGAGCGGCTGAACCAGAACATCCTGATCGGCGACAGCGTGCGGTACCTGGAGACCGGGCAGGGGCTGCCGGCGAACGGGGAGACGCTGATCGACGCCTTCCGCGCCCTGGTGCCCCGCATCCTGTGGCCGGACAAGCCGGCGTTCGGCGGGAGCGGCGACCTGGTCACCCGGTACACCGGGGTGCAGTTCGCCGAGGGCACGTCCGTCGGCATCGGGCAGGCGATGGAGCTGTACGTCAACTTCGGCCGGCCGGCGGTGCTCGCCGGGTTCGTCCTGCTCGGCCTGCTGGTCACCCACCTGGACCGGCAGGCGTCCCGCGGGCTGACCACCGGCTCCGGCCAGCGGTTCCTGTACGCCTTCTGCCTCGGGCACGCGGCGACGGCCGTACTCGGGGCGTTCTCCGAAACCCTGCCGGCGCTCATCGGCGTGGTCGTGCTCGTCACCGTCACCGTGCAGTTGTTCACCGCCGCCGACCGGAGCGGGCTGCTGGCCGGCCGGCGAGGGGCGGGGCGTCGGCCCGAGGTGTTGAGACCGACCGACCCCACACGCGGGAAGGGGTAGTGCGAACCCGAGTGGCCGTCGTCGTGCCGACGTACAACGGCGCCGACGTGGTCGGGGCGGCGTTGCGGTCGCTGGCCGAACAGCGGGACGCCCCCTGGGACCAGGTGCGACAGGTGGTGGTTTCGGACGACGCCTCGACGGACGGCACGGCGGATGCGGCCGAGCGGGCGTGGCCGGCTAACCACCCGGCCGAACTGGTCGTGCAGCGGCGGCCGGCCAACGGCGGCATGTGGCGGAATAAGAACGGGGCGATCGAATCGGTGGCGGGGGTGGCCGACTGGGCGCTCATCCTCCACCAGGACGACCTGGCCGAACCCACCTGGCTGCGGGATACGGTCCGGCACTTGAACGCGGCGGACGACGAAGTAATCAGCGTGAGCAGCGACTGGATCACCGAACACGCCGACGGGCGGGTGGAGGGGCGGGCCGACCACACCGGGGCGGTGCGACCGCACGCCGGCCCGGCGGCCATCCGGAACACCCTTCGGGTCGGCTGCTGGTGGCACATCTCGGGGGCGGCGGTGCGGGTGAACGAGTTCCTGCGGGGCGGGGGGTTCTCCACCCGGTACGCCTACTACGGCGACTGGGAGTTCGTCCTGCGGTCGCTCCGGAGCGGACGGCAGATCGATTTCATTGACCTGCCGCTCATCCGCTTCCGCCGGTCCGCCCGTGCGGAAAGCAACCGCTGCCTGAGCCAGAGCCTGGACGTGACCGAGTGGTGCGACCTGTACCCCGCTTACGCCCGGTACCTGAACGGCCGGGAGGCGGCGCGGCAGTACTGGGAGCGATCCAACTGGCTGGCCCGGCGGGTGGCCCGCGGGCTGGTGTCCCGCCGGTATCAGGTGAGCCGGGACGCGCTGCGGGCGGCCCGCCGGATGGCCGGCATGGCCTTCTCGCAGTGGCGCTCCGCGGGAGAGAAGGTATCGGTCGCTGGAGCGTCCGCCCCGTGACCCGGATGATCGGCCTGTTCAGCGGCCTGGACCCGGCCACCGGCGGCATCGCCGTGAGCGGCCGGTCCGCGTGGGCCGGGGCGATCGGGCGGACCGCTGCCGATCTGGTGTGCTATGGCGCCGTCGGCCCGCGGGACGGCTTGCCCCTGCCCGGCCGGGTGGTCGAATCGGTCAGCCGGTACCGGCTGGCCGGGAAGCTGCTCGCCCGGTCATGGCCGGCCAACGTGTGCGTCGTGTGGCACGTCGGCCTGCTGAAACTGTTGCCGTTCCTCCGCGGGTTCCGCGGTCGGGTGGTGCTGTTCCTGCACGGCATCGAGGTGTGGCGGCCGGTCGGCCGGCTGACCCGCCGGCTGCTCGACCGGGTGGACCTGTTCCTGAGCAACAGCGAGTACACCTGGCGGCGGTTCCTCACGTTCGCCCCGTGGTTGTCTGACGCCTGCCACCGCACCGTTCACCTGGGGTGGGGCGAACCGCTCGCCGCGCCGCCCCCCGCCCCGAGCGAGGTGCCGTCGGCGGTGATCGTCGCTCGGTTGGCGAAGGCGGAAGACTACAAAGGCCACCGCGAGCTGATCCGGGCGTGGCCGGCGGTGCGGGAGCAGGTGCCGGGGGCGCGGCTTGAGGTCGCGGGCGACGGCGACCTGCGGCCGGAGTTGGAGCAACTCGCGGGTGAACTCGGCGTGACGGACGGCGTGCGATTCCACGGCCGCGTGAGTGAGGGACGGAAGGCGGAACTGCTCGCCCACGCCCGGTGCCTGGCCATGCCCAGCCGCGGGGAGGGGTTCGGGCTGGTGTACCTGGAGGCCATGCGGCTCGGCCGGCCGTGCCTGGTAAGCGACTGCGACGCCGGCCGCGAGGTGGTGAACCCGCCGGAGTGCGGGCTGGCCGTAAACCCGGCTGACGCGGGCGAACTGACCGACGCGCTCGTCCGGTTGCTCACCCCCGGCCGAGAGTGGGACGACTGGTCGGCTGCCGCTCGCCGGCGGTACGAGGCCGAGTTCACCGAGTCCGCGTTCCACCGGCGGCTGGCCGAACAACTGGCTACCCACCCCGCACTTGCCCCCGTTCCCTGACCGAGGCCCGATGTCACGCCGCCGCTTCGACTGGACTTCGAGCACCGCCGGGGACCTGGACCGGGTCCGCCAACTGGACGCCACCATGGCGGCGTTCTACAGCCGGCCGGACACCCGCGAGCGGTACCAGGCGATGCTCGACTCGCCGGAGTGCCAACAGCCGCAGACGGAGGCGGCCCTGGCGCGGGCGGTGGTCGCCCGCGGGCCGTCGCGGGTGATCGAGGTCGGGTGCGGTCGCGGGCGGATGTACCAGGCGCTGCGGGCGGCCGGGTACGCCGGGGCGTACACCGGGCTGGAGATGTCCGCGGAGGTGATCGAACGGAACCGGCAACTGTACCCGGATCAGACGTGGGAGTGCGGGTCGGTGTACGCCGCCCCGTTCGCCGACGGGTCGGCGGACGCGGTGTTCGCCTTCTTCGTGCTCGAACACTGCGTGTATCCGGAGCGGGCGCTGGCCGAGATGCTGCGGTGGGTGCGGCCGGGCGGGGCGGTGCTGCTCACCTTCCCGGACTTCGTCGAGATGGGGATGTTCGGCTCGCAGCCGCTCGGCCTGCGGGCGGGGAACGCGAAAGAGTTGCTCCGCCGCGGACGGCTGCTGTGCGCGTGCGTCGGGCTGTACGACTCGCGGGTGCGGCTGCCCGCCGCCCTGCGGTCGGCCGTCGCCAAGCACGGCCCGTTCCCGGTCAACCTCAGCCCGTGGTGCGTTCAGGAGACCGGCCCGCTCGGGCCGGACATGGACGCGGTGTATATCGCGTCGAAGGCCGAGGTGCGGGCATGGGCCGAACAGCGGGGGCTGGCGGTGCGGTTCCCCGAGGGCACGGACGGCCATTACCGGATCAACGCGCTGATCGAACTGGCGAAGGGGGGCAGCTGACGTGTGCGGGCTGGCCGGGCTGATCCACCCGAACCGCGACGCGGCCCACGCCGCCGCCGCCGCCATGACCGCCGCCGTGCGGCACCGCGGGCCGGACGCTGACGGGCTGGACCTGTTCCTGTTCGGACGGCAGTTCGTCGCCCTCGGCCACCGGCGGCTGTCGATTCTCGACCTGTCCCCGATCGGCCACCAGCCGATGACCGACCCGGCGACCGGCAACGTCCTCGTGTTCAACGGCGAGATCTACAACTTCCGCACGCTCCAGCGAGAACTACGGGCCGAGGGAGTGGAGTTCCGCAGTACCGGCGATTCCGAGGTGTTGCTGGTCGCCCTCGCCCGCTGGGGCGTGTCGGCCACGCTCAAGCGGCTTGAAGGGATGTACGCCTTCGCCTTCCTCGATCGCCGCGACAACCGGCTGACACTGGCCCGCGACCCGCTCGGCATCAAGCCGATGTACGTGGCCGAAACGAACGGCGGCGGGCTGGCGTTCGCCAGTGAGGTGCGGGCGGTACTGGCGTCCGGGCTGGTGCCGAACGCGATCGACCGCCGCGGGCTGGCCGGGTTCCTGGCCTACGGCGCCGTTCAGCACCCGTTCACGCTGTACGAGCGGGTGCGCTCACTCCCGCCGGGCAGCTACCAGCAGTTCGCCGCCACGGACGGCGGATGGACGGCCGACCGGCCGGTGTCGTTCTGGTCGTACCCCGATCCGGTGCCGGTGGATGCGACGACGGCAACCCGCACCGTTCGGGAAACGGTCGCCGCCGCCGTCCGGGATCACCTGATCGCCGACGTGCCGGTGGGCGTGTTCCTGTCCGCCGGACTGGACAGCACGATCGTGGCCGGGTTGGCGGGTGAGGGGGCGCCGGACCTGCGGGCGTTCACCGTCGGGTTCGATGACCACCCGGACCTGAGCGAGATGACACTGGCGGCGGACACGGCGAAGCGGTTCGGGCTGACGCACGTGCCGATCAACCTGCCGGCGGCGGATGCCGAGGATGCGTTCGGCGAGTGGCTGACCGCCGCCGACCAGCCGTCCATCGACGGGCTGAACACGTTCGTCATCAGCAAGGCGGTGCGGCGGGAGGGGATGAAGGTGGCCCTGTCCGGGCTGGGGGCGGACGAGCTGTTCGGCGGGTACCCGAGCTTCCGCGACGTGCCGCGATTGATGCGGGTGCGGCGGCGGGTGGGGTGGCTGCCGGGCGGGGTGCGACGGGGGCTGGCCGGGGCGGTGGCCCTCCGCAAGCCGGCGGCGGTGCGGCGGAAGCTGTCCGACATGATGGCCGGTAACGGGTCGCTGACCGACCTGTACTTCCACCGCCGCCGCGTGCTGTCCGACCGCGAGATGACCGCGCTCGGCTTCCGCTCATCCGACCTCGGCCTGACCCCGGACTACCACGACCGATCGGAATTCGACGGCATTGATGCCTCCGACCCGGTGCGGGCGGTGTCGCACCTGGAGTCGCGGTTCTACCAGGGGAACATGCTGCTGCGGGACTCGGACGTGATGGGCATGGCGCACGGGCTGGAAATCCGCGTGCCGTTCCTCGACCGCCGGCTGCTCGACATGGTTCACGCCATGCCCGGTGAGGTGCTGTTGCCGCCCGGTACGCCCGGCAAGCACCTGCTGCGGCAGGCGTTCGCCCACCTGCTCCGGCCGGAGCTGACGAACCGGCCGAAGACCGGGTTCACCCTGCCGGTCGCCCGCTGGATGCTCGGTCCGCTGCGGGACCGCTGCCGGTCGGCGCTCGCCGCTTGCGCTGACAGATTTGGGTTGCCGGCATCGGCGGTGCAGGGGGTGTGGGCCGAGTTCGAGCGGCAGCCGGCCGGCCCGCAGTGGACGCGGGCGCTCGCACTGGTGGCGGCCGGGGACTTCGTGTCCCGGTGATCCGCGTGCTGCACGTCATCCCTTCGGTCGCCCCGCGGTACGGGGGGCCGAGTACGGCGATCGCCGCGATGTGCGACGCGCTGAACCGCGCCACCGGGGTGACGGCCGAGATCGCCGCGACGGATGCGGACGGCCTCGGGCGATACGACCGGGCGGCGTGGAAGTCGGCCACCCCGCTGCACCTGTTCCCAGTGGACGGGTCCGAGCGAACGAAGCGGTCGTCGGTCCTGCGAGATTGGCTGAACGTGAACACAGCGAACTACGACCTCGTTCACACGCACTCGGTGTGGAACCACCCGGTGTACGCCGCCCGCCGCGCCGCGGTCCGGCACCGCAAACCGCTGGTGTACCGCCCGTGCGGCATGTTGTCGGACTACACCTGGTCGCGGAACCGGCTGGCGAAGGTGGCGTACTGGCTGGCCCGCGAGCGGGGGAACGTGCGGGCGGCGGCGATCCTCCACTGCACCAGCGACGGGGAAGCGGCGGAGGTGCGGGCACACCGGGCCGTCCGCGGGCGGGTGGAGGTGATCCCGAACGGGGTGGACGCGGCGGCGTGGACGACTCCGGCGAGCCGGGACGAACTGCGACGGCGGTGCGGAGCGAATGCGGCTGGCCGGCCGATCGTGCTGTACCTGTCCCGCCTGCACCCGAAGAAGGGGTTGACCGAGTTCCTACTGCCGGCGCTGGCCCGGCTGGACTCGTCGGCGTTCTTGGCGGTCGTCGGCGGGCCGGACGATCACGCCCCGGGATACGAAGCCGAGGTGCGGGACACGATCACACGCCTCGGGCTGGCCGGCCGCGTGGCCCTGCTCGGCCCGGTGCCGGCCGCGGAGCGGTGGGCGATGTTCGACGGTGCGGACGTGTTCGCCCTGCCCAGCCGGTCGGAGAACTTCGGCATCGTGGTGGCGGAAGCGATGGCCCGCGGCTGCCCGGTGCTGATCACAGACGGCGTGCAGGCGCACGAACACGTCACGCGGGCCGGGGCCGGGGTGGTGACGGCAACGACGATGGATGAGGTAACGGACGGGCTGAACCGACTGCTGGCGGACGTGAACAACCGAACCGACATGGGGAACCGCGGCCGGGCCTACGCCCGCGAGCAGTTCGACTGGGACCGCATCGCCGGGCGACTGGCGACCATCTACCGCGAACTAGCCTCCGGCAAAGGCTGACCGCATGATTTCCGGCTTGAAGAACTCCCTGATCCGCATGGCGTACCCGTTCGGCGCCGTCCGCGCCATCCGGCGGGGGCCGCTCCGCGGGCGGCGGTACGTCGTCGCCCCGGCGATGGGGTTCACCTACGCCTGGCACATCAACGGCGAGCAGTGGGCGTGCCTGGCGGCGCTGGCAAAAGCCGGCGACTGCGTGTACGACGTGGGGGCGAACCGCGGGCAGTCCACCCTGCACCTGGCGGCGGCGGTCGGGCCGGGCGGGCGGGTGGTGGCGTTCGAGCCGGTGCCGGGGGTGTGCGCGGACCTGGACCGCAACCTGCGGCTGAACGACCTGACCCAGGTGACGGCGGTGAACGCGGCGGCCTCCGACCGCGAGGGGACGGCGGAGTTCCTGTTCGACACCGCCCAGCCGACCCAGGGCAAACTCGCCGCCGTCGAGCCGACAAACACCCTGCGGACGGCCACCGCCCAGCAGGTGCGGCTGGTGCGGCTGGACGACTACGAGCGGCACGGCTGGCCGGTCCCACAGCTCATCAAGATCGACGTGGAGGGCGGCGCGGCGGCGGTCCTCGCCGGGGCGGAGCGGCTGATCGCCGCTACCAAACCCGCCGTGTTCGTCGAGCTGCACGGCCCGGAGGAGCGGGCGGCGGTCAAGCGGCTGCTCGACACGCACGGGTACTCGGCCCACACCCCGCAGGGCGATCCGGTGCCGGACCCGGAGTCGGCGTCCGCCAGCGTCCTGGTCTGTCGCCCCGCGGCCCGTCCAACCCCCAGCGTAGGAACCGCATGATCGTTCTGGGCATCAACGACGGGCACGACGCGGGCGCCTGCCTGCTCCGCGACGGCAAGCTGCTGCTGTACTCGGCCGAGGAGCGGCGGCGGAACGTGAAGAACTACGCCGGCGTGCCGACCGAGTCGCTCGCCGCCCTGTTCGCCCGCACCGGCGTGGCCCCGAAGGACGTGGACCTGGTGGCGCTCAGCAGCCGCATCCGCACCACCTTCCCCACCCGCGGGAAGAAGAAGATCTACACGGTCATGAACGCCATGTCGTTCGTGGCCCGCAGCCAGTGGGCGACGAACGCCGGGCGGTGGGTACTCAGCCGCATGCGGAAGCGGAAGGAACTGCTGGAGTGCCTGAGCGGGTACGGGATCGCGGACAAGCCGTTGCTGGCGTGCGACCACCACGAGACGCACGCCGCCACCGCCTACTACCACCGCCCGTGGGACGGGCCTGCCGCCATCCTCACGATGGACGGCGCGGGTGACGGGCTGTGCGCCACCGTGTCCGTCGGCAGCGGGTTCGAGATGAAGCGGCTCGCCGCCACCCCGAAGTACCACAGCGTCGCCGCCGGGCTGTACTCGGGCATCACCGCGTACCTCGGCCTCAAGCCCTACGAGCACGAGTACAAGGTGATGGGCATGGCCCCCTACGGCCAGGCCGAACACTGCATCGATCTGATCCGCCCGCTGTTCTCCGTGGACGGGCTGACCTTCCAGAACCACACCGGGTACACCGGCACCGGCACGGCCATCCGCCACTACCTGCATAAGCTGCTGGAGGGGCAGCGGTTCGACAACGTGTCCGCGGCCTGCCAACTGGCGTTCGAGGAGATGGTGGTTCAGTGGGCGAAGAACGCCGTCGCCGCCACCGGGGTGCGCAAGATCGTCGCCGCCGGCGGGGCGTTCCTGAACGTGAAGGCGAACAAGCTGATCCGCGAGCTGCCGGAGGTGGACGCGCTGTACGTCTACCCGTGCAGCGACGACGGCGGCACCCCGGTCGGGGCGGCCATCCTCGGCCACCTGCACCTGTGCAAGCAGGCGGGGACGACGCCGACCCTGGATTTGCCGAAGGACATGTACCTCGGGCTGGATCACCCGGAGTCGGAAATGGAGGCGGCGGCGCAGGCGAGCGGGTTCCCGTACCGGCGGATGGCGAACCCGGCCGACGAGGTGGGCGGGCTGGTGGCCGACGGCAAGATCGTCGCCCGGTTCGACGGGCGGGAAGAGGCCGGCCCGCGGGCGCTGGGCAACCGCAGCATCCTGGCCGACCCCCGCGACCTGCGGTACATCCGCAAGCTGAACTTCGCCATCAAGCAGCGGGACTTCTGGATGCCGTTCGCCGCCAGCATCCTGGAGGAGGACGCCGGCCGGTACCTGAAAGACCCGACCGGGTGGGCGTACTACATGGTCGAGGCGTTCGACAGCACCCCGGAGGGCGGAGACGTGCTGGTGGGCGGGTCGCACCCGTTCGACCGCACCATCCGCCCGCAGTTGGTGAACGAGCTGAACCCCGGCTACCGGGACGTGATCCGGGCGTTCAAGGCCCGCACCGGCGTCGGCGGGGTGCTGAACACCAGCTTCAACCTGCACGGCTCGCCGGTCGTCGGCTCGCCGGAGATCGCCCTGGACACGCTGAAGAAGAGTGAACTGGACGCCGTCGCCCTCGGCCCGTTCCTGGTGACGAAGAGCACGGGAAGTTAAACTCGATCAGCAGCGTGCCGACCCGGAGAACTGTGATGAGCGCGTTCGCCAAAGTGAAGAAGTTGGTTCAGAACCCGTCCTACGCCCTCGGCCGGTTTCGGGTCATGCGCGGCTCGTACTCGCTCGCTCGCGGACTGTTCGACAATCGGGGGGGAAAGACGGCGACGGCCAGTGGGTACTACGCAGGAGTCGATGTGCCGGCCACGGTCGAGGTGATGCGGAAAGACAGTTATGTGATGCTGCCGCCGCTCCCGCCGGCGGCGGTCCACGAAATCCACGAGTTCGCCAAGTCGGAGCCGCTCAAGGGGCAGCGGGACCTCGGCCAGTTCCGGTATATCGACGTGGTCCGCGGTCGGTTACCGGACTCACGGCCGGTCGCCCTGGCCCATGTGCTCGATTGCACCCGCTGCCCGCCGGTAGCCGCCATCCGCGACGACGGGGCGCTGGCTGCCATCGCCCGCGCGTACCTCGGCTACACGCCACGGCGGTTGGACGTGAACCTGTACTGGAGCTTCCACGTCGAGATGACCGAAGCCGAACGGCGGGACCAGAACCAGACCATCGACTTCCACTTCGACGTCCACGACTTCAACTTCGCGTATTACCACCTGTATGTGACGGACACGACGGCGGCGAACGGGGCCCATGTGCTGGTCCGCGGGTCGCACACGAACAAGCCGTGGCGGTGGTTGTTCGGGTCGGCCCGTCAGACCGACGAGCGGATTGCGGCCCGGTACCCGCCCGCCGACGTCCGCACGCTGGAAGGGCCGGGCGGGACGGCGTTCTTCGAGGACACGTCCTGCTACCACAAGGCCCTGCCGCCGGCGGCCGGGGAACGGCTGCTACTTCAGGTCCGGTATCATTGAGGGACGCCGGGTGCGCACCACGGTACTGCCCGGCGTCGGGGTCGCCTGCTCCGCACTCGGGTTCGGATGTGCGAACCTGATGGGGCGGATCGGCCGTCGCCAGTCGGAGCGGGCGCTGGCGTCCGCCTACGACCACGGGGTGACGTTCTTCGACACCTCTCGGTCGTATGGGTGGGGGCGGTCGGAGGAGGTGCTCGGCCGGTTCTTGCGCGGGAAGCGGGACAAGGTGGTCGTGTGTACCAAGTTCGGCACCATCCCGCCACCGCGAAGCCGATTCCGCGAACTGGCCAAGCCGGTCGCCCGCGGTCTGCTCGCGGCCGCTCGGGCGCTCCGGCTGCCGGGCCTGTCACGCGCCATCAAGGGAACGGTGTCCGCGCACGCGGGGGCGACCGTGACCGCCGGCCGGTTCGACACGGTTACGGGGAAGTCGAGCCTGGAGACGAGCCTGAAGGAACTCGGCACGGATTACGTCGATGTGCTCCTCCTCCACAACCCGACCGCCGAGCAGTTGACGGACGAGGGCGTGTTCGTGTGGCTGAAATCGGAGGTGGATCGAGGGCGGGTTCGTAGCTTCGGCGTGTCCACGGACGCCCGGAACGCAGCTGCCATCACCGCGGCCTTCCCGGGAGTGATGATCGTCCAGTTCGGGAGCAGCGTGTTCCACGACGGGACGGTGGTGTGCCCCCCCCGACCCGGCCTGGGGGTGGTCACGAACTCCCCGTTCGGGAGCGGGTCGGCCGTGCCGGCGTTGACCGCCCTTGCAGGCCGACACCCGGAACGGGCGAGGGGATGGTCGGAGCGAGTGGGTTGGGACATCACAACCCCTGAGGGGGCAAGCCGACTCCTGCTCGCCTACGCGCTGGCCGTGAACCCGACCGGTGTAGTGTTATGCGGTATGCACGACCCGACACGGATCCGGGCGAACGCGGCGATCGCCGGTCCGGCACCTGCTATCGAGGTCGTCAGGGTCGCGAATGACGTGAGGGCGGTTGCCGGCCGGACGATCTGAGTAACAGTACTCGCCGATTCGCTTTCGATGGCAGTGCCTAAATTTGATGACTGCCGCCTTATCACTCACCGTTCTGATCGCCGCCAAGAACGAGCGGGTGAACCTGCCGAAGTGCCTGGCGGCGGTGGCCGGGCGGGCGGAACGGGTGGTGGTCCTCGACTCGCACAGCACGGACGGGTCGGCCGACCTCGCCCGGCAGCTTGGGGCCGAGGTGGGGCAGTTCGACCATCGTGGCGGGTACCCGAAGAAGCGGCAGTGGGCGCTCGACACGCTCGACATCCGCACGGAATGGGTGTTCCTGCTCGACGCCGACGAGGTGGTGCCGCCGGCCCTGTGGGACGAGATCGGGCGGGCGATCGCCGAGCCGACCGCCCCGGCCGCGTTCCTCGTCACCAAGGGGTTCCACTTCCTCGGCCAGCGGTTCCGGTACGGCGGGTTTTCGTTCGCCGCCGTGCTACTGTTCCGCCGAGGGAAGGCGCGGTTCGAACGGCTGGTGGACGACCCGGCCGGCGGGCTGGACATGGAGGTGCACGAGCGGGTGATCGTGGACGGGCCGATCGGTCGGCTCCGCACCCCTCTCGTTCATGACGATTTCAAGGGGCTGGAAGCGTACCTCGACCGGCACAACAAGTACAGCTCGTGGGAGGCGCGGCTGCGGCATCGCTTCCTCACCACCGGCGAGTACGGCGAGCAGAGCGTGAAGCCGCGGCTGTTCGGCAACGCCCAGGAGCGGCGGCGGTGGCTGAAGAAGGTGGCGGTGCGAATGCCGTTCGAGCCGTGGCTGTGGTTCGCGTACCACTACCTGTTCAAACTCGGGGTGCTGGAAGGCCGCCGCGGGCTGATCGCCTGCCGCATCCGCGCCCAGTACATCAGCGACGTGCGAGCGAAAGTGTTCGAACTGACCCGCCCCGAGCGACACACCCCAGACACTCAACCCGGCGAGAGGCGAACCGATGGCGTCTGACCTGATTCTGGTGACCGGCGGCGGCGGGTTCATCGGCGGGCACCTGGTGGCCGACCTGCTGAAGAAAGGGCACCGGGTGCGGGCGGTGGACCACAAGCCGCTCGACCAGTGGTGGCAGCAGTTCCCGGAGGCCGAGAGCTGGTCGGCCAACCTGGAGCTGCTCGGCGAGTGCCAGCGGGCGGTGCAGGGGGTGGCGCAGGTGTACAACCTGGCCGCCGACATGGGCGGGATGGGGTTCATCGAGCACAACAAGGCGCTGTGCATGCTCAGCGTGCTCATCAACACGCACATGCTGATGGCCGCCCGCGAGGCCGGGGTGAAGAAGGTGTTCTTCTCGTCGTCGGCGTGCGTGTACGCGGCCGGCAAGCAGACCGACCCGAACGTGACCGCCCTGAAAGAAGCGGACGCCTACCCGGCCATGCCCGAGGACGGGTACGGGTGGGAGAAGCTGTTCAGCGAGCGGATGTGCCGGCACTTCTGGGAGGACTTCAAGCTGGAAACCCGCATCGTCCGGTACCACAACGTGTACGGGCCGAAGGGCACCTGGAAGGGCGGGCGGGAGAAGGCGCCGGCGGCGGTGTGCCGCAAGGTGGCGCAGGCGAAGGTGAGCGGCGTCCACGAGATCGAGATCTGGGGGGACGGCAAGCAGACCCGCAGCTTCCAGTACATCGCCGACTGCGTCCACGGGTCGCAGCTCATCATGGCCAGCGACGTGCGGGAGCCGATCAACCTGGGCAGCGACGAACTGGTGACCATCAACCAGCTGGTGGACATCGCCGAGGACATCGCCGGGGTGAGGTTGAAGCGGAACTACAACCTGTCCGCCCCGAAGGGGGTGAACGGGCGGAACAGCGACAACACGCTCATCAAGGCCCGGCTGGGGTGGGCGCCGCCCACCCGCCTGCGGGACGGGCTGGAGCAGACGTACCGCTGGATCTACGACCAGATCGTCACCGACGCCCCGTGCCCGACGTACTGACCGATGACGACCGACAACGCGATCGCCGGCAAGCGGGTGCTGGTCACGGGCGGGACCGGGTTCCTCGGCCCGCACGTGCGGGCGGCCCTGGAACGGTTCGCCCCGGCCGCGGTGATCGCCCATCGCAAAGCCGAGTACGACCTGACCGAACAGGCCCAGACGCGGAAGCTGCTCGACGACACCCGGCCGGACGTGGTCGTGCATTTGGCGGCGGTGGTCGGCGGCATCGGGGCGAACCGCGAACGTCCCGGCGAGTTCTTCTACCAGAACATGGTCATGGGCCTGCTGCTGATGGAGGAGGCCCGGCGGCGGGGCATGTCCAAGTTCGTCACTGTCGGCACCATCTGCTCGTACCCCAAGTTCACCCCGGTGCCGTTCCGCGAGGACGACCTGTGGGCCGGCTACCCGGAGGAGACGAACGCCCCCTACGGCATCGCCAAGAAGGCACTGCTGGTGCAGGGGCAGGCGTACCGCCAGCAGTACGGGTTCCGGGCGATCACCCTGTTGCCGGTGAACCTGTACGGCCCCGGCGACAACTTCGACCCGAAGTCCAGCCACGTCATCCCGGCCCTCGTCAAGAAGGTGATCGACGCCCGCGACGCGGGGCAGGGGCACATCGACGTGTGGGGCACCGGCAGCGCCAGCCGCGAGTTCCTGTTCGTCCGCGACGCGGCCGAGGGCATCGCGCTGGCGGCTGCGCACTACGACCACCCGGACCCGGTGAACCTGGGCAGCGGGATGGAGATCACCGTCCGCGCGCTGACCGAACTCATCTGCGAACTGTGCGGGTTCACCGGCGAGCTGCGGTGGGATCCGACCAAGCCGGACGGCCAGCCGCGGCGGTGCCTGGACGTGACGCGGGCGAAGGAGCGGTTCGGGTTCGCCGCGCAGACGCCGTTCCGCGACGGGCTGGCGGAAACGATCGGGTGGTACGAAGCGAACCGCAGTTGACCCGCACCCGGCCATAGAATCTTCCCGACACCCACACCCGACGTGTGGGTGTCGTCGTTTACCCACCTCGGGATTTGTCGTGACCCGCCCGCACGTCACCGTCCTGTACCACTACTTCCACCCGGACGACGTGGTGAGCGCCCGCCACCTGTCCGACCTGGCCGAGGGGCTGGCCCGCCGCGGGTGGGACGTGACAGCGATGCCGTGCCACCGCGGGTGCCGGGACGAGGCGAAGACGTACCCGCTGACGGAGGAGTGGAACGGGGTTCACATCCGCCGGGTGTGGCGGCCGCGGTTCAAGCAGGCGTCGAACGTCGGCCGGCTGCTCAACGCCGCGTGGATGCTGGCCGGCTGGGGCTGGGCGGCGGTGACGACGCCGCGGCGGGGGAACGACGTGTTGCTGGTCGGCACCGACCCGATCCTGAGCGTGCTGACGGCCCTGCCGTGGCGGTTCCTCCGCACCCGCACGCGGGTAGCGCACTGGTGCTTCGACCTGTACCCGGAAGCGGCTATCGCCGACGGGTTGGTGAAGGAAACGTCGCCGCCGGTGCGGGTGTTGAAAAAGCTGCTGGCGGCGGCGTACCGGCGGTGCGGGCTGATCGCCGACCTCGGGCCGTGCATGGGCGGGCTGTTGAAGAAGTACGGGTCGAAAGCGACGACCCGCACGCTGGTGCCGTGGGCGCTGGTGGAACCGCCGGCGGTGTCCGAGCCTGATCCGGCGGTGCGTGCAAACCTGTTCGGCGACGCCAGGCTCGGGCTGCTGTACTCGGGCAACTTCGGCCGGGCGCACAGCTACACCGAGTTCCTGGAACTGGCCCGGCAACTCCGCGGCAGCGGGGTCGGGTTCTGCTTCGCCGGCCGCGGCAACCGGGCGGACGAGCTGCGGGCGGCGGTGACGCCGGACGACACCAATGTCACGTTCGCCGGGTTCGCCCCGGAGGCCGAGTTGGAGAAGCGGCTGACCGCGTGCGACCTGCACCTGGTCAGCCTGCGGCCGGAGTGGACGGGCACGGTGGTGCCGTCCAAGTTCTTCGGCGCGATGGCGGCCGGGCGGGGGGTGCTGTTCGCCGGCTCGCCCGACTCGGCCATTGCGAAGTGGGTACAGGAATACCGGGTCGGATACCTGCTGACGCCGCACACGCTGCCGCAGGTGGCGGACGAGTTGAAGCGACTGGCGGCGAACCCGGCCGTGTTGGTGGCGATGCGGCAGCGGTGCTTCGACGTGTATCACCGGCACTTCAGCAAGGAGCGGCAACTCGGCGAGTGGGACGCCGAGTTGCGCCGTCTGATCGGCGATCAGTCCGAGTAGACCGCTTCCCCACCGGAGATGGTCGCCATCGCCCGGTACACGTCCAGCGGCAGGGTGTCGCGGACGAACGCCACCGACCCGTCGGCCTTGGCGAAGTTGCCGCCGCCACTGTGCCGGCTGCGGAACGAGTACACGTTTGTCCAGTCGTTGCTCGCGTACTCCGTCCCGTCCGGCTGGCGGACGTTCAGCGGAATGGCGGCCGTGCCGGTGGCGTGGTTGGCGTAAGGCCACGAGCAGTGGGTGTTCTTGGCCGGCAGGTCTTCGCCGATCATCAGTGTGTTGCTCGCCCCGTCGGCGATGTGCTGGATGGCCAGCCGGCGGGTGGCGTCGCCGCGGTAGAACACCCCGTCGCCGGCGTCCAGCCCGTTCGGGTTCCCGCTCGGCCCGGTGTGCGGGTACGCCCCCCACGCCCAGTTTCCGCCGGACACCCCCTTGTAGTTCGTCAGCGCGACGGCCACCCCGTCCAGGTTGCCGGTGGCGGTCGATGTGCCGGCGGTCTGGGCGTCGTCCGCCGGGCAGAAGTACACCCGGACCGGCTTGTCGATCACCCCGCTCGCCCCGAGGGTGGTCGTCGGGATGCCGCCGGCCTGGTGCAGGTTCGACTCTTCCACATACGGCAGCACGCGGGCCAGCCAGCTCCAACTAGTGTTCGCCAACTGGGCCGAGGCGTGCGACCCGAAGTCCCACCGCTGCGAGTTCTCCGGCAGCCGCCCGTTGGCGTCGTGGTAGTTGTGGCAGGCGAGCGCGATCTGCTTCAGGTTGTTCTGGCAGCTCATCCGGGCGGCGGCGGCGCGCACTTTCTGCACGGCCGGCAGCAGCAGGCCGGTGAGTACGGCGATGACGGCCATCACCACCAGCAGTTCGATCAGCGTCCAGCCGGGCCGGCGGGCGGGGGAACGACGAGTCATCGGACATCCTCTCCTGGGGGTAACTGTGCCCCAGGATGAGCGATGGTGTCGGCCGGTTTTTGCCTGACGTGAGACGGGCAGTTTTCGCGCGGGGGGCGAACCGCCGCCGGGCGGAAAAGTGAGGCCGGGAACGCAACGAGGCGGCGGGTGGGCCATCCCACCCGCCGCCTCGCGTCATTCCACCCGGCCGGTTAGTACATGTCGTCGTACCCGCCGCCCTTTTTCTTCTCCCCGTCCTTCGGCGCGTCGGCCACCAGCGCGTCGCTGGTCAGCAGCAGGGTGGCCACACTGGCCGCGTTCTGCAGCGCGCTCCGCACCACCTTCGTCGGGTCGATGATGCCCTTCTTGACCATATCGACGTACTCACCCGCGCGGGCGTCGAACCCGTAGTTCGACTCCTTGTTCTTCAGCACCTCGCTGGCGATCACGTTCCCGTCTTCCCCGGCGTTCTCGCAGATCTGCTTGAGCGGCGACTTGCACGCGCGGACGACGATGTTGAAGCCCACTTCTTCGTCCTGGGTCAGGCCGGTCGGCTTCAGCCCTTCGCTCGCCCGCAGCAGCGCCACCCCGCCGCCCGGCAGGATGCCCTCCTGGTTGGCCGCGCGGGTGGCGAACATGGCGTCCTCCACCCGCATCTTCTTCTCCTTCACCTCGCTCTCGGTCGCCCCGCCGACGTTGATCTTCGCCACCCCGCCCTGCAGCTTGGCGATCCGCTCGCTCAGCTTCTCCTTGTCGTAGTCGCTCGTGCTCTTGTCCAGCTCCTTCTGGATCTGGGCGACGCGGGCCTTGATCGCGTCCTTCTTCCCGGCCCCCTCGATCACCACCGTGTTGTCCTTGTCCACCTTCACCTTCTTCGCCTTGCCCAGGTCGGCCAGCTCCACCTTCTCCAACTGCACGCCCAGATCCTCGAAGATGGCCTTGCCGCCGGTGAGCACGGCCAGGTCTTCGAGCATGGCCTTGCGGCGGTCGCCGTACCCCGGCGCCTTCACCGCGCACACCTTGAAGCTGGCGTTCCGCATCTTGTTCACCACCAGCGTGGCCAGGGCCTCGCCCTCCACGTCCTCGGCGATGATCAGGATCGGCTTGCCCTGCCCGAGCACCTTCTCCAGCACCGGGATCAGGTCGCGGTTGCTCGACACCTTCTTCTCGTAGATCAGGATGTACGGGTCTTCCAGCTCGCAGTCCATCGTCTCCACGTTGGTGAAGAAGTACGGCGACAGGTACCCGCGGTCGAACTGCATCCCCTCCACGAACTCGTGGTTGGTGTCGATCGTCTTGCCTTCCTCGACGGTGATGACGCCGTCCTTGCCCACCTTGTCCATCGCGCTGGCGATGATCTCGCCGATCTTGGTGTCCCCGTTGGCGGCCACGGTGGCGACGTTCTCCAGGTCCTTCTTCCCCTTCACCGGGATGCTCAGCTTGGTCAGCTTGTCTGTGATGGCTTCAACGGCCTTCTCCATCCCCCGCTTCATCAGCATCGGGTTGGTGCCGGCCACCACCGCCCGCAGCCCCTCGTTGAAGATGGCCTCGGCCAGCACCGTCGCCGTGGTGGTGCCGTCGCCGGCCACATCGCTCGTCTTGCTGGCGACTTCCTTCACCATGCGGGCGCCCATGTTCTCGTAGGCGTCCGGCAGGTCGATCTCCTTCGCCACCGTCACGCCGTCTTTGGTGACGGTCGGGCTGCCGAAGGACTTCTGGATGATGACGTTCCGGCCCTTCGGCCCGAGCGTCACCTTCACCGCCTTGGCCAGCTTGGCGATCCCCCGCTTCATGGCTTCGCGGGCTTCCTGGTCGAACGCGATCTGCTTCGCCGACATCGAGTGCACTCCGGGTCAGGGTGGGCCGCTCTCGAATTGAGAAGGGCCGTCGTCGTGGTGAGGTGGGACTGCGCCGCGGGGTACAAGCTCCACCGGAGATCAAGCCCCGCGGCCGCGCTCACCGCGAATATCGAGAATCACCCCGCCGCTGGCGCTCCGGGTTCCAGTTCTGTGGAACCCGGAGCG
>JALHQU010000001.1:86623-114109 GCA_022841795.1 Fimbriiglobus sp.
GTGTGACCCCCGCGCCCCCAGCGACGGGGTGAGTGTTAACCGACCACCGCCATCACGTCGCCTTCGTGCATCACCAGCACCTCGCCGCCCTTCTTGTTGTCCTTGAACTCGTCGCCGGCCCATGAGGTGAACAGCACCGTGTCGCCGGCCTTCAGCGTCATCGGCATGCGGGTGCCATCTTTCAGGTTCAGCTTGCCGGGGCCGACGGCCAGGATGGTGCCCCGCTGTGGCTTCTTCTTGGCGGCGTCCGGCAGGATGATGCCGCCGCTGGTCTTCTCGTCCGACGCTTCGCGGCGGACGATGATGCGGTCGCCGATGGGGGTGAGGTCCATGCCCGTCTCCGATCACAGGGTGATGCGAGTGGGCCGGCAGAGCAAGAACCGTGCCCGCCGCGAGCAACGTCGAAAGATGTTGACGGACAGGGGTTTGCAGCGACGAGTCGGCGGTGAACGGTCTGCCGATGTGGCAAGCAGTTGGGGGAAGTGAAAGCCCGGCTGTCGGATTGGCAGGGGGCGAACCCGATCAATCCGCCTCTTCTTCCAGGTGCCCGGTGCGGGTGTTACCCCGCTGGTTCGCCTGCCAGTACTTCTGCGACCCCACGTCCAGACAGGTCAGCCACCCACCGGGATGGTACGCGCCGGTGTCGATGCACACCGTCGTCGGCCACGCCTTCGGCACCCCGCCCCGCTGCGTACTGTGCCCGCACACCATCACCTTGCCGGACACGTGCCGCACCGGGGCGGACAGGAACTCCCAGAACAGCATCATCTCGGTCTGCTCGTCGAGCGGGTCGCCCGGGTTCAGGTTGGCGTGGACGAACAGGTGCGTTTCCGTCTCGAAGAAGTCGTACAGCCCCTCCTCCAGGAACCGCCAGTGGTCCGGCGGCACGGCATCGGCCCAGTTCGACCACCGCGACCCGGAGTACGAACTGAGCGCCTCCGCGCCGCCGACCGATAGCCACATCCGCAACTCGCCGCGGTCGTGCCGGGCGCGGGCCATCATCAGCTCGTGGTTCCCCCGCAGGCACACCACCCGGTGCGTCTGCTGGAGGGCGAGCAGCCGGTCGAGCACGCCCTTCGAGTCCGGCCCGCGGTCCACGTAGTCGCCGAGGAACACGAGCACGTCGTCCGGCGTCGGGGCCACCACCCGCAGCAGGGCGTCGAGGGCGGCGGACGACCCGTGGATGTCGCCGACGGCGAGGGTGCGCATGCGCTAGTCCTTCAGCTCTTTGGTCAGGTCCCACAGCAGTACGGTGGTGTCCTCGGACGCGGTCGCCAGCAGCTTGCCGTCCGGCGAGAACGCCATCGCCCGCACCTGCCGCAGGTGCCCCTTGTAGGTGGTGCGGGTCTTCGCCTTCTCCCAGTCGTACACCCGGATCTGGGCGGCCGCCTCCGACCCGTACCCGTTCTGGAACGCGATCGCCACCTGTTTGCCGTCCGCGCTGAACACCGGCGGGGTGGACACGCCCAGCTTGACCGCCCCGAACTCGGCCCCCTTCTTGCCGGTGGCGGCGTCGAACAGCGTCAGCCCCGGCTGCCCTGGGGTGGTGGCGAGTACGCTCTTGTTGTCGGCCGCGGCGGCGGTGATGGGGGAGACGTACCCGCTCTTCACCTCGGTCTCGCCGGCCACCTTGCCGGCGGTCAGGTCGAACGCGGTGAAGTACGTCTTCGCCTCCCCCTTGTCCGGCCGCTGCACCCGGTAGTACGCCGCCCGCTTGCCGTCCGGGGTGACGCTCAGCCCGCTCGTGTCCCCCGGTTCGAGGGTGTACTCGGCCGTCTTCCGCGGGGTGGCGGTCTCGCACACCACCAGCCGCGACCGCTGCGTCTTGTCCGTGTACCCCGGCGGGATGAGAGCGGCCATCACCGCCCCGTCCGCCGAGAACGCCACTTCCCGCGCGTTCGCCAGGTCGTCGTTCACCCGGAACCGTTGCACCCCGCCCGGCAGGTCATACACCGCCAGCCCGAACTCCTTCTGCACGGCGAACCGCCCGCCGGCGGCGAACGTGGTCGGGCGGTTGCCCAACTCCTGCTGCACACCCGGTCCGGTGAGCTTCGACCCGCCGACCGCCTTGCCGGACAGGTCCCACTGGGTGAGTACCCCGCGGGCCACCGTGGTCACCTGCTTGCCGTCGGCGGCGAACGTCACCCCGGTGGGCGGGTCGAGCCGGTCCCCGCCGGGCGACAGCACCTTGCCGGACGGCACCTCCCACACCACCGCCGCCCCCGACTGCCCGGCCAGGGCGACCGCCCGGTCCGGGGCGGTGAACGCGATCGACGTGAGGAACCCGTACCCGCCTTGCACCGGGGGCGGGGCGGTGCCGAGCGACCGGCCGGTGGCCACGTCGAACAGTTGCACCACCCCCTCGTTCGCCGCCGCCGCCAGCGTCTTCCCGTCCGGGGAGAACACCAGCTTCGCCCCCACCCCGGTCTGGCCGAGCAGTTCGTGGACCACCTTGCCCGTGGCCGTGTCGAAGACGACCACCACCCCGCCGCCGCCGGACGCCGCCGCCCGGTCGCCGGCCGGGGAGATGGCCGTCGCCGCCACGTTCGACCGCCGGGTCAGCCGGCCGGACGCCAGCTCCTTGCCGGCGGTCACGTCCCAGAACTGGATGCGGTTGCCCTCGTCCTTCGCCGGGTCCGGCTCGCCCGACTTCGTCCGCTCGGCCTGGTGGTACCCCCACGTCACCGCCCGCTTGCCGTCCGCCGACAAACGGATGGTCGCGCTCTGGTTCTGGGCCACCTTCAGCCGGTTCACCAGCTTGTTCTCGTCCACGCTCCACACCGTCACGCTCACCCCCTTGTCCTTCGCCTTGTCGTTCACCACCCCGCCGAACCCGAGGAACTTGCCGTCGGCGGACAGCACCGGCGTGTCGTACGACATCCCGCCGCGGTCCTCCGGCTTGTAGCTGCACACCACCTTGTCCGACTCCACCTCCCACACCTCGTACCCGTTGAACCCGCCGCCGAGCGCCCGCTTGCCGTCCGCCGAGATGGCGGTCAGGTACTGCCGGCTGCCCTTGCCGAACTTGCCGACGGCCAGGCCGGTGGTCGGGTCGATGAGCGAGCCGGTGCCGTTGACGACGGCGAACAGGTGCTTGCCGTCCGGGTGCTGTTGCAGCCCGGACAGGTTCCGCAACCGCTCGGTGCCGAGGCGGGCGACGGCGCCGGCCGGCAGCGGGTCGCCGAACTGGTCCTTGGCGGCGTCCTGGGCGACGGCGAATGATGCGGTCAGCAGTAGGCCGACGGCGGACAGGCGGAACGTGGCCGGCATGGCGGTTCTCCCAGGGGGTGACACTCGGGTTGGGGGTGGGTGGCGGTAGCGAGCCGTTACTTGGAAACGTCCCAGAGCAGGATGGTGGAGTCATCCGAACACGACGCCAGCAGCTTCCCGTCCGGCGAGAAGGCGAGCGTGTTCACCGGCTGCTTGTGCGCCGGGGTGGCGCGCTTCAACTTGCCCGTCTCCCAGTCGAACACCCGCACCTCGTACAGCAAGGGGCGGTTCGCGGAGACGCAGCACATCGCCACCAGCTTGCCGTCCGGGCTGATCGCCGGCGAACACGTCTGGCTGTGCTGCGGGTCGCCGAAGCTCCGAACCTCTTTCCCGGTGGTCAGGTCGAATACCGCCAACCCCGGCGGTTCGGATTTGGTACTCAGCAGGCTCTTGCCGTCCGGGCTGACGGCCGTGCGAACGAAGTTGATGCTCTGCGGGAACTCGACCTCGCCCGTCATCTTGCCCGTGGCGAGGTCGAACGTGTTGAGGTACGACTTCATGTCCTTCTTCTTCGGGTCCGGGCGGTGGCTACGCCAGATGGAAACGAGCTTGCCGTCCGGTGACACCACCGGGGCGCCCGGGCTACCCGGACCCAGTTTGAACGCCGCCGACGTCTTCCCCGTCTTGGTGTCGATCACGACCAGGTCGAACCTGTCGGGGTCGCCGTCGATCGGGCTGAACTTCGGGTACGCCATCACCGACCCATCGGCCGAGAAGCCCGCGGCACGCACGGAGAGCCGATCGGTCTTCAGGCGGAGGCGTTGGGCACCGGACGGCAGGTCGTACAGCGACAGCGTGCCGATGTCCTCGGCGATCAGCGGTCGTCCGCCGGCGTAATGGCGGACGGCCAGCCGCCCGCCGGCGGCGATGAGCGTGTCCCCGCCGACCGGCTTTGGCCGGCCGTCCGGGGACGACAGGTCCGTCTCCTGCACGATCCCGCCGGTCAGGTTCCAGGCGATCACCCGCGCGCGGACGATGCTGAGCACCCGCTTCCCGTCCGGGGTGAACGCCACCCCGGAGGGCGGGTCGAGTACGCCCCCGCCCGGCGAGATCACCTTGCCGGACGGGGCTTCCCACGCGCACACGGTACTGAAATTCGAAGTCAGCACCACCAGGCGATCCGGGCTGGTGAACGCCACCCCGGTGATGAACGAGTAGTTGGCGAACACCGGCGAGTTGGTGACGCCCAACGAGCGGCCGGTGGCCGCATCAAACAGTTGCACAGAAAACATTTGTACCGTGGTGTCCGCCGTGAACGCCGCCAGGGTCTTCCCGTCCGGTGAGAAGGTACACCAGGTGACGGCCACCTTCACGCCCGTCAACTCCCGCTGGAGTTGGCCGGTCGCGGCGTCGTAGATGAGGATGCGGCCGGTGTCGCCCGCCACCGCCAGCCGATCCCCGGTCGCGGAATAGGCCCAGGTGCGGCGGGCGAAGTCGTCCGGCAGGCGGGCCGAGGCGACCTCCTTCCGGGCGTCCACGTCCCAGAACTGGAACCGCTTGCCCTCGTCCGGCGCGTCCGGCGAAACCCGCTTGTGCTCCCCGCCCGACACCGCCCGCTTCCCGTTCGCCGACAGGACGAGCCAGGCGGACAGGTTCTGGGCCACTTGAAGTTTGGCGACCGCCTTGTTCTCGTCCGCGCTCCACAAGGTCACGTTCACGCCGTCCTTCAGCGAACCCATCGCCGCGGCCGCCGCGGTCGGCCCGAGCATCGGCCGGGCCACCTCCAGCGACTTGTACGGCGTCACCCCGGCCAGGCCGAGCAGCTTGCCGTCCGCGGTCATCGACGGGGACGCCACGGGCACGTCCGGGTCCCCGGACGGGCGGTACACGAGCTTGAGCTCGCCCGACGCCGCGTCCCACATCTCGAACCCGTCCTTCAGGCCGCCCAGCATTCGCTTGCCGTCGGCCGTCATCCTGTACGGCCGGCGTCGGCCGATGTTGCCGAGCTTGCCGGCCGCCTCGCCGGTGGCCAGGTCGTGGACGGTCGGCGTGCCGTTCACGTTCACCACCAGCCGCTTCCCGTCCGGGTGAAGGAACGGCTGCCACTCGTGGCCCAGGTCGCGGAATTTGGTGCTGCCCAGCCGGGCGACGGCGCCGGCCGGGAGCGGGTCGCCGAACTGGTCCTTGGCCGCGTCCTGGGCGACGGCGAATGATGCGGTCAGCAGTAGGCCGACGGCGGTCAGGCGGAACGTGGCCGGCATGGTGGGGTCTCCGGGGCGACACGCCCAGGCGATAGCCTGTTCTGCACTCAACGGCTGGTGTGGGCGTAGTTTAGCGGGATGAGCGAGCAACGGAAGGCAGACCCGTCATGCGGGTGCCTGCACCAGTTGCGAAGTGAGAGCCGCCGTCACCCGGCGGCGACCGGCTGGCCGTTGACGGCGGCGGACACGGCGGCCAGCAGCTCGGTCGGGCGGTACGGCTTGGGCAGCAGGCCGAGGCTGCCGTCGGTGCCGGCCAGGCTGTCGGCCGAGTACCCGCTGGAGAACAGCACGCGGGCGGACGGGTCCAGGTCCACCAGCGCGCGGAACGTGTCCTGCCCGCTCATCCGAGGCATGGTCAGGTCGAGCAGCACCAGGTCGATGGTCTCGGCGGCGGTGCGGAACACGTCGATCGCCTGCTCGCCGTCGCACGCCTCCAGCACCCGGAACCCGTTCGTCTCCAGCACCGTGCGGGCCAGGTCGCGGATCATTACCTCGTCGTCCACCAGCAGCACGGTGCGGGGCGGGCGGGCGGGCGGGAACGGGGTGTCCGTCGGGGTGTCGGCCAGCGGCCGGAACACCGGGGCGGGGGTGAGGGTCAGGTCCGGGGCCGGGTCGGAGTGGCGGGGCAGGTACAGGTCGAACCGGGTGCCGCGGCCGACGGCCGTGTCGCACTCCACCCACCCGCGGTGCTGCTCGACGATGCCGGCCACCATCGGCAGCCCCAGCCCGGTGCCCTCGCCCACCGGCTTGGTGGTGAAGAACGGCTCGAAGATGTGCGCCCGCACGTCGGCCGTCATGCCGGTGCCGGTGTCCTCGACGGACAGGCGGACGAACTCGCCGGTGCGGCCGGACGGGTGCGGGGCGTGCGGCGGGAAGGCCACGTCGTCCGCCCGCAGTTCCAGGGTGCCGCCGTTCGGCATGGCGTCGCGGGCGTTCAGACACAGGTTGAGCAGCACCTGGGAGAGCAGGGTGGGGTCGCCCTCCACCCGGCCGGCGGTGCG
The DNA here is from genome assembly GCA_022841795.1 of Fimbriiglobus sp. GTDB lineage: Bacteria > Planctomycetota > Planctomycetia > Gemmatales > Gemmataceae > JALHQU01. The sequence continues at coordinate 93,096 of JALHQU010000001.1, forward strand.
GACGGCGGACTGCACGCGGATCCGCGGGTCGGTGGTGCGGCCGACGAACTCGGTCACCTCGGCCACCACCGGGCCGAGGGCGAGCGGGGCGGTGCGGAGCTGGCTCTTGCGGGCGAACCCGAGCAGCTTGCGGGTCATGTCCGTCGCCCGGTACGCCGCCTTCACCGCCGTGTCGATCAGCCGGCGGTTCGGGTCGTCCGGCGGCAGGGCCACCAGGTCCAGGTTGCCGATCACCCCGGTGAGCAGGTTGTTGAAGTCGTGGGCGATGCCCCCGGCCATCTGGCCGATCAGTTCCATCTTCTGGGCCTGCACCAGTTGCTCCTGCGCCTGCCGGCGGTCGGTCACGTCCTGGGTGACGCCGCGGACGGCTACCGCCCGCCCGTCGGCGTCGCACTCCACGTAGTACTGCTCGGTGATGTGCCGCGACTCGCCGTCCGGCCGGACGATGCGGAGTTCGAGCTGGCGGGGGGTCGGGGTCTGGTGCCGCATGTCGTCGGCCACCCGCCGGGCCACCCGTTCGCGGTCGTCCGGGTGGACGGCGGCCAGGTACCCGTCTACGGTGGGGGCGATCCCGCCGACCGGGTACCCGTAGATGCGGAACATCTCGTCCGACCAGCGGGAGGCGCCGGTCCGCACGTCGTACTCCCACGACCCCAGGTGGGCGATCCGCTGCGCCTCGGCCAGCCCCTCCCGGCTCTGCCGCAGCTCCGTCTCCGCCCGCTTGCGGTCGCTCACGTCTCTCTGGATCATCACCCAGTGCGAACACGCCCCGGTCGGGTCGGGCACCGGCACCACGCTCAGTTCCACCCAGTACTCGCTGCCGTCCTTGCGGTAGTTGAGCAGCTCGCACTGGAACGGCTCGCGGGCGTCCAGCGCGTCCCGCAGGCGGTCGAGCGTCCGCTGGTCCGAGTTCGGCCCGCGGAGGAAGTGCAGCGACCGGCCGATCACCTCGTCCGCCGCGTACCCGCTCATCTGGGCGAACGCGGCGTTGGCGTACAGCACGCTCCGCCCGCCGCCGGCCTGCGACTTGTTTTCGAGGATGATGACCGCGTCGCGGGCGTGGACGACGGCGGATTCGAGCAGCCGCAGCTGGTCGATGTGCCGGTACCGTTCGGTCACGTCCACCAGCACGCTCGTCACCACCCCGGTGGGGTGGCCGCCGTCGTCCACCAGCGCCAGGCTGCGGCTGAGTACCCACACCGGCCGGCCGGGGTCGCCGTCCTTCAGCCGGAACACCGTCTCGCACCGCGGCACCCCGGCCATCAGCCCGCCCACCTTCTCGGCCAACTGGTCGGCGTGGTCCGGGTGGACGTGCGGGAGCACGTCGGCGACCGTCCGCAGCGGGGGGCCGGGCGGCAGCCCGAGCCAGTCGGCCAGCGCCTCCGGGCGGACCAGCCGGCCGTCCGCCGCCTGCCACTCCATGACGATCATGTGGGCGGCCTGGAGGGCCACCCGCAGTTTCTGCTCGTTCGCCCGCAGCTCCCGCACCACCTTGTTCCGCTCGGTCACGTCGGTCATCACCGACACCGCCCCGAGCAGTTCGCCGGCCGGCCCGCGGACCGGGGCGGCGCACACGTTCGCGTCGATCGACTGGCCGTCGTCCAGCTGCATGCGGACGGAGAACCCCTCAGTCACCTGCCCGTCCCGCAGGGCGCGGACGATCGGCCAACGGTCGAACGGCAGCCGGTGCGTCTGGGTGGTACTCATCCGCCCCTGCGGCAGCTCGCTCAGCCGGTCGGGTTCGGTAATAAACATGCGGCGGTGACGGTCGTTCCGCACCAGGATCCGCCCGTCCGGCCCGGCGATCATCACCCCGGCCGGCAGTTGGGCGAGCACCGCCTCCAGGAACGCCCGCCGGGCCGCCCCGTCCCGCTCCTGTTGTTCCAGGGCGGCGTGCTGGGCCTTCAGCTCGTCGTGCAGCCGGGCCACCTCGCCCGCCCCGCCGTGCCGGTCGGCGGACACCGCCGCCAGGAAGTGCTGGAGGGCGGTGAGCAGGGAGAGGACCACCAGCAGTTCGGTCTGATGGATCGCCGACAGGTTGGCCGGCATCAGCCCGTCGAACCCGCCGCGGCCGACGGCGTTCGCATAGATGACCGCGTACAGCACCACCGCCACCGCCGACGACCCGTGCAGGTAGAACCGGAACGACGCCCATGCGAACAGCCCGAGGAACCAGATGAGCAGTTGCGGGTGCAGGTTGAGCGAGGCCGGGGCGGACCCGCCGAACACCACCTGGCAGGACCCGCCGGTGAGGAACAGGACGCCGCCGAACTCCGCCCATCGGGCCGCCGTCCGCACCGGCGGGAACCGCTGCCACACGAACACCGCCGGCCCGATGATGACGACCGTCGCCCACTCCTGCCCGCCGCACACCAGCCCGGTGGTCAGCGGGTCCGGGTTGCCCACCACCCACCACCCGCCCGCCGTCACCAGCCCCCGCACGACCGACAGGCCGGTGAACAGGGCGAACAGGGAGAGGATGTCGGATGTGCGGCTGCCGCCGGCGGCGGGGATGAACCGGCGGACGGCGGCGGCCGCCGCCGCCTGCGCGGCGGCGATCCATACCGCCACCGCGGCGTCGGCGGTCGGCAGTTTCGTCGTGCCCGCGACCGCCGCCACGCCGAGTACCACCCCGAGGACGGCCCGCCAGCCGAACAGCAGCCCGGCCAGCAGGCATACCCCGGCCGGCACCACCCGCAAGGCCACATCCGTCGGGATGACCGGGTAGTCGGTCTTGAACCGCCCGAGCGCGAACGTGACCACGCCGACGACCGCGGTCACCAGCAGGAACTTCCAGCCCGATCGTGACCGCGCATCCATACCAGACCCGATGAGACCCGACGCCGGGAGGCGGCGCCGCGCCCCAACTCTAGGTTGTTGGTGACGCCCGCGCCGCCCGAGTTCCTCACCGGGCACACCTTTTTTTCGCCCCCGATATTCTGCCGGAGTGGAATTCAGGCCCGGCCGTGAATTTTCGCCCCCCGCCACGGTTCCCTACTTTGTTCCGTGGCACCGGGCGGCAGGTCGATCTTCCGTGGCACCGGCGGCCCGCCGGCGTTTGAAACCCACCGGCCAGCGGCCGGTGCCACGAAAGCAGCAGAACACCGGCGGGCCGCCGGTGCCACGGAAGATCGAATTCGACATGACCCACCAGACATTGACTGACGCCGTCGCCGACCTGGAGCGGCACGGGCACCTCGTGCGGGTCGATCACCCGATCGACCCGCACCTGGAGATGGCCGAGGTGCAGCGGCGGCTGTACGCGGGCGGCGGGCCGGCGGTGCTGTTCACCCGGCCGAAAGGCACCGCCTTCCCGATGCTGGCGAACCTGTACGGCACCGCCGAGCGGATGCGGTTCCTGTTCCGGCACACGCTGGCCGGCGTGCGGAAGTTGGTGGCGCTGAAGGCCGACCCCGGCGGGGCCGCCCGGCGGTTCTGGCGGTACTGGGACCTGCCGTTCCTGCTGTGGCGGCTGCGGCCAAAGGTCGTCCGCTCCGGGCCGGTGCTGAAACACACCATCCCGCTGCCGCAACTGCCGCAGTTGAAGTGCTGGCCGATGGACGGCGGGGCGTTCGTCACCCTGCCGGCGGTGTACACCGAACACCCGGACACGCCGGGGTGGATGAAGTCGAACCTGGGCATGTACCGGGTGCAGATTTCGGGGAACGAGTACGACCCGGAGCGGGAGATCGGGCTGCACTACCAGATCCACCGTGGCATCGGGGTGCATCACGCGGCGGCCGTGCGGCGGGGCGAGCGGCTGGCGGTGAACGTGTGCGTCGGCGGCCCGCCGGCGCTGGCGGTGAGCGCGGTCATGCCGCTACCCGAGGGGCTGCCGGAACTGGCGTTCGCCGGGGCACTGGGGGGGAGAAGATTGAGACTGGTGCGGGCGGCGAACGGGTTGCCGATGCCGGCCGACTGCGACTTCGTCCTGTCCGGGTTCATTGACCCGACCCGCACCAAACCGGAAGGGCCGTTCGGCGACCACCTCGGGTACTACAGCCTGGCGCACGAGTTCCCGGTGATGACGGTGGAGAAGGTGTACCACCGGCCGGGGGCCATCTGGCCGTTCACCGTGGTCGGCCGCCCGCCGCAGGAGGACACGTCGTTCGGCGAGTTCATCCACGACCTGACCGGCCCGGCCCTGCCGACGGTGCTGCCCGGGGTCCACGCCGTTCACGCCGTCGATGCCGCCGGGGTGCACCCGCTGCTGCTGGCCGTCGGCAGCGAGCGGTACGTGCCGTATGCCGCCGAGCGGCAGCCGCAGGAGTTGCTGACCCTGGCGAACGCCATCCTCGGGCAGGGGCAGTTGTCGCTCGCCAAGTTCCTGCTCATCGTGGCGAAGGAGGACAACCCGGACCTGGACATTCACGACATCCCGGCGTTCCTGCGGCACCTGCTGGAGCGGGTGGACTGGTCGCGGGACTTGCACTTCCAGACGCGGACGACGATCGACACCCTCGACTACTCGGCCGGCGAGGGGCTGAACGCCGGCAGCAAGTTGGTGATCGCGGCGGCAGGTCCGAAGCGGCGGGAGTTGGGCACGGCGGTGCCGGCGGGGTTGCGTCTGCCGGACGGGTTCGGCGATGTGCGGGTGGCGCTGCCGGGTGTTCTCGCGGTGCAGGCACCGAAGTTACAAGTGGCAAGGAACAAGGAACAAACGGAATACGACCCGGACCTCGTGCGGCTCTGCGACACCCTTGCTACTTGTTCCTTGCCACTTGCTCCTTTTCCCCTGGTAACGCTCGTGGACGACGCCGAGTTCGCCGCCCGCACGCTGAACAACTGGCTGTGGGCGACGTTCACCCGGTCTAACCCCGCTGCCGACGTGCTGGTCGCCGGCGGGCGGACGTGGCGGAAGCACCACGGCGGGGGCGGCCCGCTGGTCATCGACGCCCGGCTGAAGCCGCACATGGCCCCGCCGCTGGTGGAAGACCCGGCGGTGTCGAAGCGGGTGGACGAACTGGCCGCCCGCGGCGGCCCCCTCCACGGGCTGATCGGGTAACATGCCGCACCCCTTCCTTCGCCGGACGTGGTTCGCCGCCACCGACTGGGTATGGCCGCGGGCGTGCCTGCTGTGCGAGGCGCGGATGACCGACCCGGCGGCCGTGTGCCTGTGCCCGACGTGCGTGACCGCGCTCACAACCGACTCGCACCTGACCTGTCCGCGGTGTTCCAGCACGGTCGGTCCGCACACCGACACCTCGGCCGGCTGCCCACGTTGTCGGGACGAAGTTGTCCGATTCGACTCCGCCACCCGGCTAGGTGTGTATGACGGCCGGTTGCGGGAGGCGGTGTTGCGGATCAAACAGGTGGCCGGGGACGCCCTCGCCGAGGCTCTCGGCACGATATTCGCACTCAAACTCCGACAGAAATGGGAAAAGGACGGCCCGCAGGTGGTGATCCCGGTGCCGTTACACTGGCGCCGCCGGCTGACCCGTGGGTACAACCAGGCGGAATCAGTGGCCCGCGGGATTGCGACTGAGTTGCGGTTGCCGCTGGTCACACGGGCGGTGCGGCGGGTGCGGCCGACACCGAAACAGACGGCTGTAACCGCTACGGAACGCCGCCGGAATGTGGCCGGGGCGTTCCTCCCGACGACCCTGGCGGCGGTGAAGGGGTTGCGGGTTCTGCTGGTGGACGACGTGCTGACGACTGGCGCGACGGCGGACGCGGCGGCGGCGGCGGTTCGCACGGCAGGGGCGGCGCAAGTCCACGTCGCCGTCCTCGCTCACCGATAAGTTCATGGACGAGTCCGCCAGGGCCGTGGCGATCGGCCGCCCAGCTTTTCCCGGTCCCGCCGCGTGTGACGCGCCCGGAGGCCGGCGGGCGAACCCGGTTTCGGTTTTTTCCTGATGTGTACGGACGCACGACCCTGTTTAATGAACGTGTGCGGTCCGCCCAGTTGTGCCGGGGCCGATTGAACGGACCACCAAACGGAGTGCGAACGATGTTACGACCCGTAGCGGCGGTGGCGGCGGTTCTGGCGGTGGCGGCGTCCGCGGTCGCGGGCGCGCCCGACTACTTTGCCGAGAAGGACAAGGACTTCGGGGTGACGGCCGTGGGGCCGGTCCTGGTCCACTACTTCCCGATCAAGAACACGTCCAACCAGACGGTGACGATGGGCCAACCCCGCATCCAGTGCGGGTGCGTGAACGTCACCCTGCACAAGGGGCAACTGGCCCCCGGCGAGACCACCTACCTGGCCGCGTACATGAACACGGCCAAGATCCCGCAGCAGCAGATCGGCACCAACAAGAGCGTGACGGTGAGCGTGCCGTTCCTCACCCCGAACTACGAAGAGGTGGTGATCAAGGTGAGCACCTTGGCCCGCCCGGACATGGTGTGGAGCACCCAGGACGGGGTGGTGTTCGGCACGGTGGTGAAGGGCAAGCCGACCAAGGCGACCATGACGGTGACGCTGTACAACAACCCGAAGTGGGAAGTGAAAGAGGTGAAAAGCTCGGGCGTGTACGTGAAGGCGGACGTGAAGGAGGTGAAGCGGAACGGCGGCGAGGTGGCGTACGAGATCACCGCCACCCTGGACGAGAAGTGCGCCGCCGGCAACTGGATGTCCGACCTGACCCTGACCACCAACGCCGTCGGCATCGAGAAGATGCGGGTGCCGGTGACAGTGAACGTGGTGCCGGCCATCTCGGTCAGCCCGGAGGCTCTGAAGTTCGGCGCTCTGCCGATGGGCGATGCCAAGAGCTTCGACGTGACCGTGCAGGGGTTGCAGCCGTTCAAGGTGCTGGAGGTGAAGGGCGGGGACGACAAGGTGACGGTGACGCCGAAGACCGAGGGCGCCCGCCACCAGCACACCCTGAAGGTGGACGTGAAGGCCGCCGCCGCCGGCGACCTGACCCGCGAAATCCAGATCCTGACGGACAGCAAGGACATGCCGACGGTGGTGCTGCCGGTGAGCTACAGCGTGAAGAAGTGACCGAGCGACGATCGCACCCGAAGCCCAGGGATGCCATCCCTGGGCTTTTTTCGTTCGGCCCTCCTGCTTGACTCAGACCGGCCGGCAGCGGATGATTCAACCATGCGATCGACCGGCGGAGGGCGGCCGTGGAATTCGAGTGGGACGACGCCAAGGCCGCGGCGAACCAGCGGAAGCACGGGGTGACGTTCGCCGAGGCCGCGACCGCGTTCGCCGATCCGGTGGCGGCGATTTTTCCCGACCCCGACCATTCCGACGACGAGGAGCGGGAAATCCTGATCGGCTATTCGGAGCGGAGTCGGCTGCTGATCGTCAGCTTCACCGAACGCCCGCCGAACATCCGCATCATCAGCGCTCGGGTCGCGACCCCGAGCGAACGCCAGAGGCATGAACAGAACCCGTTGGGAGGGTGACGCCGTGGGTGACGAACTGCGAGACGAGTACGAGTTCGACTACTCGAATGCCAAACCCAACCGCTTCGCCGCGCGAATGAAGCAGGGGGTTCGGGCGGTGGTTCTGGAACCGGACTTGGCCACCGCGTTCGCGGATTCGGCGGCAGTGAACGCCGCCCTGAGGGAGTACCTGCGGACGCGGAAATCGGGCGAAGCTCCTGCCGAAACGACGGCGTGATGAGTGGGACTGCTGATACCGACCTGTTGCCCGCGGGGCGTGGCATCTGGCTCGCAACGCCGTGGAATTACTCCAGCCTCCGTTCGCTCTGGCTCCGACCCGACGGGAACGGACAGCTGATCTACGGCTACGGCCAAACCTTCTACGCTCATATCCTTTGTCGCTGGCAGATCCCGGCCAGCGGTGTCCTCCGGTTGCACTATCTGGAATCGCCTGCATTCGGGCATCGGTTCACCGGGTACACACCCGGACCGGATTCGATTCGTGAGTTGCAGTACACGCTGACGCCGGGGGATGTCGCGGGATCCGATGACATCGTGGCCCGCCCGTTTCGGTTCCTGTGGACGCTTAAGTTGTCCGAACAGCCGTGGCCATTAGAAGTACAACTCCCCTACGAAGTACCTCGCATCTTCTATGGGCATGAGTCGAATGCCACCGAAGGCGATGGCTGATTCCATTCCGCCCCTTTCCCTATCATTCCCTCGGTTCGCCTTCCGGGAGTGCCGCGATGCCGGGTGTTGTCCGCCCGTTCAAAAAGCTGCTCGTCGCCAACCGCTCGGAGATCGCCATCCGGGTGTTCCGCTCGGCGCACGAACTGGGCATCCGCACCGTCGCCGTGTTCAGCCACGAGGACCGCTTCGCCCTGCACCGCTTCAAGGCGGACGAGGCGTACAAGGTCGGCAAGCAGGGCGAGCCGATCCGGGCGTACCTGGACATCCCCGGCATCGTCGGGCTGGCGAAGGAGGTAGGTGTTGACGCCATCCACCCCGGGTACGGGTTCCTGAGCGAGAACGCGGCGTTCGCCCGCGCCTGCGCCGAAGCCGGCATCACGTTCGTCGGCCCGAGTCCGACAATCCTGGAATCCCTGGGCGACAAGGTGTCCGCCCGGCACATCGCGCAGAAGGCGAAGGTGCCGGTGCTGGGCGGCACGGACAAGCCGGTGGCGTCGGCGGACGAGGGGGTGGGGCTGGCGGCGAAACTCGGCTACCCGGTGATCGTGAAGGCGAGCATGGGCGGCGGCGGCCGCGGGATGCGGGTGGTGCAGTCCGAAGACAAGCTGAAGGACGCGATCGAGCAGGCGCAGCGGGAGGCCGGGCAGGCGTTCGGCATCCCGGACGTGTTCCTGGAGAAGTTCGTCCAGCGGGCGAAGCACATCGAGGTGCAGTTGCTGGGCGACAAACACGGCGGACTGGTCCACCTGTTCGAGCGAGACTGCTCCATCCAGCGACGGCACCAGAAGGTGGTGGAACTGGCCCCGGCGCCGAACCTGCCGGACGATGTGCGGCAGGGCATCCTGGACGCGGCGATTGCGGTGGGCAAGGCGGTGGGCATCGACAACGCCGGCACCGTCGAGTTCCTGTACGACACCGAGTCGAAGCAGTTCTACTTCATCGAGGTGAACCCGCGGATTCAGGTCGAACACACCGTCACAGAAGTTGTCACCGGGTACGACATCGTCCGCAGCCAGTTGCTCATCGCCCAGGGGTATCCGCTGAGTCATCCGGAGGTGATGCTCGGCGACCAGGCGGCCATCCGCACCAACGGGTACGCCATCCAGTGCCGGGTGACGACCGAAGACCCGGCCAACGGGTTCGTGCCGGACTACGGGCGGCTGAGCGCGTACCGATCGTCCGGCGGGCCGGGCATCCGGCTGGACGCCGGCACAGCGTTCAACGGGGCGGTCATCACGCCGTTCTACGACTCCATGCTGGTGAAGGTGACGGCCGGCGGGCTGCGGTTCGTGGACGCCGCCCGCAAGATGGAACGCTGTCTGCAAGAATTCCGCATCCGCGGGGTGAAGACGAACATCCCGTTCCTGCTCAACCTGATCCTGCACCCGGAGTTCCTCGACGGCTCCGTCACCACCCGGTTCCTGGACGAGACGCCGGAGTTGTTCAAGCGGTCCGACCGCCAGGACCGGGCCACCAAGCTGCTGTCGTACATCGCCGACGTGATCGTGAACGGCAACCCGGAGGTGAAGGGCAAGCCGCGGCCGGACGTGGGCACCGGCGAGGCCACCGGGCACCACGGCAGCACCGGCCACCTGCCGAGCGAGAAGCCGACCGACCTGCCGGAGGGCACGCGGGACGTGTTCAAGCGGCTCGGGGCGGACGGGTTCGCCAGGTGGGTACGGGAGCAGAAGCGGCTTTTGGTGACGGACACGACCATGCGGGATGCGCACCAGTCGCTGTTCGCCACGCGGATGCGCACCTACGACATGCTGCACATCGCCCCGCGTTACGGCAAGCACCACGCCGGGCTGTTCAGCCTGGAAAACTGGGGCGGGGCGACGTTCGACACCGCCATGCGGTTCCTGAAGGAGGACCCGTGGGAGCGGCTGACCGAGCTGCGGGAGCGGGTGCCGAACGTGCTGTTCCAGATGCTCCTGCGGAGCGCCAGCGCCGTCGGGTACACGAACTACCCGGACAACGTGGTGTACGGGTTCGTGAAGGAAGCCGCCGCCGCCGGCATGGACGTGTTCCGCATCTTCGACGCGAACAACTGGCTGCCCAACCTGACGATGGCTATCGACGCGGTGCGGAAGACCGACGCCCTGTGCGAAGCGGCGGTGTGCTACTCCGGCGACATCCTCGACCCGAAGCGGGACAAGTACACGCTGAGCTACTTCGTGGACCTGGCGAAGGAGTTGGTGAAGCGGGGCACGCACCTGCTGGCGATCAAGGACATGGCCGGGCTGCTCAAGCCGTTGGCGGCCAAGAAGCTGGTGAAGGCGCTGCGGGCCGAGATCGACGTGCCCATCCACTTCCACACGCACGACACGGCCGGCGGGCAACTGGCGTCGTACCTGATGGCGGCGGACGAGGGCGTGGACATCGTCGATTGCGCGTTCAGCCCGCTGGCCGGCATCACCGCCCAGCCGAGCCTGAACGCGCTGGTGGAGGCGCTGCGGTTCACCGACCGCGACACCGGCCTGGACTTCGACGCCTTGCAAGAGACCGCCGCTTACTGGGAGACGGTGCGGACGTACTACGCCCCGTTCGAGACCGGCCAACTGAGCAGCTCGGCCGAGGTGTACCTGCACGAGATGCCCGGCGGCCAGTACGCGAACCTGTTCGTGCAGGCCAAGTCGCTCGGCCTGGGCGACCGCTGGGGCGAGGTCGGCCGCAAGTACGCCGAGGTGAACAAGCTGTTCGGCGACATCGTGAAGGTGACGCCGACCTCCAAAGTGGTCGGCGACATGACCCTGTTCATGATCGCCAACGACCTGACGCCGGACGACCTGCTCAACCCGAAGCGGGAGATCGCCTTCCCCGAATCCGTCGTCGAGTTCTTCGAGGGCAAGCTCGGCCAGCCGCCGGGCGGGTTCCCGCCGGAGTTGCAGAAGCGGATTCTGCGGGGCCGCAAGCCGCTGACCGACCGCCCCGGCGCCACCCTCCCGCCGGCCGACCTCGCGGCGGCGGCCAAGCAGATCGAGCCGCGGCTGAAGCGGACGCCGACCGACCGCGAGGTGCTGTCGCACCTACTCTACCCGAAGGTGTTCGCCGACTTCGCCGACCACGCGATCAAGTACAGCGAGGTGAGCGTGCTGCCCACGCCGGTGTTCTTCTTCGGCCTGCAACGCGGCGAGGAGGTGAACATCGACATCGAGCCGGGGAAGACGCTGGTGGTCAAGTTCCTGGCCGTCGGCGACCCGCACGAGGACGGCAAGCGGCAGGTGTTCTTCGAGCTGAACGGCCAGCCGCGGGAGGTGATGGTGGTGGACCGCTCGCTCGGGGCGGTGGCCGCGGTGCGGCCGAAGGCGGACGCCGGCAACCCGAAGCACGTCGCCGCCCCGATGCCGGGGGCGGTGGTGGCGGTGGCCGTCGAGGTGGGCGAGGAGGTGGCCGCCGGGCAGAAGCTGGCGACGCTGGAGGCGATGAAGATGGAGAGCACCATCTACGCCCAGACCGGCGGGAAGGTGGCCGAGGTGCTGGTCAAACCCGGCACCCAGGTGGACGGCGGGGATTTGCTCATCCGGTTCGATTGAGGGACAGAGTCCCCTGATGGGCCACAGAGAACACAGAGGGCACAGAGCAGCACCGAGAAGGCAGAAATTCGGTCTTCATCGTGTTCTGTTTTTCGCTCTGCGCCCTCTGTGTTCTCTGTGGCCCGTCGGTGATCGCCGGTTCTACCGACTGCCCACCAGGAAGCCGGCGGCGAAGGCCAGGGCCATCAGCACCACCACCGCGGCGACGAGCAGCGTGGCCGTCGATTTCAGGATGAGTACGCCCTCTGGTGGGGGCGGCGGGGCGACCGGCTCCGGCTTCTTCTCCGGCTTCGGGCGGTCTTCGTCCGCTTCCCGCACGGCCGGGTCCAGCAGCCGCTCGAAGTCCGACCGCTCGAACAGAGGCATGTCGTCCAGCGCGGGCTTCGACGGGATCAGCCGTGCCCGTGGAGCCTCGGCCGTCTGGCTGGCGGTCGGCGCCCCGACCGCAGCCAACTCGCCCGAATCCTCGTTCGGCACGACCACCGACTGTCGGCAACTCGGGCAGTCAATGGCGGTACCCGCCTTGCGGCGGGCGGTACTCAGCTTGCTGCGGCACCAGGTGCAGCGGAACCGAACCGGCATGGTCCACCTCCAACGCCTGCCCTACCCGGCCGTTTCAGGCGTAGCGGGCGGGCGGTGAGAGAATTGTCGCATCCGTCGGCCCGCGAATCAACAGGCCAGCGGATTCTGGCGAACCGTGGCCGTCAGGCTGAGGCTGGTTGGAACCACCGGCCGGCTGACGCCAGCCATTCGCCAAAGACCATGCTTGACCGCCCCCGCCGGGTGGTCAGAATGAAAGAACCGCCCGCGAAGGATACCCCCATGACCGCCCGCACCTCCCTCCTGGCCGTCGTCGCTCTCGGCCTGTCCGCCGCCGCCCCCGCACAGGACGCGGTCATCTTCACGGACGGGTACATGGTGAAGGGGAAGGTGGACAAGGAGAAGGGGGCGCAGCAGTTCGCCGAGGTGTTCGGCCGCTCCCACTCCTTCGACTACGCCAACAGCGGCGCCCGGTTCGTGTTCTTCAGCAGCCACGCCCGCAAGGGCGCCCAGATCATCAAGGGGGTGCAGGAGGAGGAGAAGCCGCTGGTGTTCTCCCGCTGGTACACCTGGATGACCGGGTCGAAAAGCCCCCTGCCGGCGATGGGCGAGATGAGCGTCGGCGAGTTCAACGCCGACTGGGTGCGGACGATGGAAATCCGGTCGGTCGAGCCGGGGTTCCGCAACACCCCGCCGGAGAAGATCACCCAGGTGGTGACGTACCTGTCGCCGACGGCGCTGAAGATCGACTCGTCCACCCACCGCTGGCGGCAGGTGTACGACCCGAAAGAGTTCGGGCCGGACGGCATCCGCAAGCTGCTGGCCACCCACCCGGACCTGACCGACGGCTGGATCCCCGCCCCGGACCCGATGCGGCGGATGACCATCGCCCAGTTCCTCAAGCAGGTGGGGTGGCACGCCGCCGCCCGCGAGGAGTTAACCCGCGCCAAGAAGGAGTGCCCGTGGGCGTGGCCGAAGGAAGCGGCCGACCGGCTCGACAAACTGACCGCCGAACTCGACCAGGCGGAGACGCGGTGGGTGATCGAGGAACTGAAGGCGGCGGTCGGGGCCGGGCAGTACAAGCTGGCGGCGGCCGTACTGGCCGGGTACCAGCCGAAGTCCACCGACCCGAAAGACCTGACCGAGTTCGCCGACCTGAAGGCGAAGGTGGACGAGGCGGTGCCGCGGTACGAGGCCGCCCGGCGGTGGCTGCGGGACCTGCTCGACCGCGAGAGCGGGGCGATGGTGCAGAAGACGCACGCCGCGATCGGAGGGGGGATCGCGTTCGACCTGGCGCCGAAGAAACCGCTGACCGCGGACCTGCCGGCGCTGCTCGACGGCGGCGAGGCGGTGTACCGAGAAATCCACCCGGACACGCTCGGGCGGATCGAGCGGTTCCTGGTGCAGGTGAAGCAGGAGGAGGACCGGGCGAAGGCGGGTAAGCAGCCGGACCTGACCGGGGACCGGCTGCTGGCGCTGGCTGTCACCGGCTGGCTGAAGGGGAAGAACGGGGCGTTCCAGGATCCGGCGGTCGGGGCGCGGGTGTGGCGGACGCGGCAGATGATCACCGCCTACCTGCGGGCGGACAGCATGAACGACCGAACCACCCTGTACAAGAACTACGCCAGGTCGGCCGACGGCCTCCAGCCGGACGAGCTGGCCCAGATCGTCACCCTGATGCCGCCGATCGACCCGGAAGACCCGGCGAACATCCGCGGTAAGAAGGTGGACGCGAAGGAGGCCGGGGCGCCGGACGTGTACAAGATCGACACCGGCCCGCTGCCGGACGACTCGGCCGGGATGACGTACTACGTGCGGCTGCCGCGGGAGTACCACCACGGCCGCCCGTACTCGGTCATCCTGGCGCTGAACGACCCGGCGTTCGGGGCGGAGAAAATGGTCGGGCTGGTCGGGGCGGACGCGGATCGGTTCGGGTACATCGTGGCGTCCATTGAGTGGGCGCCGCGGTTCGGCGGCAAGCAGTTCGACCACACCGGCAAGGACCACCGGCTGATCGTGTCGTGCATCCGCGACCTGTCCCGCAAGTTCCAGATCGACCAGGACCGGGTGTTCGCCCTGGGGCTGAGCAACGGGGCGAACTTCGCCCTCGACCTGAGCATGAGCAAGCCGGACCTGCTGGCCGGGGTGGTGTGCATGGGGCCGTTCCCGGTCCACCAGTTCTACCAGTACTACTGGAAGAACGCGCAGAAGTGCCCGGTGTACTGCGTCACCGGGGAGATGGCCGGGCCGTCGGTGGACGCCCTGCGACGGATCTACGAGAACTGGCTGCCGTTCGGGTTCTACGCCATCCTGAGCGTGTACAAGGGCCGCGGGTCGGAGTGGTTCTCGGCCGAGCTGCCCACCCTGTTCGACTGGATGAACCGCAAGTCGCGGGTGCGGGGCATCGGCACCCTGCGGCAGGACGGCAAGCGGTTCGAGGCGTGGCAGACGTTCCGCGAGTCCGACGACCGCTTCTACTGGGTGGGGGCGACCGAGTTGGGCAAGAGCAACCGGTTCGTGAACGGCGAGCGGCCGGACCGCCCGCCGCTGCCGGCCGAGTTCGCCGCCGACATCCAGAGCAACTTCGTGAAGGTGTCCGGGGTGCGGGGGGCGAAGCAGATGACCGTGTGGCTGGAGAAGGATATGATCGACTGGACGAAGCCGCTGCGGATGCAGGTGGACGGGAACGTGACCGGGTTCAAGCCGCGGGTGATGACCCCGGACGTGCGGCTGATGCTGGAGGAACTGTACCGCACCGGCGACCGCAAGATGCTGTTCTTCGGCAAGCTGGAGTTCAAGACGAGCGGGTGAGCAGCAGGAATTGTTAGCCCGACGCGCGAGCGAGGGGCCAACCGCCATCGGATCTCGCGCGTCGGGCTAACTTGAATCAAAGTCGTGAAATCCGGGCCGATTTCGGTCTGTGGGCCGGCCAATCCGCACAGATTCACTCACGACCCGCGGCCGCACAGCCCGATGATGCGTCGAACTGGGCAACCGTTTGCCCGCTTCGACCATTCGGGTTCCGCATGATCGCCCCCGCTCGTCGGCTCGCCCCTGTGGTGGCCGTTCTCGCCCTGGTGGTCGGCCGCGGCCACGCCCAGACCCCGCCCGGGTTTGCGGCGCCGGTTCAGCCGTTGGAACTGGACGTGCCGAAGCCGCCGGCCGATCCGCCGAAGGTGGACGCCAAGCCGGACGAGAAGAAGGTGGAGGCGCCGAAAGCGGACGAGAAGAAGCCGGACGACAAAAAGTCCGATGAGAAGAAGCCGGACGACAAGAAGACGGATGAGAAGACGGACAAGAAGGTGAGCGAGGCGACGAAAGAGAAGAAGTGGTACGACAAGATTTCGCTCCGCGGGTACACCCAGTTCCGCACCTCCGAGACGATCCATCAGCGGGAGGGGTCGGCGGCGGCCACCCTGGTCGGCGACCGCTCGGCCGGCGACTTCCAGAACTTCAGCATCCGCCGGGCGCGGCTGATCCTGTTCGGCGATGTGTCCGAGCACCTGTTCATCTACTTCCAGCCGGACTTCGCCGGCACGCCCACCGGCAGCCCGGACCAGACGTTCTTCCCGCAGATCCGCGACTGGTACGGGGACGTGTACCTGACCACCGACAAGGTGCACCGGCTACGGGTGGGGCAGTCGAAGGTGCCGTTCGGGTTCGAGAACTTACAGTCCAGCCAGAACCGGGCGCCGCTCGACCGGACGGACGCGCTCAACTCGGCGGTGTCGCGGAACGAGCGGGACCTGGGCGTGTTCTATTACTGGACGCCGGAACACTACCAGGGCCTGTTCAAGCGGCTGGTGGACGACGGGCTGAAGGGGAGCGGGAACTACGGGCTGTTCGGCGTCGGGGTGTACAACGGGCAGGGGGGCAGCTTCCTGGAGCAGAACAACAACCTGCACGCGGTGGTGCGGGGCACCTACCCGATCGAGTTCGCCAACGGGCAGATCCTGGAACTGGGCATGCAGGCGTACACCGGCAAGCACGTGGTCCTGTCGTCGCCCATCCGCCCCCGCGGGGCGGGGGCGGCGTTCCGCCCGGCGAACACGCTGGAAACGGGCAACCGCAGCGGGCTGATCGACGAGCGGCTGGGCTGGTCCGGGGTGCTGTACCCGCAGCCGTTCGGCCTGCAGGCGGAATGGAACTTCGGCCGCGGGCCGGGGCTGACCGACGACCAGCGGGCGGTGGTGACGCGGCACCTGGACGGCGGGTACGTGATGGGCATGTACAAGCACGACACCCCGTGCTGGGGGTCGTTCATCCCGTTCGTGCAGTGGGCGTACTACCGCGGCGGGTATCGCTCGGAGCGGAACGCCCCGTACGTGAACATCGACGAGTGGCACATCGGGTGCGAGTGGCAGATCCACAAGTCGCTCGAGTTCGTCGTCCAGTACACGCTCACCGACCGCACGAACACGGCCGCCATCGACCAGGCCGGGGCGGTGTCGTACCGCCAGTTCCAGGGCGGGTTGCTGCGGTTCCAGTTGCAGATCAACTACTGAACCCGCGGGGCGATCCGCCGCACGAACTCGTCGGCCAGCCGGGTCCGCTCGTCGGCGTCGGGTGCGGTGAGCGTGACGTGCCCTACCTTCCGCCGCGGCTTCGGCTCCTTGCCGTACCAGTGCAGGTGGGCGTTCGGGATCGAGAGTACCTCGGCGAAGTCCGGCCGATTGCCGATCAGATTGAACAGGGCCGAGTGACCGACCGCCGCCGCACTGCCGAGCGGCAGCCCGCACACCGCCCGCACGTGGTTCTCGAACTGGCTCGTCACCGCCCCCTCGGTCGTCCAGTGGCCGGAGTTGTGAACCCGCGGGGCCATCTCGTTCGCCAGCAGCCGCGGGCCGTCCTGGAACCACTCGATCGCCAGCACCCCGACGTACTCCAGTTCGGTCATCACCCGCAGGGCTAACTCACCCGCCCGCTCGGTCAGTTCCTCGCCGGTGTTGGCGGCCGGGGCGAGGCTGCGGTACAGCATCCCCTCGCGGTGTTCGTTCTCCACCAGCGGGTAGAAGGCGGTCTCCCCGCTCCGCCCGCGCACGGCCAGGATCGACACCTCGCGGTCGAACGGCACGAACCCTTCGAGGATGAGCGGCCGCCCGCCGAGGGTGGCCCACGCTGCTTCGGCATCGGCTTGTGTCCGCAGCACCGCCTGCCCCTTGCCGTCGTACCCGAACCGGCGAGTCTTCAACACGGCGGGTAACCCGATGTCGCGGATCGCCGCCTCGAACTGCCCGCGGGTGTCGATGGCGGCGAACGGCGGGGTGGGGATGCCGAGCGACTCGAAGAACGACTTCTCGACCAGCCGGTCTTGCGACACCTCCAGCGCCTTCGGCGGGGGGAACACCGGCACCCGTTCGGCCAGCCAGCGGGCCGACTCGACCGGCACGTTCTCGAACTCGTAGGTGATCACGTCCGACCGCTTCACCAGCTCGTACAGCGCTTGCAGGTCGTCGAACTCGCCGCGGACGTGCCCCGCCGCCGCCGCCGCACACGGGTCGGCCGCAGGATCGAGGACGGTGGAGGTGATGCCGAGCGGGTGGGCGGCGAGGGCGAGCATCCGCCCGAGTTGCCCGCCGCCGAGGATGCCGAGGCGCATGAGTGATAGCCCGATTAACCACAGAGGCACAGGGACACAGAGAAGACGGGAGAGAACGCAGAAGAGTGATTCTCTCCCGTCTTCTCTGTGTCCCTGTGCCTCTGTGGTTAGTCAATGTTCGGATGGATTCGGCTTCGCCAATACGTCCTGAGTCTGCTTCGCCCGGAACGCGATCAGTTTCTCCCGCACGGCCGGGTACTTGTTCGCCAGGATGGCGGCGGCGAGCAGGGCGGCGTTGGTGGCACCCGCCGTTCCAATTGCAAGCGTGCCGACCGGGATGCCGGCCGGCATCTGCACGATGCTCAGCAGCGCGTCCTGCCCGCGGAGGAAGCTGGCCTCGTGCGCCACCGGCACCCCGAGTACGGGTATGTGCGTCTTCGCCGCACACATGCCCGGCAGGTGGGCCGCCCCGCCCGCCCCGGCGATGATGACCTCCAGCCCACGATCCGCCGCCGAACTCGCGTACTCGAACAGCTTGTCCGGCGTGCGGTGGGCGGACACCACCTCACACTCGTGAGGGATGTCCAGGGCGGTCAGAGTCTCGGCGGCGTGCTTCATCACGTCCCAGTCCGAACGGGACCCCATGATGACGCCGACCAGCGGGGTTGCGGGCAGGTTCATGGGCGGATCACCACCACCCAGTCCTGGTCGTCGGTCGGCGGGTCGATCGACTTGCCCGCCCTCGACTTCCCGGTCCGCGGGTCGAACCAGGTGACGTTGTCGCCGGTCATCCGCACGTTCAGCACATACGCGGCCTTTGATTTCGGCGGGTAGTACAGCACCGTGGTGCCGTCGGTGGTGGCCGCACACGCCACGAAGGTGGCCGGGTCGTCCTTCGCGGTGACCTGCGACACGGCGTGCGGGGCCGGCCGCAGCTCGTGCCACTTCACCGAAGCAAAGATGTCCCGCACGTGCTTCATCTGCCCGGCGGCGGGCAGGTCGATGGCCTCGCTCCACACCTTCGCCACCCCGGTGCCCTTGTGGTCGGTCGGCTCCTCGCCCGGCTTGGTGTGCCAGCTCCACACCCCGTGCCCGCCGTAGGTCACGCCCGCCGGCGGGTGAACGAGCAGGCTCCAGTAGATCGCCCGGCGGACGCTCAGGTCGGAATGCGGCTTCTTCGAGTTGTACCCGTTGTGGTTCTCGTAGGGCGGCTCCAGGTTGATGCACGGGCGGGTGAACTCTTTCCGCTTGCCGTACTCGGCCGGCGGGCCGGTGGTCAACCACGTCCACGTCTTGTCGCTGTCCCCGTGGCCGGACTGGTAGCCGAACACGGTCAGCCACTTCTCGCCCTCCCAGTCCTTCCACGGGAAGTTGGTGCCGGTCGGGTGGGTCGTCACCGGGGCGGCGGGGGTGTCGCCGAACACCGCCCGGCCGATCCGCTTCCACCTGGCGGTGTCGTCCTTGCCGTACCCGTTGTCGCCGGCCAGGATCCACAGCACGTGGGCGTCCTTGTACCGGGCGACTTCGGCCTTGCACAGGTCGATGATCTGCTCCTCGGTCAGCTCCTTGCCGGCGTCGCCCTTCTTGTGTGCCCAGCAGAGCACCGGCACGGCCAGCAGCCCGGCGTCGTTGATCGCCTTCAGCCGGGCGTCCAGACGCTTGTAGAACGCCTCGTTCAGCGCCAGCTTGCCGTCCGTCACCGTGTACGACACGTTCCCCTCGGCGTCGGCCGGGGCGGTTCGCCACGGCGAGGCCATGTTGAACTGCACCGCCGTGAACCCCTTCTTCACCCGGTCTTGCAGGTACTTGTCCCAGTCCTTTTCGGTGCTGAGTGCCGGGCCGGTCCAGCAGGTGTCGGCGAGGAAGAAGAACGGCGTGCCGTCGGCGTGCTCGAGGTGCGTGCCGCTCTTGGCCACCCGAATGCGGCCGTGCTTGATGAACGGCGTGTCGGCGGCTGTCACCACCGATGCGATGGCGAACACCGCGACGAGGGAGAGAAGTCGCATGGTGAGGTCCGGAAGAGGAATGGAACACTAACCACAGAGACACAGAAACACAGAGAAGACAGGAGGCAGAAAAGCAGGAGTGGGAAGAGAACTCAGCTTGATCTCTTCTCCCCCAATCTTCTCTGTGTCTCTGTGCCTCTGTGGTTAGTGCTTCTTTCCTACCGCTGTACCCGCGCCGAGCCGCCCTTCGCCATCGCCTCCACCTCGGGCAGCCGGGCCATGGTCACGTCGCCGGGGAACGTCGTCAGCAGCGCCCCATGCGCCCAGCCGAGGTTCAGCGCTTCTTGTGTTGGTCGGCCGGAGATCAGCCCGTAGATCAGGCCCGCCGCGAACCCGTCGCCCCCGCCGATGCGGTCCACCACGTCCAGGTGGCACTTCGGGGCGGAGAACTGCTGCCCGCCCAGCCACAGCACCGCGCTCCACTCGTGCCGGTTGGTGGTGTGAACCTCGCGGAGCGTGGTCGCCACCGCCTTGATGTTCGGGAACTTCTGCACTGCCTTGCCGATGGTCTCGAAGAACTTGGTGGTGTCCAGCCCGGTGTCGGCCTTCTGCCCCTCGATGCCCAAGCCGAGTTGCAGGTCTTCCTCGTTGCCGATCAGCACGTCCACGTTCTGCACGATCCGCCCGAGCACTTCGGTGGGTTGGCGGTTCCCGCCGGCCGCGGCCCATAGCTTCGCCCGGTAGTTCAGGTCGAAACTGGTCACCGCCCCGGCCGCCTTCGCCGCCTTCATCCCCTCGATGATGAGTTCGCTCGTCGTGTCCGACAGCGCCGCGAAGATGCCGCCGCTGTGGAACCACCGCACCCCGCCGCCGAAGATCGTCTTCCAGTCGAAGTCGCCGGGCTTGAGCAGCGCCCCGGCCTCGTTCGAGCGGTTGTAGAACACCACCGGCGGGCGGACGCCGGCCCCGCGGTCGGAATACACGGTGGCGATGTTCGGCCCGCGGACGCCGTCGTGGTCGAAGAACTTGTAGTGCGGCGTCACGCCCATCGCCCGCACCCCCGCCTGCACCAACTCGCCGATCGGGTACTTGGGCATGGCCGAACACACGCCCGTCTTCAGCCCGAAGCAGTCGGACAGGTTGGCCGACACGTTGTACTCGCCGCCGCTCACGTGGATGTCCAGCGAGCGGGCCTTGCGGAACGGGAGGATGCCGGGGTCGAGGCGGTGGACGAGCGCCCCGAGGGAGAGGAAGTCGAGGCCGGCACCGGCCGGCGGGACGGTCAGGGCGGACATGGAGGCTCTCTGCGAGTCAGAACGGACACCTTGGAATTGTATGAGCGGCGGTAGGGCGGGCCGAGCCAGCCATCTTTGGTGAACCGGCGGCGTCAGCCGCCTGGGTCGATCCCACCCAGGCGGCTGACGCCGC
>JALHQU010000002.1 GCA_022841795.1 Fimbriiglobus sp.
CCGGGTGGCGGTGCCGGTGCCCGCCGGGCCGGCCGCGGTGTCCGACGGCGGCCGCGTCGTGTTCTGCCGGTCGGTGTCCTACGCCATCTCCGCCCCGGCCGGGGTGATCGAGGCCGAGGCCGAATTGGTCCCGCTGCCCGACGCGTCGAGTTGCGGCCTGGGGCCGCGCCTGCTCACCGGCGGGTTCACCGCTTGGGCACCGGCTAACCCGGCCGGCGCGCCGCGGGCCCTCGTCGAACTGTCCTCCCGCGGCCGCGACTGGGTGATGATCGACCAGAACGGGGAAGCGGTCGACGACGACGCCCCGCTGCTGACGCGCGCGCTCACGCCGAAGGCGTACCCGACGGGCTACGCGGGCTTTTACGCCCGGCACAGTGAAAGTGATCCGATGGAAGTGCTGATCGAGTGCGGAACCGTGCCGCGTGCCATCGGGGCGGAGCAGGTGTACCACGAGCCGTTCGAGAAGGCGGACCTCACGCTCAACGGGGAGCGACTGCACCTGGACGTTTCTGGACAGGTGGTTGCTCCGGAAAAGGCCGACGGCCTGGTTCTGGACGGTAAGGCCCGCACCGCGACCGTGCAGTTGAACGAGCAGGCCGCGCGGGTGGCGATCGACGGCGGGAACGGCCGGATCGCGGCCGGGGCGTCCAACGCTGTGGTTCTGGGAGCGGGCTTGCCGGAGAACCAGGGCGACCCGGCCCCCAACAGCCTGGTTCTGGACGGCGAACAGGGGGAGGCCCGCATCGATGTCAAAATCGACCTGGTTGCCAAAGTTGACACCGAAACGAAACTCCGGGTTCAGCAGGATCGGGTCCGCATGATGGACAACTTGACCGTGACCGAGAGCCAGGCGACCGTCAAGAAGAACGTCAAGGTGGGCGGGAGGCTCGACATGGCCTAAGCCTCGGGCCGGGGTCCGTTGTCATCTTCGGCGGAGCCCGACGCGCCAGCGAGGTTTTCACCGCCGAGCTCGGCCCAGACCAGGAAACGGACGGTCGCCTTCGATCTTGCCCCGCGTGGGAGGTTGCCCGATGTTTGTCGTGAAGGACAAGAAGTTCGCGGTCGAAGGCTACAAGGTCGCGTTCGAGCCGACGTCCATCGGCCAGGGTGACGGCTCCTTTACACCAACCCCCACCCCGGTCCGCGCGGCCGTGTCCGGCAAGGACTGCGTGCGCAGTCCGCTGGCCTTCACAATGATCGGCTGCAAATTCGGGTCGGCGGTGGCTACCGGAGGCGGGACCATCACCGCCGGCTGTCGGCGCACCCGCGAAGGCGAGCCCTACTTGATCGAGGGCGACACCGGCGTGTGCAACGGCACCTCCCCCGGATCGCCGACCCAAGCCCCCGGGCCGTGTAGCTGCAAGGTCACCATCGTGAAATCGGGCCAGGCGGCGGCTCCGCCGGCCCAGCCCGCCAAGAAGAAGGCCGCCCCCGCCAAGACGGCCAAGAAGGCCAAAACCTTCCCCGTCTCCTTTGTCGAACTGCTGTACCCGGGGGACAAAGACCGCCCCCTCAAGGACCAGTGGGTGTACGCCTTTCGCGGGGGCGCCGTCGTCGCCGAGGTCCACGTCCTGCCGACCCGCAAGTACCAGGCGCTGAAGAACCCGAAGATCAGCGTGCCCGCCCCGCGTCGCAAGAAATTGCTCGCCCAGCAGCCCGAGAAGGCGGCCGTTAAACTCGAGGCGGGGCCGCCCGCCGCCCCCTTCGAATACCATTTCGTCCTCAGCCCGATCCAACTGACTTCCAAGGGCCTGAACGAGTTGCAGCAGCGGTTCATCAGGATAGCGCAGAAGCTCGAGACCGACTCCCCTCCCGGCCTCGTGTTCGGGGAAGACGGGAACTTGAGCCTCGCAGACTGGACTCAGCCAGACGACCTGGTGACGTTCCAGGGGGCACCGGTGATGCGCCTGATGCGCGCCCTCGGTCAAACCCAGGTCGCGTTGCCCAATCTCTTTCAGTGGGTCGCCGACCTCAAGGAAATGGAATACTTGCCGGGCCTCGAAGAAGTGGAGCGCTTCCTGAACGACGAGAGGCGCGCGGCCGAGTGGTTCGTCGCCTCGGTGCTGATGGGATGGATCCGGCGGGATGAAAAGACGGCGCGCAAGGTCCGAAAGCTCCTTCAGGAGGGCCAACCGGATGCGTGGCTGAAGGCCTACGCCGAGGAGAAGTTCAAGGCCGAAAAGCGCTCCCGCGAAGCGATGGACGCGATCTCGAACATCGTGCTGTGGAACCCGCTGCACAAGGCCATCGAGCGGTCGGGCCAGGAATCGGACGGTCAGGCGCTGTCCTACGTTTACCAGTATTACGAGACGGTCTGCTTCCGGACCCTCGAGACCGCCCAGGGCCACCTGATGCTCGCTCAGTTGAGCCAGGACGACTCCCGGTTCCCGAGCACGCATATCTTCACCGACAGCCCCAAGGTCAAGGAATACTTCGAGACAACCCGCTTCGCCTATCTGGCTGCCAAAGCGGCATTCACGGACGCCCTGCCGTGGTACCTGGCAAGACACAAGACCAAGGCACCCGAGCGCGTGCGCGCGTGGCTCAAGAACTATGTCAGGGACAAGGGCGAACTCAAGGGGGCCTACAAACACATCGCCATGCGACTCGACCAGAACAAGCGCTTGGCGGCCGGTCTCAAGGGAAAGCGGCGGGCGAGAATCCGGCAGGTGTACAAGGACCTCGTCAAGAAGTCCCTGGACACACTCCCCGATGACAAGCCGCTGCGACGTAAAGCCGCCGAGTGGGTGGAGAAGCCGTCCTTCTTGCGGGCAAAGAACCTTTTCACCGGCGGAGCCGGCCTATTCGAACTCGCCAACTTCTACCTCGCCATTGATGAACTCGCCTCCAAGGGGGATCTGGAATCGTGGGGCGGTCTGGTCGGCGCGGCGGGCGACCTCACCAATTTCGTCCTGATTGATCTGATGCAGTTGCTCGGGAAACAGATGACCAACCGCATTCTGCGCTACGGAGGGGTTGCCGGTGTTGTTGGGGGAGCCATGGACGCGATCCTGTTCGCCCAGAAGGGGTTCAAAGCCCTTCGGAAGGGGGATGAGGACCAGGCCGTCGGTTGGGGTGTGGCCGCCGTGGGGGGCGCGGTCACGGCCATCGGGGGGGGAATGCTCATCGCCAAGGCCGTCACGGGAGGTGCGGCGGTCGGGTCCGCGGCCGGCGGCGTTGGCGCGCTCCCCGGGGCGATCATCGGGTTCGTCGGGGCCGTCATCGTCATCGGCGGCGTGGCCCTGGCCGCCTGGTTCACGGACGATGTCTACGAGGAATTCGCCAAGAACTGCTTCCTCGGAAACAAGATCAAAAAGCATGAGGTTCACTGGTCGCATCTCCCCTTGGGGACCCGTGACCCATTGACCGACATGAAAGTGCTGATCCAGTTGCTGAGCACTTTCCAGGTCCAGAGCACGCAGGGAACGGGCCCCAAGGGCTTTTCCTCCGTGACGGTGACGCCGGGCTACGCCGAAGAAACGTCCCGCCTGCATATCGTCCTCCGGAAGGACGCTCCCTACCCGACCGTGCCGTTCGAGGTCTGGCCCGTCCGGAACCTGGGCGACCCCCTGGTTCCCCTGGAGGCGTATATCAGGACGGCCAAGGACGGCACAGGATTGGAAGCGGACCAGCCGTACATATCCCGCTCGCCGGACGGTACGGAAACGTGGGTCATCACCGGGCGCTTTGATCGGGCGTACATCCAGTATGACGTCTTCGGCGACGGTCAGCTTTGCGTACCGCCCCCGGCGGGGAAGCACGAGCAGTATGTGTATGTGAAGATAGACGATGACACGACCAGCCTGGACGAGGATTCCTACACCACGACCCTAGACGGGAAGTGAGCGGCCGGTGCGAGAGTTCGTGTCCCGCACCGGGACCAGCGGCACCGGACGTAGTGGTCCGACTATCGCTGGATGTCGGGTTGCGTCCGGGGTTCGGGAATGGGGTAAAGGGCCTTCAGTTTCACACGGGCTTCGGCCGTGGTGAACCGCCAACTCGTGCCGGCTTTCGCGGCGTTGCGGGACTCCGACCAGGCCGTCAAAGCCGACGACATCTTCGCCAGCGTCTCGAACCGACGCTGGCCCAGACACTGACGGGACATCACACTCAACTCCATCTCGGCCACATTCAGCCAACTGCCGTTCACCGGCGTATGCACCCACCGCAAACGGCGACGCAAACGACCCGCCGTCTCCGCGTCGAACGCTTTGTACAAACTCGACACCGTATGGGTGTTGAGATTATCGCACACCAGCGTCACCACCTCCGCCTCGGGATAATCGACTTCCAGAAGGTGCCGAACTTCCTCCGCCCAATCGCACGCGGTGCGGCTGTCACGGCAGCCCACGCGACGCCAACCGCGGATCGGATCGTAAAACATGAACAACGAACCGGTGCCGTGGCGGTCGTACTTGTCGTCGATGCGTCGCGGTCGGCCCGGTCGGAGCGGCAGCGGGTCGAAGACATCCGAGAGCAGTTGCCGCGACGCTTCGTCCATGCAAATCAGCGGATGTTTTGCGTCGTAGAAGGCGTGGTAGACATCGAGGACTTCTTCCATCGCGGCCACGAACCGCGGCCGGTCGGCGGCGGGGATGCAGAAGCGTTCGGTTTTCCAGGGCTGCAGTTCGTTTTTTTCAGACAGGTGCGTACGCTCTCGGGACAAACGCTCGTCACCACCTGCAACCGGGCCAGTTCGTCGCAGAGCAGTCGGAGCGTCCAGCGGTCGCGTCCGTCAGGCGGTTCGCTGCAACAGAGCGTCACCAGATGGGCTTCGGCCGGGCCGTCGAGAATTTTGGGCACATGGGCATCGCACCGGGTGGCACGCACCAACGTCTGGTCCATGCCGCCCTGAACGAATTTCTTGCGGATGCGTCCGAGTTGGCGGAGCGAGAGTTGAACTTCGGCCGCGATTTCTTCGTCGGTGCGTTGTCCATGGGGGTGGGCTTCGTCGGCGAGCAGGAGGATGGTGGCCCATCGCTTTTTGGCGACGCCGATGGAGGTTTGTCGGGTCAGGCGTTCGAGTTCGGTGCGTTGTTCAGTGGAGAGAATGACCTGGTGCTTGACGTTGGATGGTGGCATCCTTGCCTCCGTCGGGGGGTGACCGATCGGGCTACAGCCTATCATCAACCCGACATCCAGCGATAGTCGGACCAGTAGGTAGCAGCGGCTCGTCGGGCGTCCGGTACAAACACCGATGACACGCGCCGGAGCAGGCAGCACTAGCGGTCGCACAAGGTGAATCAGGACGACTACCCGAGGGTCTACACCGCCACCGTCCGCCCGACGTCGCAGGTCATGATCACGTATGACCTGCACGACCGAAAGCGACGAAAGAGCATGTTCGAAGGTGTGCTATAGGTAGGTATCGTCTGCGGAGTTGCAAAAAATCGCCAACCACCCGTTTTGCTCGCAGAGAGTCAGGATAACTGCAATCATTGCTTCGTCGAAAGGCGGTCCCTCCGGAACGACTTCCATGTTAGCCCCATAGAAGCCGGGCTCAAAGTTGACAGTCACATCGACCGTATACCCTCTCACAGCGAAACTGCCTGAAAACGAACCTGTCTTCCACGGCTCAAAGTTGATACTCGGCCAGATGCGATTGAATGCGTCAAGAACCGCGTCCTTCTCCCCTAACGGGATTTTGGCGTTGTTCTGAAGTCGCATGATCGAGACACAGTCGGCGGGTGCCATATGACCGTTCTGCATTTTGAGGGGCGTTCAATCGATCCGCGGTCATTTTACCAGATCTCACCATCCCGCCTGCCGGGTACGCACTGGCCGTCGCGACCCTCGTGGAGTGCCGTCCCATGTCGGTGCTCGACGAGCCGGCGGCGCAATGCCGAAAGACGCCGAAAGCTGTCGCGTGGGTTCTGGAGAACGTCCGGCGGATCAAGGTTCCGTTCCCGGTACAAGGTGAATTGGGCGTATTCGACGTGGACGTAACGGGACTTCTCGAAGTCTCTGACACGGTTGAAAAAGCGGGATCTCGGGCCGCGAAATGGACCTCGCCACTGATACCCGGCTTTGATGAAGCAGCTCGGCTGTGGTAATGACCGTTCGTACCGGTAATCTTGCCGGCCGAGTTCGGCGATCACCATGGTCGATTGTCACGGCATCTACCACACCGACCCGTTCCCCCCGTTCGAGGTCAACTTCTCATCCGAAGACCGGTACTGTCTGTACCTGGCCCTGCTTCCATCCGGCCTGTTCCTCCGGGCACTGGCACCCGCGCGCGGGTTCGACCTTCGCCCGCACCTGCGCGACGTGTCCGAGCATCGATGCCATCAGGAACCGGACCGACTGCACCCGCGGTTTCGGACCGGGAGGTACGAGGTGGATGGATACGAACTCCATCTCCGAATGTGCGTGTACCTCGGCAGAGAGGTTCACGAGCAGCGGTGGTCACTGCGGATGCCCGCCCCGCACGTGCTCGTCGGCCCCTGCGAGGTGTACTGGCTCACCGCGGGCGTTTGACGGCGCTCCGACCCGCCGCCCGCCCGGCTGTCAGGAGTATACCCTGCTCGGCCGCGATGTCCTTCAGGATCTTGGTCAAGAGTCCGCCCGGATTCCGTACGGGCTGTGCCCGCCGAAACTCCTTCATGAGTCCGAGGGCACGCTCCACAGATCCGGCTCCGAGTCGCCCGACGCACCAGGCCCACCATCCACGGTCTTCATCTGACCCGAGCGCCTCGGTGATCAGTGCGACGGCCCTCTCGACTTCAGGCGGCAACGGCGGATCGGTCCTGGGCGGCCGGAACGGCCGGTCCGGCGTGGTACCCCGGACGAAGGTCGCCACCCACCGGCCCGCCGGGGATGGTTCGAGTCGGAACGCGGCGAGGATCGGGACGCCGCGGGCGACGACCCCGTCGGCGGCGGCCCGCAGGGTGGCCCGTACGTCCCGTTCACGGGCGGCCTCGATCGGCAGAGCCTTCGCCAGGTCGGACACGAACCGGCGGTGGAGTTTCTGCGAGGCGAACTGCTTGGCGAGGTACACGGCCAGGCGCTGCTCCATCGGCTTGAGGGCGTGGAACCGGGCCGGCTCGAACCCGAGGTCGAACAGCCCGCGGGTTCGGGCTGCCGCCTGGAGCGCCGGGCTCACCTCGACGAACCCGAACGGCTGGCCGTCGGTGCCGTCGCCGGGGGCGGGTTTGAAGTAGAACACCGCGCCGAAGAGCCGCCAGTTCATGTCCACGTACCGCCGGCGGGCCGAATCCCAGAACGCGTTCTTGCAGTGGATGTCGTACCCGCGCAGCACGTCGAAGTCCCGCCGGACGCGGTCGTAGTCCCGCCGCGACGGGTTCCGGTCGCCGTGGCGGACGAGCAGCGAGCGGAGGGTACCGAAGTGGATCCGTGCCCCCCGCCCGCCCTGCTCGGCGTAGAGCTGGAGGAGGTCGAACAGGAGCACCTGCGCGGAGGCCCCGCCGAACCCGAACGGCCCCGGGTACACGACCCAGGACCGGGGAATGCGGGTGCCGTCCGGGCCGGTGATGAGATCCTCGTAGCGGAGCGGCTCGCGCCCCGACCGGGCCGGGGCCTGCTTCGAGAGCCGGAAGAGCGGGAACTCTGCGAGGTCGAAGTCGTAGCACCCGTTCGACTCGCCGCAAGGCCCGGCGTCGCATTCGTCCTCTGTGCGAACCTCCTGGGCCGGGGGACGGCACCGGGTTGCCGCGTCCGTCAGGACACCAGTGAGGAGATGACGGACGTGCTCGAGGTCGCGGTCCTTGCCCAATCAAAACTCACTGCAATGCTTTATTACATGAGATCTTTAAGATCATGATCTTTACCTCCCCGGATCTCCAACAACTCCGGTCAGTTGCCCCACCCCCGCGCGACCGAAAGCACGAACCCAGTGTGGCGCACCGCGGGTGAAAGCACGAACCCGACACCCGGGCCGCGAGCGAAAGCACGAATCGGTGCGGGTGAAAGCACGAGCCCCAAGGACCGCGCTCACCGGATCGGCCTTCCGCCGACAAGTTCGGACTCCCGCTGCGGGTACCGCCCGCCGTTCTCCCGCTCCACTTCTTCGACCGCGCGCCGGATCCCCCGCTCGGCGATCCGCGCGATGTTGAGCCGGGGGTTCCAGTAGGCCGCGTTCTTCACCCGGTTCACCAGTTCCTCGTCGAGGTGGACGGTCAACTTCTCCTTCCGACGGCCGGTGCCGGCCGGCCGCGCGGGCGTGGTGGCCGGTCCGCCCGTCGCGCCACCGCCATTGTGTGGCACCGGGCGGATGTGAACCGAGGGCGTGCTCCCCTCGCCCGCCTGTTCCCCCGCCGGTGGTCGGTCCCGGTTCGCCGGCGGCTCGCTCGGCTCCGCCCGCGGACGGCCGCGCCGCCGCGCCGGTCGAGCCTCCGACGGTTCACCGCTTCCGACCGCCGCGCCCGCTTCCTCCGGCCCGCCCTGCGGGATGACCGCGTCGAACGGGTCGCGCCCGATCGTACTCCTAGCCGTTCTCGACCGTCCCATACTCCTCCTTCGGTTCCTGTTCAATGACCTCGCCCGCCAGCGCCCGGTAGTCCTCGGCTCCGCTGCTCGCCGGTGCGTACGCGGTGATCGGCTCGCCCATCGACGGGCACTCGGCCAGCCGGACGTTCTCCCGGACCGCGGTCCGGAACGTCTCGGCCGGGAACCGCCCCCGCAACTTCGCCACCGTCTCCGGGCCGTGGTTGGTGCGCTGGTCGAGCCGGCACGGGACGATCCCGGCGATCCGCAGCGCCGGGTTGAGTCGCTTCCGCACCCGCTCGACCGTCTGGACGAGCTGGGCGAGGCCCTGTAGCCCCATCACGTGGCACTCGACCGGGACTAGCACCTCGGGGGCGGCGGTCAGGGCGTTGACGGTCAACACGCCGAGCGTCGGCGGACAGTCGATCAACGCGTAGTCGAACCGGCCGGGTTCGAGCTCGGAGACCTTGTCCCGGAGGATGGTCTCGGCACCCGGCTCGGTGGCGAGTGCCTTCTCCGCCCCGACGAGCCAGGTGGACGCGCCCACGAGCCAGAGCCCGTCGGTCGCCGTCTTCTGGACCAGGTCGGCGAGCGCCGTCTCTTCGGGGGCGTAGAACAGCTCGAAGACCCCTCGCCCGACCGGGTGGGTCGCGAGCCAGGTGGTCGTCGAGTACTGCGGGTCGAGGTCGATCAAGAGTACCCTCTTCCCCATCCCGGCAAGCGCGGCCCCGAGGCAGACCGTGGTGGTCGTCTTCCCGGTCCCGCCCTTCTGATTCACGACGGCAATCGTCCGCATACACCTCCATTCCGAATGCCAGAGGTTCCACTGTTGTGGGGAACCCCGGCGTTTGTGCCAACGCGGCATGACCGAGGTTGCCACCTCCGCCGCGTTCCGTCAACCCGGCAACTTCGGCCTTGCGCCGTTGCGGGAACGCGGCAAGCGCCGGAAGCCCGCGGTTGCGGCAGCGCGGGAATGTGTCGATGGCGGGTGTTGCGGGGTTGATGCAACGGAGCGAACCCCGGCACTGCGGTGATCCCGGCGTTGTGGGAACGGCGGTGTTCCCGCAACGCCGGCGTTTTCGCGATCGAACGGGCCGCCGGAACTGGGGCGCGCCCGGTGGCCCGTGGCGCGCGGAAGGGTGGGGGGTAGGGGTGAGTATGGCCCGGACGTCTATCTCCGCACCACGCCCGTCCTGCTCGCTCCGGGCGGCATCCGGTAGGCGACCCCGTCGGCGCTCTGCACCGCTAGCAACGGCCCCCGAGAACCCTCCTGCCGGACGGTGGGACCTCGCTGCGCGTCCTGCCGCCTCCACCTCCGGTCGAAGGCGTAAAAGGGATGTCGCCACGGTCGGCACATTACCGCCCGGTACAGGGCGACTCAACAGTCCCATTTCGACATCTGTCGCCACTCGCGGAGGCGCGTCGGACGACGCGGCAGACCGAAGCGGAACGGGCAAACGAACTGCGGGACTCGTCACCGAATGCCGCGAAGGACTCACGAAGGACGTCCACGAGGATGCCGGCGCGTGGTTCATCACGGGCGTGAGCCCGTCGAGTCAGGCTCGACCACGGCGAACCACTTCATGTGGTCTTCGAGGTGTGAATTGTTGATCGACGAGGCTTCGTGTCCTGGCATCGAATGGGGACTGGTTGCGCGCCTCCTTGACCCGTACGCCGGACCTGGGATGATGTCGTACGCGGGGCCGGGGCGCGACGCGCCGTCCCGCACGCGAGGCGTGCGTCGCGACCCACCGGACGGCCGAGCATGCCCCGCTTCCACGCCTACACCCGCCGCGCCCGCCCCGGCCTGCACGTCTGGCGGCGCGGCACCCCGCTGAAGCTCTACCTCGCGCCCGCGGTCGAGACCGGACCGGGCTGGGTCGAGTTCGCCTACGACCTGGAGCCGGGGCCGGTCGAAGCCGTCCGGTTCATGCTCTTCGAGTTCGATCGCGACGACCGACAGGCGGGGTACGAGGACGACGCCCACCAGCGCGAGCTGTCCCCCGGCGACGACGGGCAGTTCCCGCAGGCGGTCTGGTTCGCCGAGGGTGCGGCGCGCGTCCTCCTGTCCGACCCGCGGGCCGCGGCGGCCGACGCCCTGCGGGTGCAGCTCATCTCGCAGACCCGGTTCCGGCCCGGCCGGCTCTACCTGTGGGACGCGGCGACCGGCGCGAGCCGGCGCGTCGAACAGGCGGGGGAGAACGCCGCCGGGCCGTACTTCGACCTGTCCCTGCACGGCCCAGAGCGGTCGTTCTTCAACTTCAAGTTCATCCGCCGGGGCGAGGGCGGCGGGTTCGACGAGTTCGAGGGCGAGTCTGCCAACCGCCTGTGGTGCGCCACCGACGGCGGCTCGGTCTGGGCGCACAGCGGGACGGCGGAGGTCGCCACGGCCGAGCCCCGCAGGGCGACGCTGCGAATTCACTACCGCCAGGAACTCGACAGCCCGGCGCGGATGCGCGTCTGGGCCGAGAACGGCGACTACCAGGCTGACGCGCTGCCGGGTGCCACGGCGGACGGGTGGACCGCGTTCGAGGCGCAGGTGTACACGCGACTGCCCTACGGGGTTCAGTTCTGGAACCCCGGTCTGCCCGACGGCCGCCGGTGGGAGAGCGACGAGGCGAAGCGCGAGCACATCCGCACCGGCACGGACGCGGAGTTCTGGACCCTGGAGGGCGACCGCGCGCTGTTCGCCACGCGGCCGAACCCGGACCGGCCGGTGGAGTTGGTGGTCGCGGCGGTCGGACCCGGCTCACCGCCCGGCGGCCCGCTGACCGCCCACGTCTGGGTCAACCGCGCCCGCGCGCCGCTGGCGTCCGTCCCGGTCGGGGCCGACGGCCGGGTCGCGTTCCAGACTTACCCGGACGTGGTCACGTCGATCAAGTTCCGCGACGGCGACGGGCGGTGGGAGGCGGTCGAGCGCCACACGCTCCGCGCGCCGGCGGCGGGCGAACTCGGCCCGCGGTTCGTCGTGCTCGGCCGGCCGCCGCTCCTGGGGTCGCGGCCGCCGGCCGACCTGTTCGCCGACCCGCCGTTCCCGATCCGCCGGCCGGGTGCCTACGAGGAGGGCGGCTTCCTTCACCTCGTGGTCCACGCGCCGGACGCCGCGCGGGCGCGGCTGATCGGCGAGTGGACCGGCTGGCTCGCCAACCCGGTCGAGATGCGCTCGACGCGGGACGGGACGTACTGGTGGGCGCGGGCACCCGTCGGCGACGTGCTGACCGGCCTCGGCGGCGCGGCCGACTACCACGGCGCACGCTACCAGTTCCTCTTCGACGACGACCGGCGGCTCCAGGACCCGGCCGCCGGTTGGGTCGAGAGTTCGTGGAACGAGGGGTCGTCGCGGCTGGTCCGGTCGGACCGGTTCGCCTGGACCGACCGGGACTGGCGGCGCCCCGGGTGGGAGTCCCTCGTCGTCTACCAGCTCCACCCGAGCCGGTTCACCAACCGGTTCGGGTCCGACCCGCCGCTGCGCCGCGTCGCCCGCGAGATCGAAGACGACGGCGGCTACCTGCGCGACCTGGGCGTGACGGCGATCCAGCTCATGCCGGTCAACGAGGTCGGGACGCACAACTCGTGGGGGTACGACCCGGCGTTCTTCTACGCCGTCGAGAACTCGTACTGCGGCGACGAGGGGCCGGACGCGCTGAAGGCGCTGGTGGACGCCTGCCACCGGCACGGGCTGGCCGTCCTGCTGGACGTGGTGTTCAACCACGCCGGGACGGTGGACAACATCCTCTGGCAGGTGGCCCGCGACAGCTTCTTCGACGGCGACACGCAGTGGGGGGCGATGGTCAACTTCGACCACCCGCAGTGCCGGCACTTCTTCGCGCAGAACCTGGCGTACCTGGCGCGGGAGTACCACATCGACGGGTTCCGCCTCGACCACACCGCGACCATCGTCCACTCGGCCGCGTGGGACGGGTGGAGCGGGTACGTCCGGCGACTCGGCTCGGGCGGCGGGTGGGACTTCCTCCACGCGGTCCGGGCCGCGGCCCGGGGCGCCGGCGGCGACCGGTGCATCCTCACCGCCGAGCACCTGCCCAACGAGTGGGGGTTGACCAACTCCGGCGGGCCGATGGACTCGCAGTGGTGCGACGACTTCCACGACCGCATGGTGGACGCCTGCCGCCGGCAGTTCGGCATGTCGCGGCTGGCCGACGCCTTCCAGCTCTCCCACGCCGCGTGCGACGACTGGTACAAGGTGGTGAACTACCCGGAGAGCCACGACGAGGTGGGGAACGTGCGGGACCGGGTGTGCTTCGTGGCCGGGTGGGGGCAGGGCCTGCGGATGAGCAAGGTGGCCGCGGCCGGGACGCTCCTGGCCCGCGGCATCCCCATGTTCTTCATGGGCGCGGAGTCGGCCGAGGACGAGCAGTTCACCTTCGGCGGCACGAGCACGCTCGACCTGGACGGGTACCTCGCCGACCCGGACCGCCGGCGGGTGCGGGCGTGGTGGCGGGAGCTGTGCCGGCTACACCGCGACCCGAACATCCAGGGCCCGTCGCCGCTGGACGTGCGGTTCGCCGACGGGCAACTGTTGGCGTTCGCCCGCGGCGGCGGCGCGGACTTCTTCGTGCTGCTGAACTTCGGCGGCTGGTCGGGCGGCCACGGCCTCGACCACCTGAACCTGCCCGGCGGCGTGTACCGGGAGCTGTGGAACTCGACCTGGCCGGCCTTCGCCGTCGCCGGCGAGGGCGAGAACGAGCACACCAACGGCGGCCGCGACGCCCGGCTTCGTCGGTCGGACTGGCTGCGCGTCCCCGACTACGGGGCAGTCATCCTGGAACGCGTCGGCTAGGCCAGCGAGTGTCGGGCACCCGTCAGGGACTGGGGTCGGGTGAGGTGCGTCGGGAAGATCGGTCCCACGAAACCGAGCCAGTGGGACCGTTCTCGGCGGCAACGAGTCGGATGACCAACTCGTTGCCCGGTGCGGGAATTGTGACCACCAGCGTCTCCGTGCGGCGTCGCAGGGTGGGGACTCGTCACATCATCACATCGAGCGCATCACATCCCCCGCGCGTGTCGGACCGAAGCGCGCAAAGACCTGGCGATAAGAAGGGTCACGGTTTCTGAACTACATGCACGTCACGACCTCAGGAGTGGCCTGCACAAGGTTATTTCGATCCGATCAGTTGGGGGCTGGTGAACCTCACACCGGCAGGCCCCGAGCAGGCAGACGGCGGGCCGAGTTGCAGTCGGTGATGCCCCCGGCGTCGAAGATCAGGTGGACGGCCGACGAGTGTTCAAACAGGAGCCGGAACCGGCCGGGCGGGCTCGAACTTATCGCCCACCACATGTGCTGTCACTTGCCCTTCGACGCGTACGGTTTCGAGTCTCTCACCTTGACCGCGGCCTCCGCCAGTTCGATTGTGAACCTCCCCAGTGATCGTGGACAGTGGGAACGCGGTGTATCCTTCCCTGACCAGGAGACACACCGATGACCAAAGTCCGTGGCCAATACCCGCCGGAGTTTAAGCTCCGAGCCGTAGCGATGATGACTGACCAGGGGCTGAGTGTGGCCGAAGTGGCCCGCCAACTGGGCGTGTCCGAGAGCCGACTGCACGAGTGGAAGAAGGCGGTCCGCGAGAAGGGGACGACCGCCTTCCCCGGGTCGGGCCACCAGACCCCGTTGGAGGAAGAGACCCGTCGCCTACGGGCCGACGTCAAGCGGCGGGAGAGGGAGCGTGACCTCCTGACAAAAGCGACGGCGTTCTTCGCCGCCCACGCGAAGTGATCTTCGCCTGGGTCGAGGAACGCCGGACGGAATTCCCGGTGGCCGTGAGGTGTCGTGTGCTGGGGTGTCGCGGTCCGGGTCCTACGCCCGGGTGACGCGGTCGCCGAGTGCGGTGGCGACCCGTCGGGAGGAACTGGTCGAGGCCATCCGGGCCATCCACGCCGAGCCACGCAAGTACACGTACGGCAGCCCGCGGGTGATCGGGTGAGCGGGATGGGTGGTTGGCCGACGCCGTGACGCTCCGGACCGCCCACCGGGCACTCATCCCAGGCAACCGCAGCCGCCCGCTGGATGTGATTGAGCCGGAGCGGTACGTGGGCGTCTCGGCAGCAGCCCGCGAAGCCTCCGAAGCTCCGGTTGCGGCGTTCCGAGCCTTGTTCGGCGTCAACCGCCCGTCGTACCCCACGCCTTCATGACCCTGCTCGGCATCCGGTCGGCGGCCGACCTCCGGGCCAGGGTTGACGAGTACCGAACCCGCTTCCGGGTACGACTCACCAACGTCGGCCGCGACCCGGCCGACGCGCTGGCGCGGTTCGATCAGATGGCGGACGAGATCAGGAATGTCCGGGTCATCATCGCCGCCGACGAGAATCTCTACGCCCGGTAGCCGTCGGCGGGTGAGCCGAGGCCAAGCCTGTCAGTGACAATACTCTCAGTCATGCCATAGGCATGAACTCGACTTTCAGCAGTCATCCCTCCGCCGTCCGCGCGTCGAGGACCAACCGCACGTAACGCTCGCCCGACGCCTCAGCCGGGGGCGGGGGTGGCGACGGTGATGCACGGCTTGGGGTTCGCCGAGGCGGTCGGGGGATCGGAGCGGTTCGAGGTGACCGGGGCGGACGCGGCCCAGGCGTTCGTCCTCAAACACGGCCTGCCGGAGGACAAGGCCGACGTGCTCTGGGACGCCTCCACACGTCGATCGGCATCAGCGCCCGCAACGGCCGGAGATCGCGCTCGTCACGGCAATGGACATCGGCGGGTTCGGTGCCGAGCAGCTCGATTCTACGGCGGTGGAGCGGGTCATGACCGACTGGCCCCGGTTGAGGATGGACCGGGTTCTGCCGGCCGTCCACAGGGCGACGCCCAACGACACGATGTCCTTGCGCACGAACTGCCCCGGCCGACCGATAGGCCGACAGCTACTCGCTCACCTCCGGGCGGCCGGCTACTTCCCCTTCGGCTTCTCTTTCAGCACCGGGTACCCGCGGAGGTACAGCCAGTCGTCAGCCTTGGCCGGGACGTGGCAGGCCCGGCAGTCCGTCTTGTAGTCGGTGGCCACCTGCTTCTTCGGATCCTTCCCCTGGTACAGGGCCCACCCCCACCCGTCGCCCCACAGGTCGTTGTCCTTGAACCGCCCCTTCGAGTCCTTGATCATGACGAACCAGACATCGACATCGGTCGCCCACGTCACAGTCCCGGTGGTCAGGGCGTCGGACTTGACCTTCAACACGTCCTTGACGATCACCGCCCCGTCGGGGAACTTGCCGTCACGCTGGAACGCCGTCACGTCCTCCGGCCGGGCGTACACCCCGTGGAGCGAGTCCACCGGTGCCCCGACCTTGGTCTTGCCGGCGACGGCGAACGTGCCGAGGTGGACGAACGTCGTCTTGTAGTCGGTCGGGAGGCTGATGTTGCCCTTGGCATCGACATAGGGTGAGAACGCATCTGGCTCGGCCGCGGCCGCCGGCCGGGTCCAGGGGACCGACCCGGACCAGTGCCCGAGGCCGCCGACGACGGCGGCCAGAGCGATTGCGACGAGGTATGCGTAGCGCGGGCGGGACGGGGTCATGTTAGTCCTCCTCGGACGGGATGGGGCGGCGTCAAAAAGCGAGAACGCCCTGCGGGCGGGCTAGCAGGTCGTCCCGGACCGGTAGGGTCACCGGAGACGACGGGACTTCCTTCAGTTTGCCGTCCTTTAGAACCTCGATGACGTTCAGCACGCTGCCGTCCCCGAGCGGGGTTTCTTTGAACGTCCGGTGCTTGACCGTGTAAAGGAATTGCTCCCGCGGGTCGAGCGCCAGTTGGTACGGGTGGCCGTGGCCCTTCAGGTGCAGGTGCTGGATTTCGACCGGCTTCCGCGGATCAGTCAGGTCGTATACGGAGATGGTGTCGCTGGCGTTGTTCGTCGTGTAGGCACGGGTGCCGGCGGCGTTGACCGCCACCCAGCAGATGAGTTCGCCACTGTTCGGGACGGCCCGCAGGAACGTCAGACGGCCCATGTCGTCGTACTCGTACACGGCGAGCTTCGACGCGGTCACGAAGCACACGTAGACGATCTTTTCCTTGGGGTGCGCCTGGAGCCCGAACATGAGCGGGTCCGGTTTGCCGTCCTTGTCGGTGTCGAGCCCGCCAGCGAACTCCCCGTCGGGGGCGACCAACGATGGCAGGGCTTCGAGTGTCCCGTCCCCTTTGATCCGCATACTCCGGATCGAACTCGGCGTGTCCTTCCGGAGTTCTTTGCCCCACATCGCCTCCCGGCTGGGAAGGTAGAAGCTGCCGAAGTCGCCGTCGAAAAGGAACTTGTCCTTGACCACGAGCGCTTGGGTGGGAGACCGCCCTGCCGTCTCCAGTTCCATCCGCGCGTTCTTGATGGCGTCCAGACGGCCCGCCTTGCCGACTGTGAAGCCCGAATAGTTCGGGCGAGTCTTGGTCATGTCCCGACCTGGATCTTCGTTTTTGTTGACCACGTAGAGCTTGTCTCCGGCCAGCCCAAGGCTCACCGGATTCTTGCCGCCGGACGCGAACGGCGACCCCTCGACGGCCTTGAGCGCGCCGTCGTCCGAGACATCGAACACGGCGACGGTGTCCGACCCGCCGTTCGTGGCGAACACCCGGCGGCGGTCCGGGGTGGCGATCAGGTTCTGGTCCGAGTCGAACGGCCCGAAATGCGGCAGTTCATGTTTCGTCGCGAACCCGGTCCCCCCGGTCTTGAACGGGGATCCAGGGAGCGGGGTGAGGTTCCCGTGGCCGTCGTTACGGTAAGCGAGAACCGCGTTCCCATCTTTTACGGGGTCATTCGATACGACGTACACCACGCCGGATCGGCGGTCGCCCGGCAGCTTGTCGTCGGCGTGAGCGGCCGGCACCGGCCACCGGACGGTGAGCGCCAGCAGGCCGGCTAGGGCAGTGAGGCAAGCTGCCGTCGCCGCGGGGTGATGCAGACGCATGGTGGTCCTCTCGGGGTGTGGCTGACCGGCCGCCGGCTGAATGGGGCTCATACTGACGGGCCGCGAAGTCGTTACTTCTTCTTCGGGGCGGCGGCCCGGAGGACTGGGTAGTACTGGGAGAACACGAAATCCTTGGCGTTCTTCTCGTGACAGGCGTTGCACGAGGCCGCCGGGCTCATGACGGCCGATTCCTTGAGCGGATACTTATGGCCGAAGCTGAAGTACGCCCAGTTCCCCGGCTCGTCCTTGAACCGCTTGGCGTCCTTCATGGACACCTCCAGACCGATGTACTCGCCCATGAAGTACCCCTTGCCACTGGTCGCTTCCTTGGTTCCGACACTCGTCAACTCT
Source organism: Fimbriiglobus sp. (assembly GCA_022841795.1). Lineage (GTDB taxonomy): Bacteria > Planctomycetota > Planctomycetia > Gemmatales > Gemmataceae > JALHQU01. The sequence continues at coordinate 17,695 of JALHQU010000002.1, forward strand.
TTGATGAGCACGGTCCCGTCGCGGTACTCGCCGGTCTTCTCGTAGTGGGCGAAACTGTCCGGATCCATGTAGACGATGTGGAACTCGGGGAACGGGGCGTCCCCTCCGTTCATGTCGTTCGGGGTGACGGGGGTGCCGACGAACGGCCACTTGCGGTAGCCGGTGGGCTGTTTCATCTTCCCGTCGTCGCTGAACTCCACAACCGGCTTGTCGGCCGGCTTGTCAGCCGGCTTGTCGGCCGGCTTGTCGGCCGCGGCCACATCGGCGTGACGGCCGGCTTGCCACAGGAACACGCCCAGCGCCAGCACACCGGCGGCGGACAGGGCGCTACCCGCCCACATGCGACTCGACACGATCATGGCAAACTCCTTTGTTCAACAAGGGCGATGGGAACGGAACACGGTCGCTTAAGCCGAACGGCCCCAGGGAAGACCCGCAGGGGCTCGGCGAAGTCTTCGTGTGCATCGAATTCGGTCACCGAGTCGTCGCATCTCCTTCACGGACGTTACATCGCCCGTAATCGCCGGCCACGAGCATCCCCACTGACGTGCAGGTAAGGGGCCGAGGTGTCCGGGCGACGTGCCTCTTCTCGGTGGTCACTGGGGTGAACTCCTCACCCCATTGCTGGGAGGCGACGCTGGCTCCTGCCACCATTGACGGTGGCTGCTCCGCCGAGTTGGATTCCGGCGAGCGAAGCCGGTTACGCCCGCTGGCAAAAAATCTTCAGCCGAAGTAACCAGAGGCCGGCCAGTCCCAGCCCGACAACAATCCTCCACCCCTGGTCGCCGCGACGAGGGTCGATCCGACGACCAGGCCGCCAGACATGAGCAGCCAGCGCAACAGTTTCGCAGTTGCCCGCGGGCAAGCGGGCCAGCCCGCCGAGCGCGCAGCCCGGCTAGCCGCTGACCTGAACGCCCGCCGGCTACACCGTCCGCTCCGGCTGGTTGGGCGGGAGGTCCGGGGTCATGCCATACCGGCCCAGGGGAACGGCAGGTCGAGGACGACCCGGTCGGCCGGCCGGTCGGGGGCGTCCGGGTGGTAGGTGAACACCGCCCCGTCGGGCCCAACGGTGACGACCGAATGGCTGACGGTCCGGGCGTCCGTCCGGGCCATGTTCACCCCCAGGTGCTCGCCGCCCGGCGTCGCATGCCGGTGGAACTCGTCCTGGGCCGCCTCCCACCCGGCGGCAGGGCCGGCGAAGCACGCCTCGAATAGCTCCCGACGGGCGTACTCGACCAGGTGGTCGCCGAGGCCGGACGAGGTGTACAGCAGCGGACTCCCCCCGACGAGCCGGTTGACGACCATCACCTGGAACCCGTCCCACCGGATGTCGGCGGCCACCCCGAGCCCGACCAGGACCAACCGGAACGGGGCGAACGCGGCGAACTCGATCACCCGCTCGACATCTCCGATGGCCGCCGCCAGGGAGTTACACCCGAGCAGGGCTGGGATGACCTCCCCCCGACTCCTCCCAGCCGCGGCCAGCGGCGGGGCCGGACCCGCCGAGGTGACGTTGAGCAGGGCCAGCACCAGCCCGGCGTCGTTCACCGCCAGCCAGGTGCCGCCGGACACTGGGTCGATCGGCAGGACTGCCACCCGCGGTCCGACCCGCCAACGCCGCGGTGGCAGACCGGCCGGACGCGCCCGTTGCTCGTCCCGGTTGAAGGCCACCCGCACCCAGCCGTCCGGCCGTGGGACCACGGTCATCGTGCACACGGCCGGCTCCGTTGGTGGGTGACCGTGAACGGGGCATACCCGAAGTCGGCCGGCGGCTCGGCCCCGACAAGGCGGACGATGACCGCGATCAGGGCGTTGTGGTGGACGATGTGACTGAGCACGAACGCCCGCTCCCGGTCCGGGGTGCTGCGGTCCCGGCGGTCGTAGTCCGAGCGGCCCGTCCGCAGCCCGACGAGAAGGGCATCGACATGGTCCAAGTTGTGGCGGACGTGCCCGCCGATGGTACTCGACACCGCCCCGCCCGGCACGCGGGTAAACTGCTCGTCGGTCAGCGACTCGCTCAAGTCGGACAGTTGATGCAGGACTGCGACCAACCGACGAACAGCCACGGGCACCGCCCCAATGTCCGGGGGCGACCCGACGTTCTCACCGGCACTGCGTTCGGCCGTCGCGGTCATGGGTCGGCTCCAGCCGAGGTCGTTGCGACACATTACGCTAATTCGATAACTGCGGGGCCGGGCCGGTTACGGCCGGCCGGTCGGGTGACGACGCCGGGTCCGCCGGCCTGAACCACCGGTCGAGGTAGGGCAGTTGACGCCACCGGTAGCCGAGGACGACCAGCGACCCGGCCGCCACCGCCAGAGCCAGGCCGAACAGCAGCCCGCCGTCCCCCTCGCCGGTGGCCGGGTCTTTCACCTCGATCCCGAGGGCGGTCAGGTGGGTGAATATCGCGCCGGCGATCAGCCCGAGGGCCAGAACCGCCCCGCACGCCGCCCACCGGCCGCCGCGGTCGGCGAAGATGTACGCCGTCTCCGGGGCGTAAGCAAACTTGAATAACAAGGTCTAACCGAGGACCGCAGCAACGAACAGTTGGGCGGTCCACGGGATGGCCGTCCGGGTCCGTGTGTCAGCGTCCCGCGTCTTCGGTCGTCATCGGTGGCCCTCGGGACAAGGTCGGGCGGTCTCAGCGGTATCCCTCATCAGAATACGATGACTCTCGTCCACCACGGGTTACATTTCATCCGCACGAGACCGAACGCATGACCGCCGCCCCCCACCCCGAACAGGACGAGTACGCCGCCCTCCGGGCCATCCTGGAGGGGACGGCCCGCCACACCGGCGAGGAGTTCTTCGGGTCCCTGGTCCGCAACCTGAGCGCCGCGACCGGGGTGCCGAGCGCCTTCGTCGCTGAGTTCGCCGGGTCGGTCACCCGGGTGCGGACGATCGCGTACTGGACGGACGGGGCGTTCGCCGAGAACGTCGAGTGGAGCCTGGCCGGGACGCCGTGCGAGGACGTGGTGAAGGGGAACCTCTGCCACCACCCGACCGGGGTGACCGAGAAGTTCCCCGAGGACAAGGGCCTGGCCGGCACCGAGAGCTACCTCGGCGTTCCACTGCGGGGGGCCGTCGGGGAGGTGCTGGGGCACCTCGCCGTCTACGACTCGAAGCCGATGCCGCCGCAGCCGCGGCTGCTGTACACGTTCCATATCTTCGCCGCCCGGGCGGCCGCCGAACTGGACCGCCTCCGCCTGGACAGGCAGCTGCAGGACCGGGAGCGGCGGTACCGGGACCTGTACGACGAGGCCCCGAGCGCGTATGTGTCGCTCACCCCGGACGGCCGGCTGGCCGAAACCAACCGGTTCCTGGGACTGCTGCTCGGGTGGGGGGCCGAGGACCTGCTCGGCCGGCCGTTCCTCGACCTGTTCGCCGACACCCCGGCCGGCAAGGGCCGCATGGCCGACGCCCTCGACCGCCTTGGTCACGAGGGGTACGTGTCGATTGACGAGGTCGAGATGCGGGCCCGGGACGGTCGGGCGGTGTGGGGGCACGCCCAGGTCCGGGGCGGGCGGGTAATCCTGTCCGACGTCTCCGCCCGGGTGGTGGCAGAGCGGGAGCGGGTCCGCCTCGCCCAGCAGAACCAGTACCTCCAGGAGGAGATCAAGGCGACCCACAACTACGAGGAGATCGTCGGCCAGAGTCCCGGCCTTGTGTCCGTGCTGCAGCAGGTGTCGAAGGTCGCGGCCACCGACACGACGGTCCTCATCCTCGGCGAGACTGGGACCGGGAAGGAGCTGGTCGCCCGGGCCGTCCACTCGGCCAGCCCCCGCAAAGGGAAGCCCCTCATCAAGGTGAATTGCGCCGCCCTGCCGGCCGGGCTGGTGGAGAGTGAGCTGTTCGGGCACGAGAAGGGGGCGTTCACCGGGGCCGTCGCCCGCCGGCTCGGGCGGTTCGAGCTGGCCGACGGCGGCACTCTGTTCCTTGACGAGGTCGGGGAGCTGCCGCCCGACGCCCAGGCCAAGCTCCTGCGGGTGCTCCAGGAGAAGGAGTTCGAGCGGGTCGGCGGGACCGCCCCGGTGCGGGTAGACATCCGAGTGATCGCCGCCACCAACCGAGACCTGGCGGCGCTGGCCCGAGCCAAGGCGTTCCGGGAGGACCTGTTCTACCGGCTGCACGTCTTCCCGGTGCAGCTCCCGTCGCTCCGCGATCGGAGGGACGACATCCCCCTGCTCGTCCACTTCTTCGTGACCAAGTTCGCCGCCCGGATCGGTAAGCGGGTCGAGCGTGTCAGCCAGGACACGCTCGACCTGCTCACGGCGTATCGATGGCCTGGGAACATCCGAGAGTTGCAGAACGTGCTGGAGCGGGCGATCATTCTGTCCGACGGCCCAGCGATTGAGATCGACCCGGAGGTGCTGGCCATCGCCCCGGACATGCCTGACGCCGGGTCATCCGAACCGGCCGGGAGGAGTCTCCGGGCGGTCGAGAGAGACCACATCCTGGCAGCCCTCCTGCAGGCGGGCTGGGTGATTGAAGGGCCGACCGGGGCGGCCCAACTCCTGGGCCTACACCCGAATACCCTCCGCAGCCGGTTGAAGAAGCACAACATCGCCCGACCCGATCCCGAGGGGCACTAGCCGTCCTGCCACGACGGGCCGTGGGGGCCACGAAATATCGTGGGTATGGAGGCCCGCGGTGTCCGTCGCTTGGTGTCGTCACGGTGCACGAATCGCGGTTGTAACCCCCGATCCCGCCAACGATTGCGTTGGGAACAGGCCGAGATGCCGGCTCGCGGCACGGGGCTAGCTCTAGATCACGCCTGCTCTCGCCCGCCGCCCGTCAGGTACGGCCATGACTAGCTCAACGTCCACCACCGGGAACCCGGAAGCCGCACTGCTCGCCCGCCTGCGGACCGGTGACGGGGCCGCCTACGAGACCCTGTTCCGGACCAACGGCGGGGCCATGCGGGCGATCGCCTGCCGGTTCTTCGGGGACACCGCCGACGCGGCCGACGCGATCCAGGACGCCTCCCTCTCGGCGTTCCGGGCGATACCCCGGTTCGAGGGGACGGCCCGGCTCGGGACGTGGCTGCACCAGATCACCGTGAACGCCTGCCTGTTGAAGCTACGGACCCGGAAGCGGAGTCGGCTCGTGCCGCTGGATGAGGGCGCGATCTCGGGGGCCGAAGCCGGCAGACTGACCCACTTCTGTTCGACGGACGTGCCCTCCGACGACGGCCTCACCCGGGCCGAGACGGCCGCCCGGATCCGGGCCTGCATTGACCGGCTCCCGCACGCCTATCGAACGGTGATCCAGCTCCGTGACCTTGAGGAGTTTGACACGGACGCGGTGGCCGCCCGGCTCGGGACGAACTCGGGAGTGGTGAAAACCCGGCTGCACCGCGCCCGCCACGCTTTGCGAGCTCTGCTCGAACCGGCGTCTGGTTCCGGGGGGATTCCGGGGGACCGAGGGGTGTGACTTGGCCCGCTCGGTGCCTTGCGGGCGGGATGTTAGAGCGGGTTCGGCGGCGTAGCGGGCCGGTTTGTAGGGCGTGGTGTTCAACACGTGACGTAGTGAGCGGGGATGAATTGGCATACGCCGACATCGCCAAGGGCGTCCCGATTGGTCGAGCTGGCCTTCCGGAAGAGATCGCGTCGGTGGTGCTTTGGCTTTGCAGCCTGGGGGCCAGCTACGTGGTAGGCCACGCTCTCACCGCGGATGGCGGGATGACGGTTGCCAAAGCAGGACACGTAGTTGTTCAGTCATGGCTGATTCCTTTCAACCACCTCGACGTAGCAGGCGCGACGAGTGGCGCACGACAACGCCTGCGACGTGGAGATGACAAAAAGGGAGAGCGGAGGCCGTACGCATTCCCCGACCGTGCCACAGCTCGACGGTTCACGCAAGCGTTATTGGACGATGCCACGAAGCGACACTCACCATCCGCTACTGGCTCTCGGGCAAGCGCATGATTCGCCCCATCATTGCTGCGAGAATCCGGTCGCCTCACCTCGAACCACGCCATCAGTATGAACACCGTATCAGGAACTCGTGCGGTCCGGGTGCCACCCGAAGAGGTGTCCGTTCTTGATCGTCGCCGCGACGGCGGCCGGCACCATATCCTCCCAGGAGGGATCCCCCCGCTGGAGCCGGGCAAGGACGTCGTGCGTGCTGATCGACAGGAGGGACTCGTCGTAGTCGCGGATGGAGACGACGCGGCGGAGGTCGAGCAGCAACTCGCGGAGGTGGTGCCAGGGGGGCGACACCGGGCCGTCTCCCGCCGTCTGAATCCCGCCGGTGGCCGGGTCCCGCGTGGGGTACGCGTATACCGTCACGGACCGCTTGAACAGCCGACCGACCGCCTCGAGCACGCCGCCCGGCAGGGCCGGATGGGATGCCTCGTCCAGGAATTGTTGGAGCGCGGGCAGTTCGACCGCGATCCCGACCGGCGCGTCGGTGGAGCGGGCCAGGTACTCGGCCAGCTCGTGAAACGGCTCGAACCGCGAGATCAGCACGTCGAACCCGAGCGCCCCCAGGATGTCCGCCCGCGCGAGAAAGTCCTCGTGACCGACGTCGGGCTGCGATTCGAGGCTGCGCAGTGTCATCTCCGCGAGTACGACGGGCCGCCCGCCGCGGACGCTCGGCACGTCGAGGAACTGCTCCCGCGCCCGGTCGAGCAGGTTGGCGGTGAGCTTCGTGAACGGCCGGAAGGTGCACCGCTTGACCAGGACCGGCCTCTTGTAGAGCACCTCCGACGGCTGCACTACCTCGCCGCCGGCCGTGTACATGGCCGCGTCGGCCAGCCCCAGCTCCACCAGTTGCAGGCTCAGCAGCCGGTTGTCCACTCCCACGAATGCCGGCCCCGAGAGCTTGATCATGTCGACCTCGACCCGCTCCCGGGACAGATCGTCGGCCAGCGCGGCGATCAGGTCCGCCGGGTTGTCCCGGAGGAAGAAGGCGGCGTGGATCAGGTTGACACCGAGCACGCCCAGCGCCTCCTGCTGGCCGGCGGGGGCCGGGTCGAGCAGGTGGGCGTGGACCATGACCTCGGACGGCTCTTCGTGCGGGCGGGCCTGGAACCGGACGCCGACCCAGCCGTGACCGGGCCCCGGGTTCTTGTGGCCACCGGTCGTCACGGTGTCGGCGAAGGCGAAGAACCGCTTGGCGTCGCCGCGGCCGGGTGCCAGAAGATCGCGAACCTGGGCGAACTCGTGGTCGAGCATCGCCTCCAGTCGCTGCCGGCTGACGTACCGCTTGGTGGGCCCGTAGTGCGCGTCGCTGACCGCCATGTCGTAGGCCGAGACGGTTTTAGCCACCGTCCCGGCCGCGCCGCCGGCGGAGAAGAACCACCGGGCCACTTCCTGGCCGCCGCCGATCTCGGCGAGCGTGCCGTACGTCGTCCCGTCGAGGTTGAGCGCCAGCGCCTTCTGTCGCGTACCAAGTGCACCGTTCGCGGACATGACAGCCTCCTGTTCGATTGCCAGGGTTCCCACATCGCCGGGCGGCGAACTTCGCCCCCCGTTACGCCACATCAGACGACGCGGTCGCGGGCGGTCTTACCCCCTTCCGGGTGATTTGTTGGCCGAGGGCACGTGGACGCGTGGTTCACACGGGCCGCGGGCGGAATCGTGGGAGTGCGGGAGACGGCGTCGCGGGAAGTGATGTGAGCGGCGCGATCACCTCATGAACCCGCCCCGTCTTCCTTCAACGCAGCGAGCAGGGCGAGGAACTCCTCCGCGCACTCCGGGCACAGGACGAGGTGCCCGGCGGCCTTCTGAAGCGGTTCCGAAATTGGCTGAAGTGCGGCAACGAGTTCGGCGTAGCTCGGCGCGTACCCGAGCCAGTCGTCGCAGCCGATCTCGTCCGGCCGAGTCAGCAGCACGTACCTGGCCAGTTCTTTTAGTTCGTCCGGTGAGAGGCTCATGTGTTCTCCTCGGTTGGGTTCCCCTGTGACTACAGGTCGAACGCCGCCCTTACCTCGTCTCCGTCGATCCCGGCCGCTTCGAGACCGCGCTTCAGGCTCTGCCGGGCGTCGTGCGTCAGCTTGTACAGTGCGTTCCGCGTCAGCCCCATTTGGACTGCGATCTCGGCCTGGGGCATCCCCTTGAACTCGGCCACCAGCGCTTGCCGCTGCCGGTCCGTCAGGACGGTTCCGATGATCCGGTGCATTGCGGCGAGGACCGCCTGCCGCGCGTCCTGCGACGGTACTTCTGGCGGGGCGGGCGGATGGCGGGCCGGTGCGTCCTCGACCAGGCGGTCGAGTGAGACGTCCTTCCACTTCGCCCGGCGGAGTTCCGTGAACGCCACCCGCACCGCGACGGTCACGGCCCAGGTGGTGAACCGGCTGTCGCCGCGGAACGTCGTCAGGCCGCCGAGGACTTTCAGAACCCCGTCCTGTGTCACGTCTTCGATGAACCCGTCGTCCGCTGCGGCACGTCCGGCCAGCGCGCGACGCAACCCGCGGTGAAGAACCTCCCTCAGCTCGGCCACGGCTGCTTCTTCGGCCTCGCCGAGCAACCGCAGCCAGTCCTCGTTGGTCCGCGCAGTCACGAGCACTCCGAAAAAAGTTCGCACCGCCGGGGTAAGACCACTCGCGGTCACAGGGTCAGACGTGGCATAGCAGGGTGACGAAGGTCGCCGCCCTGCCACAAGAACAGGAGACGACAATGACCGCTCTAAACCGCCTCGATACCGTCCTGTCCGACCTCGGCACCCGTGCAGAAGCCGTCGGTGGCCACGCCCTCCGTTACGGACTGGTCCTGATCCTGGTGTGGATCGGCGGTATGAAGTTTACCGCCTACGAGGCCGAAGGTATCCGTCCCTTCGTCGAGAACAGCCCGTTCTTCGCATGGACGTACCCGGTGTTCGGCGTCCGGGGGATGTCGAGCATCCTCGGGGTGATCGAGATCATCGTCGGATTGCTGATCGCAGCCCGTCCATGGTTCCCCCGCGTGTCGGCCGTCGGCAGCCTGCTCGCGGTCGGGATGTTCCTGAGCACACTGAGCTTTCTAGTGACCACCCCCGGCACGTGGGTGAGCGACCTCGGTGGGGTCCCGGCTATTAGCGTCCTCGGACAGTTCCTCATCAAGGACATCGGATTGCTCGGGATCGCGGTCTGGTCGTTCGGGGAGGCCACGCGAGCCGTTCGCCGGTAACTCATCAGAGCGGCTTAAATTCCACTGCCACCGCCGAGGGAAGCCATAATGATCCTCATGACTTCCCTAGGCAAGCGTCTACGACGTGACACCCTCGAGCGTGCGGTCACGCCTTTCGGCAGTGCGTCAGGATGTGCGAATCGTGCAGCTTGAAGCCCGGTAGAATCCCGAGCGCGGAATTAGCACGGAAATGGGTGCGAATGGGTCAAAACCGGCGGTCTGAGCACACCATCCGCCGGCCGCACCATGATAAAACCGCTTGTTTTCGTGCGTTTCTTGCACGCCGTGCCGCCGCGAGTCCGCTTCTGCATCGGCAAGTAATGAACCAAAACAGTTCTGTGTGTTAGGTGCGTCGGTCACCTCGACCGGCGAACCTCACGAACCGGAAGGGCAGAGACTGTGCGGGACACAATGACAGCACAAACCGGTGAACTCGTCTTCACCACGGTATCGCGCGGCGGGCCGACCGCGGCCCCTTCCGCCCACCCCTGAAGTGACGCTTAGGAGAGATGTCTGATCAAAGGTGTTGGGAGTGGGACGGAAATAGTGGTAATAGTCGCTGCCGTGCTGAGGATCGTGCAGCAGACAAGTGAGTCCGTGGCGAAGGCGTACTACGCGGCCGGTTACTACGCGGAGGGTGGCGACGAGCGGGGCCGATGGGGCGGGCTCGGGTGCGAGCGGCTGGGGCTGGCGGGCGAGGTGACTCGCGAGGCCTTCGAGCGGCTCTGCGGGAACCGCCACCCCGTAACCGGCGAGCGGCTCACGCCCCGCACGAAAGACATCCGCCGGGTCGGGTACGACGTCTCGTTCCACGCGCCGAAGAGCGTCTCGGTCGTCTACGAGTGGGGCCACGACCCCGACATCCTCGCCGCCTTCCGACGGGCGGTCGGCGAGACGCTGGCCGAGATGGAGGCGGACGCCCGGGCGCGGGTGCGGGCCGCGGGCGGCCGCGGCGAGCGGGTGACCGGGAACCTCGTCTTCGCCACCTTCCTCCACCGGACCGCGCGGCCCGTGGGCGGCGTCCCCGACCCCCACCTGCACATCCACGCCTTCGTCCCCAACGCCACCTTCGACCCCGCCGAGGGCCGCTGGAAGGCCCTCGACATCGGGGCCGTCAAGCGGGACGCCCCGTTCTTCGAGGCGCTCTTCCACGCCAAACTCGCGGCGGCGCTGCGTGCCCTCGGCCACGGCGTCGTCCGCACGCGGACGGGGTGGGAACTGGCCGGCGTCCCGGACGCCGTCCTCCGGGCCTTCTCCCGCCGGACCCTCCTCATCGAGGAGACCGCGCGGCGGCTCGGGATCGACAGCCCTGTCGCCAGGGACGGTCTCGGCGCGCGGACCCGGGAGCGCAAGATCCGCGGGGCGACTCCCGACGACCTTCGGAAGGAGTGGGCGTCCAGGCTCAACGCGGACGAGCGGGCCGCATTGAACGCGGTGGTGCTGCGCCGCGTCGGTAACCCGCCGGTGGTCGGGGCCGGTGACCCGGCAGCCGCCGCACTCGATCACGCCGTCGCCCACTGCTTCGAGCGGAGCGCGGTCGTCCGCGAGCGGGAACTCCTCGCCGCCGGTCTCCGCTACGGAGGTGGTGCGGTTACGGTCGCCGGGTTGCAGTCGGCTTACGCCGTCCACGGGATCCTAGTGCGCGAGCGGGACGGGGACATTCTCGTCACCACGCGCGCGGTTCTAGCCGAGGAGGCTCGCGTCCTCGCTTTCGCTCGGGACGGGCGGGGGACGTGCCCCGCCCTCGGGTCTCCCAACCGATCCGACGTAAGGGACTGGCTTTCGCCCGAACAGCGGGGGGTCGTGGCCCACGTGCTCGGTTCGTGCGACCGGGTGATCCTCGTCCGCGGGGCGGCCGGGACCGGGAAGACGGCCCTGATGCGCGAGGCCGTGGAGGCGATCGAGGCCGGGGGGCGGCGGGTGGTCACCCTGGCACCGTCGGCCGAGGCGGGCAGGGGCGTCCTCCGGGCCGAGGGGTTTCACGCGGCCGACACGGTGGCCCGGTTCCTCATCGACCCGGAACTGCGGGCGACGGCCCGAGGCGGGGTCGTCTGGGTGGACGAGGCCGGACTCCTGGGGACGCGACTGGTCGCCCGGCTGTTCGATCTGGCCGACGATCTGTCCGCCCGCGTCGTCCTGTCCGGCGACCGGCGTCAGCACGGGCCGGTCGAGCGGGGGTCGGTCCTCCGGTTGCTCGAAACGGACGCGGGTCTGATCCCGGCCGAGGTCACCGCGATCCGCCGCCAGGCGGGGGCCTACCGGGAAGCCGTGCGGTGTTTGAGCGAGGGACGGATCCTCGACGGGTTCGACCGGCTGTGCGAACTGGGCTGGGTGGTGGCAGTGCCTGATGGGGAACGGGAGCGGGCGGTCGCGGCCGACTTCGCGGCCGCCGCCTCCCGCGGAAAGTCGCTGCTCGTCGTCTGCCCCACCCATTCCGAGGGGCGGCGGTTGACCGCCGCCGTCCGCCAGGAACTCCGGGGCCGGGGGCTCCTCTCCGCCGACGAGCGGGCGTTCGTGTCTCTCGTGCAGATCCCGCTTACCGCCGCCGAGCGAGGCGACCCCGTCCGCTATACGGTCGGGGACGTGGTCGAGTTCCACCGGGCGGCCCCGGGCGTCCCGGCCGGGACGCGACTCGTCGTCGCAGCAGCAACGACCGCGAGGGTTCGGGCCGTGGGTCCGACCGGGGAGCGGCTCGACCTCCCCCTCCAACTGGCGGATCGGTTTCAGGTATTCGGGCCGTCCGGCTGCGGGCTCGCGGTCGGCGACAGGGTCCGGGTGACGCGGAACGGGCGGACGCGGGACGGCCGGCACCGGCTCAACAACGGGGCCGTTCACACCATCGCGTCATTTTCACCGTGCGGATCCATTCGCCTGGACAACGGGTGGGCGATCGGGTGGGACTTCGGACACCTGACCCACGGCTACTGCCTCACCTCCCACGCCTCGCAGGGAAAGACGGTGGACGTGGTGCTGGTCTGCCAGGGGGCCGAGTCGTATCCGGCCTCCACCCCCGAGCAGTTCTACGTGTCCGCGTCCCGGGGGCGGGAGCGGGTGACGGTCTACACCGACGACCGGGCGGCGCTCCGGGCCGCCATCGGGCGGGTCACTCCGCGGGTCACGGCCACGGAACTGGTGGGGGGCCACACCGCGGCGTGGCGTGAGTGGCTCGCCCGGCGGGAGCGTGGGTATGCGCGAGCCGCCGCCGGGCCCGGCGTGGTTCGCACTCCGCCTCGCAGTCCGGGGCCGGTCCCCGGTCAGGTGGGTGACGGGAGGGTCGCTTCGTGAGCGAGGTGTTCGGCCGCGCACTGTCTCTTCGACTCCCGCCCCATTCGGACGGCCAGGGCGGCTGTTACCGGGCGCTCGCCCTTTTCGGACGGGACGAAGCCATACCGGCCATGTTGGAACTGCGGCTGAAGACTGGTGCCCGGTTCGCATTCGGGTACGCCTGGCTGTCCCGGGTCGCCTACGACCCGCCAGGGGTGATCACGCTGAGATTCTCGGGGGCGGAGGTGGTGCTGACCGGGAGGAACCTGTGCCCCGTGTTCGAGGCCGTCTCGGCGCATCTCGCGCTCTGGGTCGCCGAGTCGGATCGGCCGGAGGAAATCCTCGTCGGGGACTACACGCCGGTGGTCGAGTCCATCAGGTGGGCCGAGTCCGATTCCGGGGGGCACGCCCGCTGAGGCTTGCCTGCAGTGGTGCGATCCACGGCCAAGACCGCCGTCCGCTGCGTCTCGCCGCCTCCTTTCCGACGAGAGACGAATCCTGTCGGGACCGCGGCGCCCGGCAAGCGTCCACTGGATCACCAGGAACATTCGGTCCCTGACCTTCTGTGCCGGATTCGAGGGAGCCCGAGCCGGGGTTCCGTTGCCTTGGGTGGCTCTCGAAAGTAAACCTTGCGGCACTATTCGTCGGTCGGGCAAACCTGGCCGTGGGTCAGGCGCTCGGTCACCCACGAGTTGACGCGGTGGGCGACCCTGCCCAGTGCTTGCAGGTCGTTCCGGACGAAGCCAGTCGAGTCGGCCCACTAACCGGACTTCTCGTCTTTGTAGAGCCGCGTGAAGGTCACCGAGTGGATGACCCCTCACGCGACATCGTTCTCCGAAACCACCGCACGCCCGTGGTCGGCACTTGTATTCCGTCTCGTCCCGCCATAGCCTGCGGCGCATGACTACGGATCCCTCACCCCCGCAACGACCAGCAATTCTTACGTTCAAATTCGTCGGCACCGCCCTCGTCGGGTCACTGACCATGGCGCTGGTAGCGGCGTTCGCGCCGACCGAAGTCCAGGTCGCCGTCCTCGGGGCGTTCGTCAGCATCCTCGGCGGGCTGTTCGTCGCCTACCTCGAACAGGAGGACGCCCGTGAGCGGCAGCGCCGGGAACTGGTCGAGCGGCTCGCCGTGCCGCTCGCCCTGAGCCGCGACCCGGACGTCTACGCGCACTACCTTGCGATCTGCAACGGCCTCACCGCGCTCGCGACCCGGATCGACCCGATCCTCCGGGAGGTGGCCGGACTGAAGCTCGGGTCGGTCGCCGCCGAGGTCGAGCAACTCTCGGCCGGTCGGCTGGTGTACGCCGGGACCGGGGCGTGGCGGACGGTCTACGAGCGTCTGCTCGAGAGCCCGGAATTGAAGACATACCAGTCGGTCGCCTGGGTCCGGGGGCGGGACTACTGGCAGGACCCACCGGGCCGCCGGAGCATGCTCGCCAACTTCGAGGCCGCACACCGCGGCGTCCTGGTCGAGCGGATCATCATCCTCGCGGACCGCCTCTGGCCCGATGGTCAGCGATTCCCGTCCGGCGAGGTGCTGACGTGGATCCGGGATCAGCACGACCACGGGCTCTGGGTCACCCTGGTCCGGGAGTCCGCCGTCGAGGGCGAGCCCGACTTACTGTGCGACTTCGGAATCTACGGGGAGCGGGCGGTCGGGGTCCAGGAGCTGGACGAGCGGTGCCGGACGCTGCGGTTCGAGTTGACCTTCGACCCCCGCCAGGTCCGTCTGTTCGGCGACCGGTGGCAGCGACTGTCCATTTTCACGACTTCGTTCCGGAGCCTCCTGGACGATCCGCCAGCCGGGCGCTAGGATCAGATCGCCGTCGATCCGACGGCGGGGCGATTCATGTTCCTGGACACCGCGAGGCTCGGCCTGATGTCCCCCGCTGCCCAGCGGGCGCAGGCCGATTTTGCCAGACTCGCGGGAGACGAGGGAGCGTCCCCGCGGTTCGAGCGGTTCCTGCTGGCCGGGTTCGACGAGCCGGCGACAGCGAACCGATACCCCGGCCTGGCGTCCTGGCGCGGGGTACGTGATTTGAAGGCCAAGCTCCGGACGATCGCCGACGGGCCGCCGGACCTGCCGATCCTTCTTGCGAGCCGCTCGGCGGTCCTCATGCGGCTCGCGGCCCGCCTCCTCTGCCACCCCTGCCGGAACGTCCTCACCGCCGACCTCGGGTGGCCGGGGTACCACGCCGTCCTGGCGGCAGAGGCCGTCCGGGCCCACCGGGCGGTCACCGTCGTCCGACTCCGGGACGATGTCCTCGCAGGCCACTCCGGGGCCGAGGAGATCATCGGCCGGCTCCGGGCCGAGTACCGGGCCGCGGGGTGCGACGGAGTGTTCCTCCCGGCCGTCAGTAGCGACGGGGTCCGTCTGCCGGTCCGGCGGCTCCTCCGGGAACTTGAGGCCGTCCGGGAGCCGCGGTTCGTGGTGGTCGACGGAGCCCAGGCGTTCGGCCACGTCCCCGGCGACCTCGCGGACGGGTGGTGTGATCTGTACCTGGCGGGGTGCCACAAGTGGCTGGGCGGCTACCACCCTCTGGGGGTCGGTGTGTGTGGGAGGCGGCCGACCGCTGCACTGGTCGAGAACATCCTGGGGGCGTGCGGGCCGACCGAGTTCGACGACCCGCTCCTCTGGTTCACGACCGGACTCGAGGGGATGAGGCCGTCAGGCGAGACGCTCGGCCTGATGGCGATGTTTACGGCCCGGGCGGCTGCGGCGGACGTCGGGCCGCCCGGGGAACTCCTCCCCCAACTCTTCGGAGTCCAGCTCGCGAACGTGGTACGTGTGGCGGAGACCGCGGCCGGGTCCGGGTGGCACCCGCTGCTCACAGCCCCCGACCTCCGCAGTGGGATCCTGCTCGCCCGGACGATCGACTCGCGAGCAATGCGGCGATCGGGTGAGGAGACCCGGGCGAGGTTCGCCGCCGAGGGAGTCGTCGCCACAGGTTACGGGGGCGGTGTGGTCCGTCTATCGATGCCGAGATGGGAGTTGTCAGGGGGCGAAATCGACGATGTAGCCCGCGTGTTTTGTCGAGTCGCCGGCTGACGTTCACCGTGCGAATACCGTGCATGGTAGTGACAGTCCGTTATCACTACCATGCACGGCAGGGCAATCAACGGCTGCTCTGAGCTTTGTCGATGTTCCGGTGAGCAATTTCGACGATTGGTGTTGACAATTTACTCAACGTTGAGTAAATTGTCAACACCATGGGCACATTTGGCGATTTACTGCGTGAAAAACGGCGTGCGGCGGGCCTCAGCCAGCGGCAACTTGCTGAGCGTGCCGGGGTCGATTTCTCGTACATTAGCAAGCTCGAAAACGGTCGGCTCCCGGCCCCCGCGGACGAGACTGTTGGCCGTATCTGCGAAATCCTCAAGAGCCCGACCGACGAGTTCTTCGCCGCCGCGAAGAAGCTCCCGGCCGGACTGGGTGCGGCGCTGGGAGGCGAACCTGCAGCGGTTCGATTTCTTCAAGAGGCATCGCGTCTGAAGCTCTCCTCAGAGGAGTGGGAACAGTTGCTCGGCAACCTCCAAGGACTCCGCGGAGGAGATGACGAGGGGAGGAAATAGGAATGCGTAGCTCGCACTCGTACTCAAAGCGCGAGCTGCTGGACTCATGCCTCCGGCAGTTCTTCTACGAGTATTACGCAGCAGCCAAGAAGCTCCCGTTCGATCCGGAACGCAAGGCCGTGATCCGGGAGTTGAAGGAGTTCACCGGGGTCTATCTACTCGCGGGCGAGAAACTCCATTGGTTCATCGAGCAGTATCTGAAGAAGGGGATGACTAGCCAATTGTGGGCCGAGCACACCTGCCTGGCCGCGTTCGATCTTGCCGTTAACTACTCCCGCGATCCAGAGGGCAACGCCGGACTGCGTGACGCCAAATACCCCCCGCCGATGTTGCTGGAGTTCTACTACGGTGATCCTCGCGCCGAGGAACTTGCGGGGAAAGCGCGCGAGGCTCTTCGGGGCGGGATTCAGAGGTTTCTGGCCAACGGCCCGATTAAAGGGCTTTGGACCGAGATCAAGGCGGGCGAGCACTTCGTCGAGCAGCGGGTCGGTGGACTGCCCAAGTTCGACGGGTTCGGAATCGAGGGGCAGATCGACCTGGTGGGGCGGGACAGCTCGCGCGTGCGCGTCGTGGACTGGAAGTTGGGTCGTAACGGCGAGAGCCACGACAGCCTTCAGATGCTGATCTACGGGCTCTGGGCCGAGAAGAAGTTTCAAGTTGATCCGACCAGTGTGACTGCCCGGCGGGTCTTTCTTGGGGACGGAACCCTGGAAGCGGAGCACGCATTGGACCGAGCCCAGATGGCCGTGGGCAGGGCCAGGTTGCTCCAGGACATCGAACTGATGAAGGAATTAGACCCCTACGGCCGGGCCGGGATCGAGGAGGCGTTCTCACCATGCCACCGCCAGAACGAGTGCCGTCAGTGCAAGTATCAAGGGATCTGCCCGGACAACCAGTCTGGGCTGGCCCCGAGACAAACATCCGTCTCATTGACGGTTCTGCCATCGCGGGTGTGACCTGCCGAAGGGTGGAGGTTCGCTGCGCCGTCCGTCCGCCTGAGCTGCGTGCGGCGGTATGCAGCAAATTGCGGACGCGGCATCGCGTCGTCGCGGTCCCATCACCCTTCGAGGGGTCGGAGATTCTGGTCCTCGGGAAGAGGAAGTTGCCCGTCGATCAGGTCAACAACAAGTCGTGGCGCGCTGATCTCCACGACATGAACAAGGCACTGCGGTTGCAGCCGGTGTCGGACGAAGACCAGGGAGTCTTCGCCGACCTGCTGGAGCGCTGCCTCGTGGTCGCTTTCGAGCGATCATCCGGGTACTGGCGCCTGTCGCGGCCGTTGCGAAACTGGTACGCCGACGAGCCGGTCGCACAGATCGAGGGGGTCGATGTCATTCCCCGACTGTCGTTCTCCACGGTTCGTCTCGGCGCGCCCGGGGTCGGGATAGCCTTTGACGCCGGTTACCTGAATCGCACCCAAATGACGGTCGCGGACTTTTTCGACCCGACGCTCGGCCAGGTAGAACGCAACCGGCGCCGGCGCGACTTCGACCGGTTCCGTAACCGTGCCGAGCGTCGGAAGGGGACGCTCTTGTACAGGACGGGAAAGCAAGTGGTCCCGGTCTGCTACTTCGATCAATTTGCCGAGCGCATGACTTGCGGGACGACCGGCCCGGTCATGCAATTCGATTCGCTCTTCGATTACTGCCTGGAGCAGTATCCGGACCTCGATCTCGCGCGGAACGATCTGGTGGCTTACGTCTCGTTCCCAGGTCTGGGTCACCCGGTCCCTGTCCCGGCAAAGTGGCTCCACCTGCGTGTGATGGCGGACGAGGAACACTCGTACCGCGGCCTAGGCGAGTACAAGACGCTCTCCCCCGACAAGCGCCGGGACGCGGCGATTAAGGGCTGGGATCTGTGCCGGGAATTCGTCGAGGGATCGATGGGGTGTGAAGCCGAGGAAGAGTTGTGGTGTCCTCCGGTGGACCGGTGCGAACTGCTCCCGTGCCCAGGCCTGCAGTTCGGGCAAAGCCGCGTCGTTGCGGCTCCGAAGAACCAAACGGGGGACGAGTACGAGAGGTATTTCCGCGAACGTCTAGAGAAGTTGAAGGGCGGTGGCCTCTACCACTACCCACCGGCTGTCGAGAGGAAGCTGCACCTCGTTACCCCGAAACAAGGCGGTCTGTGGACCAAGGAGCTTCAGACTGGGTTCGTCACCGACTTCGGGAAGGTGATCCAGGACATCACCGGCACCCGATTCGCGATTACCGAACTGCGCGAGGACGACTCGGACCGGATCGTGGATGCTCTCGGCAAGATCGCAGACACTCAGGGCGGGCCGGGAACGGCCGCGGTGGTCTTCGACGAGCGCGTGGCGAACGGTGCCTCTTATTACACGCTGTCGCACGGGCTCAAGGGATGGAACCTGAAGCGACTGACACGCGGTCTGGTCCAGAAAAAATGGGATGCTCGGCACAACGGGCGGGGCGATCGACGCAAGGCAGACCGGCGCTGGATGGACACGATCACGCTGTCGGTCATCGACACCCTCGACCAGATGGAAGCCATCCCCTGGCGGCTATCGGAGTGGCCTTACGAAGCGTGCCTCGCGATCGACGTCGGAGAAGGGCGTCGGCACTTCGCGATGTCGCTCCTGATCTGCCGGGGAGACGGGAAGAAGCCGTCCTTCGCGCGGGTCTCGGAGTCGTGGCCGAAGGGCGATCACCAGCGTGAGACGATTAATCCAGTGATACTGCGAGACAAGATCGTGCAGTTGTTCGACGCGTTCGAGGACCCCGGCTTCGACCCGATCCGTTCCCTCTTGATCCTCCGCGACGGGCGGCTGTGTGGCGAAGAGGAGAGCGCGCTGAAGGAAGCGATCGACCGGCTGCAGCAGAAGGACAGGCTCTCTCAGGACGCGACGTCGGACTTCGTCGAGGTTCACAAGAAAACCATGAAAAACCTGAGGATGTGGCTACCGCAGGGCCGGAGCCGGGTCAACGTTCTTGAGGGGCAAGCCGTCTACCTTGACGGACAAGCCGCCCTGCTAACTTGCACCGGTTCGGCAACCCTGTCCGAGTCGGCCACGGCCGACCCTTGCCTGCTGATGATGCGGCAGGGAAAGGACGTTCGACGAGCCGCGCGAGCGTTCTTCGCGCTGTCGCAGTTGAACTACTCGAGCCCGAGTAAGGCCCAGCGGTACGCTCACCCCATCCGGGAGACTGACGCGCGGCTCCAGCAGCGGATGGCGGAGGACATGAGAGGAGTGAAGTAACCCCATACCCCCGGAGGCGATCATGAGTCAGGAATGGCTAAACATTCAGAGCTTCTTCACGGACCACGAGCTGCTGGGAGCAATCAACGATCTGTCGATCTCGATAAAGCAGGAAGCGGCCAACGTCCACGATGCCGAGCGCGAGCGTCGGGCCAAGGAGGCGAGAAAACTCCTGAAGCGGTTCTTCGCCCGGCTCAGTGAGCTTGAATCCGCTGAGGGCAAAGAGTTGCTGCTCGGCGTCGATGCGCGCTTCCAGAGTCTGACCGATGCGATCACTTCCGCGAGGCAGGACGGGAACCGGTATCAGTCCGTCCTCATGAAGAGCGGTGCGGCGGAAGCCCTGCCACTACTGGACGCGAAGTCGGCGGACACGCGAGCGCAGCTACTGGACAGCCTGGCAGAACTTCGGCGCGTCATCGAGCAGCACCAGCAGATCGACGCGGCCGCGATCTTCGAGGATCGCTGATGCGGGCCTACCTTGAGGAATCGAACCAGGACCTGCTTTACCAGATAGCAGTGGTTCAGGAGTTGCTGGGCAAGACGAGTGTCTGTGGCGAACTGACGCCCTATGTGGGCCAGATCATCCGGATCTGCGAGGGGTTGCGCCTGTCGGCGCAGCGCAATCTCCAGGACCTGAGTTACGGCCTGGACGAGACCCTGAACGACATTCTGGCCGCGACACAGTCCGTCTCGGCTTTTTTCGAGGTGGTGAACACGCGGCTCGCGGCCCCAGTGGTGCGGGCAAAGGTTGAGGATCGGCTCGGCTTACTGGTCCTCAGGTTCCTGCACGATTCCCATACGAAGACCGCCAGCCTTCCGTTCGGGCTGGCCGACGGAAGTTTCGCGGTCTACCCGACGGACAAGATTCCGCCGGTTTACCTGGTCCCGACCTCGCGCCAGACAACGCTGCTGTACCTCTCGCTACTTTTCCACGAGTTCGGCCACCTGCTCTACGCGTGCCACAAGCCAGAGCTGGACGAGCTAGTCAAGGACTTCCAGGCGGTCGTGGCGAGGGCGCTAGCGCCGAAGTCGGTTCGCAGCCGTGCCGGGGCCGCCAAGTCGTCCACGTTCCGCCGACAAGTGGTCACCGCGTGGTACACGTGGGCGCAGGAGTTCTACTGCGACGCGGTCGGGATCACGATCGGCGGCCCGTGCTTCCTCAAGGCGTTTTCGCACTACTTCCGCACCCGCTCGAACGACCAGTACTACGTGCCCCGGGACCAACAGTTGCAGCGACGACACCCGGTGACGTGGCTCCGAACGAAGATGCTGGTGGATCGCGCGCGCAAGCACGGTATGGACACGCTGGGCGATGGAGTGCAGCACGCGTGGGAGGCGACCGCTAGGGTGCTCGGCGTCCATGAGGATTACGAGGGAACGTGGGCTGACGAGTTCTTTGTGCCTCTCCGTCAGATGCTCGACGACATGATCGAGGAGTCGCAGCCGTACCAGCATCGGCCGTCCGATGTTCCGGTGCCCGGTGGGGGCGAAAAGAACTTGAGCCCGGTCCAACTATGCAACCTGGCTTGGGGACAGTTCGAGGCTGACGGCAAGAGCTACCGTGCGTGGGAAAAGGCCGCGATCGAGGCGTTCCTGCGCGGGGCATGAAGCTGCCGTGCGGTGCCTGCGATGTGAAAAGAAGCAGCGGTCGTCGCGCATGTACCGGTTGTGCGGCTTCTGACTCAACGGAGTTGGTAAAGATCCAAGTACTGTAGTGATTGTGTAATGGGGGATAACCGAAAGTCGGACAGTGCCGACCCCAGACGGGTTGGCTTTCTTCAGGAAGCCGAAGCTGATGATCCCATTCCTGAAATGGCCCGGCGGGAAGCGGTGGTTCATCCTTCAGCACCCGGGCGTGCTTCCAACCGGCTTCAAACGCTACATCGAGCCCTTCCTCGGCGGTGGGTCCGTTTACTTCCACCTGTGTCCAGAAACCGCAATCCTTGCGGACACGAACGAGGAGTTGATCACCGCCTACAAAGCGATCAGGGACGAATGGGAACGGGTTGCGACTGTGCTCCGTCGATACGATCGCGAGCACGACGAAGACCATTACTACCGGATCCGGGATTGCCGACCGACTTCTCTTGTCGGTCAGGCAGCGCGGATGATCTACCTCAACCGCACCTGCTTCAACGGCATCTACCGAGTCAACCGTGAGGGGGAGTTCAACGTTCCGATCGGGACCAAGACCGCAGTGGTTCTGCCCAGCGACGATTTTGCGGGCATCGCGAGCCAACTCGCGACTGCGGACCTGCGAGTGGCGGATTTTGAGCTAGTGATCGACGAGGCCGGCAAAGGCGACTTCATCTTCGCCGATCCGCCGTACACGGTGAACCACAACAACAACGGGTTCATCAAGTACAACGAGAAGCTCTTCTCGTGGGAAGATCAGAAGCGTCTCGCCTGTGCGTTGGCGAGAGCCCGCGAGCGGGGCGCAATGATCGTTGCCACCAACGCGGACCACGGGTCGGTTCGACGGCTGTATTGGCAGCATGGGTTTAGCCTCAACACGGTCGAACGGTTTAGTTCGATCTCCTGTACCTCGGACAGCCGCAAGCAGTTCAAAGAGGTGATCATCCGAGCCAACTGCGGAGGGAAACGTCCGTGACAAAGAAAATGACAACCCTGTCCTCGATGATGAACACGGCGGCGACCCAAGGGAACCCGATCCAGGCGCTACACAAGTTCCTGGAGGCCGAGGCCAAGTTCGAGGCCGCCAGCCTGATCGACAAGATGCGCTTCGTGGGCTACGTGCTGGAACTCGGGTACGACGTGGCCAAGATCATCACCTCGGACCCCTACAAGCTCGCCGTCGGGGGCATCCCGCGCGGCTCGTTCCTGATCATGACCCCGAGTAAGCCTGGGGATCTTCCGCCCCACTTCTCGCTCCTTCGTGTCACCGGCGTGTCGCCGACACCACTGAGCCTACAGGTCCAACAGACGTACTTCGAACTCCACAAGCGGTCGATGCCCGAGCTGGACATCTGGACTCAGGGGGAGCTACAGTGGGGCGCGCTCGATTGCGACGTGCTGGGCATGTTCTACGCCGACCCGTCCGACATGACCCGGCTCGCGTTCTCGGGCGACGTGAATAACGTGGTGAGTGCTCACCGGTACAAGGTCTACGCCCCGGACGAGGCGCTACTCCAGTTGATCGTAAACGGCACCGTGAAGAAGGACCTCTGGTTCGACATCGGCTTGCTCCGGACCATGGAGTGCGGACTGGTGTCGCAGGGTGCGCTGCCGAACATTCCCGTCTCCATCTCCATGCGGGATTTCAGGGGTTGTCGGACGGCCATGTTCGGGAAGACACGACTCGGCAAGTCGAACGTTGTGAAGCTGATCGCCCAGGGGATGCTCGAGACGACGGCCGCGGACAACAGCGTCGGCCAACTCATTTTCGACATCAACGGGGAGTACGCGAACGACAACCCGCAGGACGGGAATCGATCGATCCGCTCGGCATTCGCCGACAGGTGCCAGGTCTATGCACTGACGACCAGGCCCAACACACCGTCACAGCCGCTGCGGCTGAACTTCTACGAGCAACCCAGTTCCTGCATCGAGATCATCGCGTCGATGCTCGCGCAGGACAACAAGATGTCCAACTACGTGCGGAGTTTCGCGACGGTGAAGCTCCCACTGATCGGCTCGATTGCCGGACTCGCAGAGGGAGAAAAGGCCCGGCCGATCCGCAAGATCCAGATGTACTGGGCCATCCTCCATAAGGCGGGATTCGCCATGGACGAACCGCGGCTCCGTAGACTCGGGTTGGCCGCGCGGCATACCAAGCACTTTGATCCACACTTCAATCAAGCCCTACGCGCGGCCGCTCACCAAGCCGTCCGGAATGCGGCCCCGCCGGGAGATCCCGCGACACTGGATGAACTGGTCGCCGAACTGGAAGTGATGGCTCAGTTCCGACGCGACGACCCGAACAACGCGGCGCTGATGAGCGGCAATAAGCCGATGTTCGACGCCGACGACGGCGCGATGCTCGAATTCCTGAACCCCGCCTCTGGCTCCGGTCCGACCATTCTGCGCCCGTACACGACCTATCACTCCCCCCACGCGGGGGATTTCGTAAACGAGATTCTGAAGCTGATGGACGAGGGCAAGACAGTGATCCTCGACCTCGGCAACGCGACCGACGAAATCCGGCGTTATTTCGCGGACATGTTGTCACGTGCGGTCTTTTCCAACCAAGAGCAAAAGTTCGTCGGTAATAAGCTCGGCGACAAATTCGTTCAGCTCTACTTCGAAGAGGCGCACAACCTATTCCCGGTGGATGACAAGGACCTGACCGGGGTATACGCCCGCTTCGCGAAGGAGGGGGCGAAGTTCCACATCGGCATGGTCTACTCGACGCAGTCGCCATCGACGATTAACCGCGAGTTGCTGGCGCAGACGGAGAACTTCTTCGTCGCGCACCTGGCAAGTCAGGATGAAACCAAAGCGTTGGCGCGAGTGCAGATCGCATTCGCCGGGATCGAGCAGGACATCCTCCGGGCGAAGACCCCCGGGTACATTCGGATGCTCACCCTGTCTCACCGGTTCGTAGTTCCTGTCCAAGCCCGGAAGTTCGAGGCCGACGTCCCGATCGTCACCGGTTCTTGAGGTGCCACATGCCATACAGCGGAGGAGAACGGCTGCCCGGCGAGGCCGCGTCCAAGCTCGGCCACCTCGCGGTAGTCGAGAGCCGTTGGGTGCAGGCGCTTGTGAAGGACTTCGAGCGGTCGGTCACGACCGATATGGATGTCAGCAAGACCCCGTGGACGACGTTCGATGCGACGGGAGCTGCGCCCCTCAGTCGTGTCTGGGCTGTGGACGGGTCCTTTGTCCCCGTGCAGTCACAGGAGCGACCGCCCCGCGAGGTGGCCTTCGTCAAGACCTCGCTCATCACCGTCGATAAGGTGAAGCTCGATACCATCGACAAGGATCACCCGCACCCGCTCCACTTGCGCGAGATCATGGCCGAGAGCGGGTTGTTCCACTCCACCGTCTTCCCGTTGAAGAACATCCGCACTTCAATGGGGTCGAACTATGACACCATCCGCCACATCATCCGTGACTCGATTCCGGCGGATGCCGATCGCGCGTTCTACGAGACGTTGAAGTGGCTGGCCTATCAGAAGTGGCTTCCGGTACCGACCCGTTCGCCGGCGTTTGAGTGCCCGTGCTGCGGTGTGAAGATCGACAACGGACTCCCACCCGATGCCGACGCGGCTCCATGCCCACACTGCAAGGCTGAAGTGTTCCTGACCGACATGATCGGCTTCCACTTGGACATGGGTGAGGACAGCGCCCCCGATTCTCTGGCGTCCTCCTACATGCTGGTGATGGAGCACCTCATGCTCTTCACCCCGATCAGGCTCTGCTGGGACCACACGGACAAGCAGATGCTGAGCGAGACGCTGTTCATAAAGGACGGACCACTCACCTTGCGGAGCCAGTATTCGAAGCTGGTGATCCCGATTCGAGCCTTCCTGCAGTACGCGAAGACCAAGGGCCGGCCGGCCCACATTATCGGGCAGGAGAAGACGGGAACCTTCGCCGATCACTTGGCTTCAATCGTCCGATTCGCCCCGCCTGACCGTCGAGGGGAGAAGCCATCTTGCGCAGTGCTTTCGCACGAGTACGTCAGGCGAGAGGTTTACCGCGCGCCGGACCTCCTGAACCCTTACGGAATGAGAACGAATTGGGGCGAGAAGCTCTACCTGAAGATCGACCCCGGCACTCACATGGTGCTGAACGTGCCAACCGGTGATTACGATCCTGCGCCGACCTTCCCGCAAGAGGCCGACATGATTGGGCTGAAGAGGATCCTGGCGACTATCCCCAGCCTCATCAGCCACAAGTATGAGGGCGCTCTGTTCCCGATCGAGCTGGCGAACGGGATCGCCTCCATGTCGAATTACCCCTCAGCGAAAATCCTCGAGCGGTTTCTCGTCGGGAAGAAGTAGTGGAGTGGTTCAAAACGGACGTGTTGTTCAACGTCAACCAGCGGCCTTGATCCGCGCCGGCGTGACCCACACACGAGCGGTGCCTTCGGTGATGAGCAGTATCCCATCGTCTCTCTGTTATTCCTCCGGACACTGGGCGGGCGGCGCTCGATGTGGAAGTCCCGGAATGCTGAACCCGCTGGGCGAGGTGAAGGTGCGCGGCCGGGCACGCTTCCAACATGCGTCGGTCGAGAAGTTGTTCAGCACCCCGAAACTGTGGCTGCAAGAGACGGCGAGGTTGGTCTCATAGCATGTCCTCGATCGCTGCGTCCGAGAGCCGCCAAGCCTTGCAGATCCCCATGATCTCTTCGATCCGCGTCGCCGCGCCAGCCGGAGGCGACGTCGGAGCGACTTCCTGCTTGTCGGCGGCGATGAACCTCATATCCTCGGGTCCACCCAACTCCGCGGTCACGTCCTCTTCCTTGACGACCTCTCCTTCCATGAACAGTTTGTTGTCAGCGGTCTTGTCATCGAAGATGTAGGTGAAGTCCATGAGGTAGGGTTGTTCTTTCGTGGGCGGAACGTCGTGCGGCTCGAAGAACTCTGTCCGGACCGCGTGATCGGTATGAAGAAACCCGCCGTAGGAACCGCAGTCCTTCCCCTTGAGCCGCTCGGCGTCTGACGGCTTGGTTGCTGCGGTCCATTGGTACGGCCTGATCGACCTTCCGTGCGTTTCGTCGAGCAGGTACGTCGCTGGTCCGTGTGGAAGATGCTTCTCCGCAGCATTAATTGTCAGCATGGCGGTGCGGACGGCCCACTCGACCCTGGCCGATTTCGCTCTGTACCACTCTTGCTGTTTGGCCATGTGACCGAGGCTATTCGCGGTGAACGCGATGCCCCCGGGAACGCGGTGGTCGTGCCACCACCTGCGGTCACCTGCCGCGCCGAAGAAATCTACCGAGAACGTGAACTTCACCACATCGTTCGTCTTCGGATTGCGGAGGTAGAGCCACTCGTAGACGATGTCGTTTCCGCGGATGTCCGGCTTGGAGGCCCAACCAGCGAGCCTCTGTAGGTGAAGTGCGAATTGGTAGAGCTGCTGGTTGGGCTCGGCCTTACAGACCTTCGGGTCGCACACGACCAGCATGAAACCGTGCTTCGGCTCGCCCCGGAGCGCCTGGTTCTTCCATCTCGTCCGGCTGGCGGCGATTTTCGCCCGGACGTCGTCGTCGGAGGAGAGAATGTCTTCCGTGGTCAGGAAGCAGTAGTGTATTCCGTTCTTGCCCGCGGCGATCTGCCCGAACAGGCACGGCTGCTTGTCTTGCAGCCATGACTCCAAGACGTATCGCCGCTGCGGGTCGATGGCAAACGGGTCGTGCAGCACCTCGTTGACCGTCACGATGTCGTCCGAGAACTTCCTATCAATCCGCTGGCGCTCCCGGTCTGCCGTGAGCAACCGGTAGTGCTCGACCAGCGTCGTGGGCGGCATACTCATTCCATCCATCCCCCAAGCGGTGCGATCGTACCGAACTCGAAGAAAGAGACTTTATACCCCTCCCACTCGTCGTTGAGCCAGGGAAGGCGCGGACGGGTGGACGTGGTGAGGTAGAGGATGATGATCGGCTTGCCGTTCTCCTCCCCCACCCCAATTGCAGAGAGCCACCCCGGGCGTCCGAGACGCTCGCGCAGCTCTTTCACAGCATCGTGAATGTCCTTCATACGCCGTGACCACTCACCAATTCCGCCTTGAGTTGCTTCAGCACGTGGCGGATCGGAATCATGAGCCCCAGAGTCCCGCTCGAACTGGAAGAAAACAGGACACCGACTGCTGCCTTCCCGTCCGCGGTCACCACAAGGCTTCCCGAATCCCCGGGGAGAGCGAAGTGTCCATCGTCGGCGCGGACGTACCACACGTTCTGAAACCAGACATTCCCCTTGAACGCCTTCGCGTTGCACGGGATGGGTATCGGGTCGAAAACCAGCGTATGCACCAGCCCAGTCGTGACGCCGGTGGTGCGCCCAGTCTTCTTCACTGCCATCCCGGCCTTCGGGTCCACGATCTCCTTGGGCGTGTCGTAGCCCTCATCGTCACCCTGCCAAGAGGTAACTCCATCGAGGTCCAGAATCCGACCAAGAGCAAGGTCGTGCTCACACGGATCGACGTGTCGAGGGTCGCCACTTTGAAGGGGCAGCGTCAAGCCGAGTTCCCCGATCGACCTGGGGTGCGGGGCGTTGGGACGGGCGTCGTCCGATGCCGGAGCCATGATCGGCATCCCCGGCGGGATGTGGTTGCACCCCGCGAGGACGTGGTTGTTCGACAGCATGTAGAGGTTTTCGTCCCCATGCCGCTTGACGAGCGCACCAAACGTCCCAGCGTCACCACCGCCGGAGGCACAGGAGCTGCCACAGGCGATGCGGTCATCATGGAGAAAGGCATTGGGCTCGCGTGTTGCCTTTCCGGCTTGATCCGGGCGGAGGCTGACCAGACCGATCTTCAGAAGTTGAACAGGCACCCCGTCGATCGTTTTCGGGAATCGCTTCAGGTCGCGCGTGGAGCCTTTGACGACATAGACCACGACACCCGGGTTATCCTTGCCCTCCTCGATCCCGACTGCTTGGACTGCCAAACCAGTGAACGGAGCGGTTTCGTCCCAGATCTCCTTCTTTTGCCGCGAGGCAGCGAACTGCATGGCATCGTCGGGAGACCCGATGCGCTGGGGAACCACCGAAAGGTTGCCCTGCGCCAGGAATCTCTTCATCAAAAGCTGTGCCACGAGCTTTGCTTTGTTCACGGGGCGATCTCCGAGCGTCTCGGCCACCGCCATCCCCGGCAAGGGCTCTGTTCTGCAGTGGTTGTTGGGGCGAGGTTTGTATCGTAGCTGTTCGAAGATCGCCCCAAAAGGACAATTCTAACTCCGCAGCGGTTCACAAGGGATGTCGGAAGCCGGAAAAGCGGCTGGGTCGACCCCGCCCTTGTACCAGTGGCCGGTGCCGGTGACCACGGCCACCCGGCGGGTGCCGCCGCCGTACCACGCCACGGTCAGCCGCGAGCGGGAACTGGGTCGCAGCCCGGCGATGGCCTGGCGGGGCTTGGGCAGTCGCCCGCCCTTCACCCGCGGCCGCTCGTTCCCGGCGTAGGCGGGTAGCGGGGCGAACAGGTGGGCGTCCGGATGGCACTTGCTCACCAAGGTGAGCAAGTGCCGGTGGCGATGGCAGAAGCGGGCGACGGCGTGCGTGCCGTAGCTGGAATCGCCGACGACCACGAACGTGCGGCCGGGAACCCGGAGGAGCATCAGCCGGAGCAGACGGCAGGCGAGTTGAGTGGGGTGCGGTGGCGGCCGCCCTCGGCCCGACTGACTTCCGGCGTGCGGTACAAGTCCACCAGGACGGGCAGAGCCCACGGGCGGGTGGCGAACGGGAAGCGGACGAGGACGGCGAGCACCACCCAGCGGTGGCCGTACGCCAGGCGGTGTAGCGGTGGGAGGAGCGGACCGGGTCGCGGTGCCGCCCCTTGCCGTACACCCGCCGGCCGGGGTGCCCGTTGATGGTGTCGTCCCCGACCAGGAGTACCGGGCCGGCGGGCACCAGGCGCTCGAGCAGGAAGCGGGTGAGTGCGCAGCCGAGGTCGAGGCCAGACCATTTGGGCGGCGGACAGCACCCGCCGGTAGCTGGCGTCGTGACCGGGGCCAGAGACCCGACGGTGCGGAGCAAGTTGGCGACGGTGCG
This sequence comes from Fimbriiglobus sp., assembly GCA_022841795.1. Taxonomy (GTDB): domain Bacteria; phylum Planctomycetota; class Planctomycetia; order Gemmatales; family Gemmataceae; genus JALHQU01. The sequence continues at coordinate 46,532 of JALHQU010000002.1, forward strand.
GCGGCCGGTGGTGAGGATGGCCGCGGCCGTCAGGACGACGAACCGGGCGGCGGTCAGTTGGGTGAAGTGCGGGAGCAGAACGGCGAGCAGTGGCTGATCTTCGACCGGGACCATGGCAGCCGTCCGTAGGCTACGGATCAGCCCGTTATGCTACCGTGGCCGCCTCCCGAAAACTGCACAAGTCGAGCTACGTAGCAGAGCGGGCTATCCTCGTGTATCCTCGGAGGGATAGGGCAGCCAATGACCACCGACGCCATCCTGACGCGATTCGACGAACTAAACACGTGGCGGCAGGGCGACCAGCGCGCCCCGCACAAGCCGCTGCTGGTCCTGTACGCGCTGGGCCGGTGGCAACAGGGCAAGCCCGAGGTGACGTTCCTCGAAGCGGAACCCGTCCTTACCGATCTGCTTCAGCGGTTCGGCCCCCCGGCGTAAGTCCGACCACCCGGAGCAGCCGTTCTGGCGGCTTCAGAACGACGGGGTGTGGATCGTTCAGTCGCCCTCGCCCCTGCCCTTGAAGACGGGCGACACCATTCCGCGCGTCGGTGCCCTGCGCGCGCCGGACGTTCGCGCGGGATTCACCGCGGACGTTCGTTCCGCGCTCACGGCCGACCCGAGCCTCGTTACCTGTATCGCCGCCGCCATCTTGGCCGAACACTTCCCCGAGTCCTACCACGAGGATCTGCTCGACGCCGTAGGTCTCACGCTGGAGACCGGCACCGTCGCCAAGCGGAAGCGCGACCCGGCGTTTCGGCACCGCATTCTGAAGGCCTACGAATACCGCTGCGCCGTCTGCGGGTTCGACGTGCGGCTCGGCAGCGTGTCGATCGCGCTGGACGCCGCACACATACGCTGGCACCAGGCCGGCGGCCCAGATACCGAGGTGAACGGCCTGGCGCTCTGCGTGATGCACCACAAGGTGTTCGACCTCGGCGCGTTCACCGTCGCCGACGGCGTCGTGCTCGTCTCCGACCAGGCCAACGGGACGACCGGTTTCGCGGAGGCGCTCATGGCGCACCACGGCAAGCCAGTACGCCCGCCGCAGCACCCGGATTGGAAGCCCGAGCCGAAGCACCTGAAGTGGCACGGGCGGGAGGTGTTCAAGGGCGACGCGCGGCATCGGGGGTGATATGCCATGAACCTGTCGTTCCTTGAGATCGGAACCAAGTACACCCGGCCGGAGTTGGCAGAGCGGTGGGGCTACTCCTCTCACCACGCGATCGGAAAAGGGGTCGTGACGCCCCAGGGCGAGAAGGTCGTCATTCTGTTCGTCACCCGGATCAAGCAGGAAGCCCTGACGCAGTACGAGGACGCGCTAAGCGGCGACCTGCTTTTCTGGGAAGGGCAGGAGAAGCACGGGACCGACGACCGGGTGATCGGCGCCCAGAAGGCCGGCGACGAGGTGCATCTGTTCTACCGCGAGATCCACCACTCGCCTTTCGAGTACAAGGGACGGGTGCTTCTCCTCAGCTATCAACGGGGGACCGACTCCTCGAGCCGGTTCGTCTTCCGGCTCGAACACGACCAGGGCGCGGCCGACGACCTGGAGCGCTTCCGGAGCGAGATCGACGCGGTGCCAGAGGTTACGGAGCGGGAGGAGTTGCGGAAGGCACGCGTCGGGCAAGGTCGATTCCGGAAGCTCCTGCTCGAGCGTTGGGGATCGCGGTGCGCGGTGACCGGAGTGAGCATGCCCGCGGTCCTAATGGCCTCGCACATCAAGCCGTGGCGGTGTGCGGGCAATGCTGAACGGCTGGACCCGAACAACGGGCTCCTGCTGCTGCCGCAGTACGACAAGCTGTTCGACAAGGGGTACGTCTCCTTCGACGCAGGGGGCGGGCTCATGGTGTCCCCGGCTCTGCCCGAAGACAGGTTTGACCTGCTGGGGATCCGCGCGGAAGCCCGGCTTGCGAGGCTAGTGCCGGAACACCAGCCCTTCCTGTCCTTCCACCGGGACCGCGTGTTCATCCACCGCGAAGAAGATGCGTAACGCTCGGCGGCTTCGGCCTCGCGCATCCCGGCAGCCGCGCCTGCTTACCGCACTCGCAGTGCTTCGGGCACCGCAGACACTCGCGGCAGATCCCGGGGCGGACGCAGTTGCAGTTCAGGGGCAGGCAGTTCCGGCGCAGGCAACACGTGCATTCCATGACGCACCTCCTGCCTCCAGCAGAGCGCGATTGGGGCGGAAGCGCGATGTCGGTAGGTGCGGAAAGTGGTTGCGCGAACCCATCGTCGGTGCTACGTGTCACCTTCTTTACCCGCGTGAATGCGGCCTTTCAGGAGTTCCACCATGCCGACCAGTTCCCGCTCATCATCTTCATCCGACTAGGAGGGGTGGCAGAGCGGTAATGCGTCGGCTTGCTAAGCCGTGGCCAGCCGCAAGGCTGCGAGAGTTCGATTCTCTCTCCCTCCGCCATCTTCGGAGGGTGCCGCTGTGCAGGACGGCAACTGGTCTCGAAAACCAGGGGAACGGCAACGTTAGGGGTTCGACTCCTCCACCCTCCGCCATACTTGATGACATTCCCGTTACGCCGTGGCACCGTGCCAAACATGAAATCGTCATCGCACATATCCGCCGCCCTTCACGGGGCGGTAGCTCAGCAGTCAGAGCAGCCGGCTTATATCCGGTTGGTCGATGGTGCAATTCCATCCCACCCCACCACATCCCGCTTCAGACGATTACCCAGGCGATGCCGGGGAGGTCTTTCGTCATTTCGCTTTCGGTTATCCTGACCAAGGGCGGTACGCCAATCACGCCGAACATCCGACCTCTCCTGACAGCCGTTACCCGTCCCGTCGACCATCGCCATTGCGGTCAGATGGTGATCCGCTCGATCTCGTCGAGCGAGGGCTTGTCGTCCCGCCGGTCGTAGAGTTTGGTCGTGCGGGCTGATTCGTGGTTGGCGAGTTGCTGGGCCTTCTCCAGCGTACCGCCGTTGAGCAGGTAGTTGGTGATACCCGTGGCCCGGAAGGTGTGACAGCCGATGGCCGTCTCGATGCCGGCGTCCTTCTGCCGCCGCTTCACCATCCGGTACGCGTCCCGCCGGGTCAGCGGGTTGTCGGTGAGACGCCCGGTCTTCCCGGCGGCCGTGCGGAACAATGACCCCTTCTTGTCACCACCGATGCCCGCCGCCGCGACGTAAGTGTCGAGGTACTCTTCGAGTTTGTGGTGGGCGGGCAGGTCGTGAAGCTTCCCGCCCTTTTCGTGCAGCCGGAGCCACCACCGCTTGCCCTGCGGGTAGTAGTCCTGCACTCGCATCCCGACGACTGCCCCGACGCGGGCGAACGAGTACACCATGACGGCGATGACCGCCCGGTCGCGGAGGCCCACGACGGTCGTGGTGTCGATTCGTGCCAAGAGGGTCCGGGCCTCGTCCTCGTCGAGGACCGGGGTCTTCCCCTTCTTCGCGGAGTAACTCGGCCCCCGCACGGCCGCGGCCGGGTTCATCTCGATGACCTGCCCGACCACCAGGTAGTCGAACAGCATCCGGATGGCGGCGAGGTGCTGTTTGACGGTAGGGGCCGCCCGCTCGCGGCACAGTAACTCGACGTACGCCGCGACGTGGATGGGGCGCACCGCTTCGAGCGTGAGTGTCCTCGCCTCGACCCACCGAAAGAACGGCGTCACCGCCCGGAGGTACGCCATCCGGGTGTTCTCGTTGCGGATGGTGGCGGTAAAGAACTCGACGAACTTCTCCCCGGCCCGCTTCCCAGCCCGAACGATGACCGCGGGGAGGGGACCGTCGGCCTCAATCCTAACTACCGCTCCGGGCGAATTCGTTCCCAGGACTTCCCCACTCACGTCTCAACCTCCGTTGCATCCGCCCCGGTAACCCAGCGGATGACCTCGTCGCGGGTGAGTTCCCACCGGTCGCCCGCGAACCCGGCGATGACCTGGAATTTGAACTTCTGGTAGAGCGTCCGGGCACGCTCGGCCCCGACCGCGTCGGCGAGAATCGCGAGGGCGAGCTGGGCAGGCCCGGAACCCCCGTAGCCCCACTCGAACCCGGTCGGCGAGTGACCCCGGATGTCCGTCCGCAACGGGAGGGGGAAGACGCGGCCGCGGTCGTCCTCGCGGGCGACGGTCGCCCCGCAGGCTGTCCGTACGCCGACATACTTGACGGTCGGCCGGTCGGTCAGGCTCGCGCCGTCTCCGCCGGGGGTGTGGTGTTGGGGGTCGAAGCCGGGTTGCATATGCCTCCGTTCAGTTGTGGTTGCCCGCCCCGCACCGCGGCCAGGCACTGCGAAGATCAGCCTTGAGGTGGCCGACAGACACTAGCTTCCTGCTCATACACGTTCCGGACCGGTCATGAGGAAGAGACCACTCACTCGTCGCCATCACTGTCTTCCGCGACCAGGTCTTCGAGAAACCGCTCGATGGTCCGCATCATGTGCTCCGGGCCGCCCGCCCGTGCCTTCTCGAAGAACTCTTCGAGTTCCTTGTCGGTCGGGACGCCGAGCATCTCCCCTCGTTCGAGACGCCCGTCGAGTGCACTGGCACTCCCGCCCGTCTCTTCCGACCGCGTCCTCACTCGCCTCCTCACCATAATCCACCCCTACAAAAAGATATCAATATCTATTTACATTATTCTCGTATAATTGTACATATAATGATGCATAACGTCCTTTATGCACCACTATCCGGGGTGTGGCACGGACTCGCAGTTTGGTTCGGGAGGGGGAGAACACCGCGGGTGACTCCGGAGACACGGTCAGCCGCAGTTCATCATGGAGGAATATGACACGAGACATCATCACGACGAGCGGAGGGCTCACCTTGGTCAGCGTCGACGGCACCCTGACCATCGAGAGGGACGGCACGGCTGTTTGCACCGAGGATGACGGCGACAGGTTCCACGAGTACGTCGGCATTTACTTTGGGGCGAGAGTCGAACTCGCCGTCGCGACCGGTGCCTTAACACCCACCCCCGGCCAGGAGAGGGGGGCCGACGAGCCCGACACCCGCCCCGTGGAGGCGGGTGACGACGAGGACCGCCGAGAGGCCGCAGCAGAGTACGAAGCTGCCATTGCAGAGACGCGAGCATTGGAGGCGGCCCACCCTGGCCGACGACTGCTTCCCGTGGATAGCAACTGCACGTGCTGCGGGCGCTTCCACCGCTTCGAGCCGTGCGAACACTGCGACGACATTTAATCAACCCGCCGGGGGAGAGTAGCCCCCGGCGGTTCTATCGGAGAAGCCACATGACCCAGAAGATTGCGAAGTGCCAGATCGGACCGTACCCGAAGACGCTCGGCGACCAGATGCCCGCGGTCGAGGTTACGTTCGAGGACGGCACGGTGAAGAAGTTATTCGAGTTCTACCCCGATGAAATTGCGTTCCGGGCGTCTGAGTTCCTCGGGCTGACCGAGGACGAGGCCCTGCGGCTCAGGCACGAGAGAGACGTCGAGTATTTGCAACGGTAACCGCACAGCAGGGACACCGGTCGGAGGCGTAGGCACAGCCCCGCTCCGGGTAGCGCGGGCGCGCCAACCTCAGGACGGGTTGGTCCGCTCCGCCACTGCCCGTGCAGGCGCGGGCAGTGGCGGAGTGAAGGAAGGAATCAAATGAAGGAATCAGCGAGCTCGAAGTCGGGGCCGTGTGAGTCGTTCCGTCCTAATGGAACACGCCTCGCATAAGGCTACCCCCTCCGTCCGCACGAAGGGGTCACGAACGACGGGCGGCCGCGGGGCCGTCGGGGGACCCGTTTCAATCTCGCCACGTCCGACCGGAGGACGAGTCGCACCACGCCCACCTGGGCCGCGACAGTGAGGCGGCCGTCCCTGAGATACTGTTCTACTCGTGACTTCGAGACGGCGAGTTCCCGTGCGGCCTCGGAAAGAGTCATGTACTCGTGAAACACATCCCCGTCACACTTCATAAGAACTCAATAATGTTAGTATAAATGCTTGATTAAATCTACGCGGTCGTGTAGGTTTATCATCACGAACCGCGTCCCGAAGCGGTAACAAGCTGCCTCGGGATTGGCCGGTCTCGAAACAACGGCCGTCGGGGCTCCACCCCCGGCGGCCACAACAGAAAGGACAGTTATGGCACATGAGTTTGAATCAGGTTTCTTCGTTCGTCAACCGGCCTGGCACCGGCTCGGCGTGTTGCTCCCGGAATCCCCGACCATCGACGACGCCGTCCGACTGGCCGGTCTCGACTGGCGGGTCTACATGGCCCCGCTCCTCACGGACTGGTGCGAGCGGGTCAAGACCCACCGGGCCGTCGTCCGCGAGAGTGACGGCACGGTGCTGGGTGTCGTCGGGAACGGTTACCGGCCGCTCCAGAACGACCGGGCGTTCGAGTTCTTCTCCCCGTTCGTCGCCTCCGGGGCGTGCCGCCTGGAGGCGGCCGGGGCACTCCGGGAGGGCCGGAGGGTCTGGGTGCTCGCCCGCGTGACAGCGGCCGAGGCCGAGGTCGTCGACGGCGACCCGGTGCGGGGCTACTTCCTCCTCTCGAACGCCCACGACGGGAGTCAGGCGGTCCGCGCCCAGTTCACGAACATTCGGGTCGTGTGCATGAACACACTGGCACTCGCCGACCGGCGGGCGGAACTCGGGGTCGAGGACTGTCTGAGGGTCCGCCACACGACCGGGCTCGAATCGGGGCTCGACCTCGTCCAGCGGGCGACCGACATGGCGCACCGGACCTTCGCCGCGACCGTCGCCGACTATCAGCGGATGGTCTCCCGCCACCTACCCGTGGACGGGTTCCGGCGCTACGTCGCCGACGTCCTCGAGGTGCCGGAGGACTGCCGGAGACAGGGACAGATGCCGAAGGCGTGGGACGCGATTCTGATGGCCTACCACCGGGGCCCGGGGGCTCGACTGAAGGGCGTCTTCGGCACCTACTGGGGCGGGTACAACGCGGTGACGGACTGGGTCGACCACAGCCGAGGGGTGAGGGGTGAGGACCAGAGACTCGACTCGGCGTGGTTCGGTGCGGGCGTCCGGGTGAAGCAACGGGCGTTCGAGCTCGCCCTCGGGTAGCGAGCAACCCGCCGGGGAACCTCCCCGGCGGGCCGCCCCGATTACCAAGCATCGGCATCCGGGTACTCAGTCCATCGCGGGCGGGTAAAGCCCAACAGCCCGTAGGCTGTGACCGCCCGAGACCTCCGCGCCCCGCCGCTTCGCAAGGACGTCATTACGGCGTTCGACCAGGGCGTGCCTGCGCCCGTGGCCAGGGAATGCTCTCCGAAGTCTGCACGACTCCGACCGCGTTCAGGCAGGTCAGTAATTGCGACCCGCAGGAACTCGCTCCGCAGCACGGCGTCCGAACCACGCGGACTTCCCCTCCGAGTCGACGTCAGTTCGCAGCCGTCCTTCCCTCCGGCGTGGTGAGGGACGGCCGGACGATGCTTTCCCTTGGAGGCGTCCAGTGGCGAAGTAACCCCGGAGTTCCCGCGCGGGTTCAAGATTCCGGCGCAGGCCATTGGGGACGCGGCTCCGGGCTTCGAGCCGCCGCGGTTCGCGACCAACCGCTTCCTCGCGGGCTCGGATACCGACAAGGGTTTGTGCGCGGCTACACTACTGTACTCGCCAAATCCCGCCGCCGCTGACCCGCTTGGCCCAACCGGGTTACTCTGGGAGTACCGTCCGTTTTTAGGATTGCGACGACACACTTGGGATAGCCGTATGCTGGGAGACTCTCGCGTGCGGGTGGGAGGGACGAGGGCTCAAACGGAAACGGAACGCGACGAACGAAGCGGGTACGCTAAAACCCGGCGAGGGGGGGGCGAGTAACTCACGAACCAGAGCGTGCCGTCGTCGGCCGCCTGGGTACGCTGCTCGCCAGCCTCGCCCCATGACGCGGCTCACCCCTTTCGACCTTGCACTTTTCGTGCGATCCTGCCTGGGCACTGACGTAGCGGAAGCGAGCCATGCGGGGACGCAACTCGCCAGGAAGCGCCAGTGTGCAGAGGTAGGTCGTTTCAAGAGCACCGGGGAGATGGGTTGTGCGGGGCCGGTCCCTTCAAGCCAATCTCTCCGGGTGGCTACTTCACTTCTACCTATGCCCCATGCCTCCAGAAATCCCGGGGTCAAAGGGGCAGCGCCCCTCTGCATCGAACCGGTCCATAAGGGTATTAGCTTTTCGTCTTCGTCTCTCACCTGTGGGGGCTCCCCCAGAGGCGGGAGGCGAAGCGAGTTCAAGACGAAGGTTTTCAAATCGCTTTGCCTCCCGGGTGTTCCCATCCCGGAGGTGTTGCAGTGTCTACGTCCAATGGTTCTGTTCTGGTTCTGCACAAGGGCGCGCGGTCGGTGTCGCTCGACGAGTTGCGGGAGGTTCGACCCCCCGATCCCGTCGGCCGCTGGCACCCGATCGCGCACGCTCGAGTCGTCGATGTGGTGTCCACGGCACTGGTCGAGTCGGGCTACAAGGTCGAGAAGGCGCAGTACGGGCTCACCCCCGACGGCCACAGATTTTTCGGCACGCTCGACCTCGGCTCGGACCTGGTCCACGGGGTCAAGCTGGCGGTCGGCATCCGCAACAGCTCGGACAAGACGTTCCCGCTGGGGTTCTGCGCCGGCTCCCGCGTCTTCTGCTGCGACAACCTGGCGTTTCGCGCCGAGTTGCTCGTGAAAAAGCGCCACACCCGTTTCGGGGAGCAGCGCTTCGTCACGGCCATCTCCGGCGCGGTCACGTCCCTGAAGTCGTTCCAGGAGACCGAGGCCGAGCGCATCCGGCGGTTCGCCGAAACCGAGTTGTCGCCGGAGATGGCCGACGCACTGATCCTGCGCGCCTACGAGCGGGGCATCCTCGGCGCGCGCGAGTTGCCGAAGGTCATCCAGTGCTGGCGTAACCCCGCGCACGACGAGTTCAAGCCGCGGACGGTCTGGAGCCTCTTCAACGCTTTCACGAGCGGCCTGAAGGAGCGAACGACCGCCCGGCCATCCGAGTACGCGGCGCAGAGCATCCGCTTAAACGGCATGTTGGACAAAGAAGGTGTCGTGAAAGCACTCCCGACCCACGGCGAGCCGACCACCGCCGCGTAGCGCACGCACGCGCGGTCCCAAACCACGCCGCACCGGACCGAAAGCCACCCGGTGCGGCGTGCTCGTTTTTCCGAAGGCTTTCCCGCAGACACGCACAGGTTCCATCCCACGAGCAAGAAGGAGTCCACGTCATGGCACGCAAGCACGCCACCGCCGCAACCCCGACCGAAGCCCCGACCAAAGTGCCAGGCGAGCAAGCCCAGGGTGCCGCACCGTCCAAGGACGATGCCCAAGCCCCGCCGGTGAACACCGGGATCCCGGGGCGCAAGCCGCCGGTGTTCGAGTGTCGCCTCGGCCGGGTCAAGGCCGTCGTGTGGGAGAACCTCTCCGACAACGGGGTCTGGTTCTCGATCACGTTCGGGCGGTCCTACAAGGAGGAGAAGGCGGGAGGCCAGTGGAAGACGGCGAGCAGTTTCGGTAAGGACGACCTCCTGGTCGTCGCCGAGTGCGCCCGCCAGTGCTTCCTCTGGATCGTCTCGCAGCAGCAGGGTGGCAACGTTCAACAGGTCGCGGGTGAAGCCCAGAAGCAACCCAACTCGACCGACGCGCCCACCCCCGCTGCTACCACCAACAACGAGGAACCCATTCCGTTCTGAGCCCGCATCTGGTCTGACGACGACGCCCTGAAGCCGCACAGGGGAGAGGTTTTTGATGCATCAAAAACGGTTTATCAAACCTACGAACTCGTTTCGTCCTCTCTCCAAAAAAATGAAAAGCGGAGAATTGCTCTGGACTTCTGGTGGGGCCACTCGGTACCTTTTTCAACATGCATGAAGGGGAGACACCTTGCATGCACGCGGGTGTGTCTGAGGAGCGGGCCGGCCCCGTTCCATGGCACCTCCGAAAAGAAAGATCTCGAACTTGGGCGCGCTAGCCCTCGCTTCGGATATTCTTTTTAGGAGTGCCACAATGGACACTTTCTCACGTCAATTACCATCCACCTCGCTCCTTACAAGAAAAGACCGTCAGTTTCACGCCATCGACCTTATCGCGGGAGCGTTAAGGCGAAACACCATTTATCTGGTCCCCGAAGATTTTGTCGGGGCTCTGTCCGCGGTGCATACCGTCGGTGAAAACGCGCTCGATACCCCCACACGCGATGCCAAGTGGCGACAGTGGGGGCGTGAGGCATTTGAACGCCAGTCCGGAAAAATCCATCGAGTATCCAGTCTGCCGCTGGAGATCGGCCTTGGCCTTGGCTTGGCCGAGTTTCAGTTGCCCTGGGTGATCCCAAGTAACTTTGCTGCCACGAAGCAGATCGTGCATCGAGCCGACTACTCCCGCGACCGGCTCTGTGAAGTTGTCAAATGGGTTTACGCCAAGTGGAACCAGCGGCCGGTCACCCAGACACAATCCGGCCAGCAACTCTCGGAGACCGAGAAGTTCTTCAGGTCTATCCGCCCGGACGGTACATTCGACCCTTCGGTCGGATACTTCCAGCGTTACCTCATAGGCTACGAGGCCGAGGATACGCACCTGTTCTGCTTGCTGGGTCACAGCCTCCGCATCGCGATCGAGAACGCTCGCCGTGACCCGGCCACCGTCACCTCAATCCCCTCCGACTTTGAGTACCGATACGAGTCCTATCTGCACTTGGTAACTGTTTCGGCGATCTTCTGGAAGTACGCGGCGCGACTGATGTTGAGTGACCGCACCGACATGGATGCCGCCCTGACACTTTCTTCGTTTCGATGGATCGGCACTCGTTTCGGAGGCCGAGGGTGGCAGTCTCAGATGTACACTATCAACGTGTACGAAGAGCTGCGGCCGACCTCGCGCATCCTCATCTTCATTGGTAACTTGGCAGACCTCAATTTCGATCCGTTCGCACCAGTTCACCTTTCCGGGGTCGGAGTGACCAACAACGCCGAGACGCGCTCGACCTCGTCGAGTCCCGGCGGAGCGGCCTGTACTGTACGTGAACGTCGGGTGCTGCCAGCGGGCGATTCGTGCGCCTCGTCTGTTCAGGAGTCGGATTTCGACCTGGGCATGGTCCCTGAAGATGCGGCGGGTGCAACTGTTCCTCGCGAAGTCTCTCGACCACCCGATCCGCCGTTTCGTCTAAGCGACTTTGACGAAATCCACTGGTACTAGTCCCCTGTAGGCCCAATCCGGCCCTCGCCGGTTAACCGTGTGGCGGCTGCGCCCGTGCAGTCCGTCCGGGTAGTTTCGTTTCCCGTTTCAGGAGATCCGTCCATGCCACTGCCTTCCAAGAAGGAAGGTGCCGCCACCGCTGCGCGCACCTCCGAGTCCAAGCCGGCCGAGAAGAGCCTCGACAAGGTCGTCGAGGGGCTCTGCCACAAGTTCGGGTCCGTCCGCTCGGTTCAGCCCGTGCTGATCGTGATCGACAAGAGCGGGTCGATGGAGAAGTACCACATCGCCACGGGCAAGTACCTCCCCGTGATCATCCAGCGCATCAAGGACACGGGGTTGGAACGGTCGCTCGACTCCGTGTACTTGGCGGTGATCATGATCGCCGCCGATGGGCTGAAGACCAACGGTTGGCAGAGGCTCCGCGACGCCACCGACGTGGAACACGAAGTGGACGGCGGCACGCCCATCGGTGCCGCTTCAAGCCTCGCGGCGGACATGATCCACTCGCTCGTGTTCGAGGACCTGGTCGCGGCCAACATCCGGGCCAAGCCGGCGCTCGTGCTCAAAATCTCCGACCTCCAGGCTACCGAAACCGAGCAGCCCGAGGTCACCAAGGCGGGCATCGAAAAGCTCGTCGCGGTTGTCAAGAAGGCGCGCGGGCAGATCACCGTCGTCGGTCCCACGCCCGAGGAGACCGATCAGGATCTCGCCCGGATGCTGAGCGGCCCGGAGCGCAAGATCCGCTACCTCGGCGACGATCCATCGGCGGTCATCACCGTTACGTTCGACACCCTCACCGCCTAGTGGAGTCAATGCCATGAGTCCCCCTCGCACGGTCGGAGAGACCACCGGCGACTACTTCGCGCCCGACGACGTCCCCCTCGGCAGTGGGTCCGAGGCGGTCGTGTACCTGGCCCGGCGCAACAACTCCGGCCGCGCGGGGGATCGTGCGTGCGTCAAGATCTTCCGCGACCCCAAGCCCGAAGTGTTCGACAAGATCCGCGCGCTGATTTACCAGATGCGCGGCTTTAAGTTCGTCGCCCACATGCTGGAGGTGGCGCTCGATGTCGCGAGCAAACAGCCGGTGGGGGTGGTGCTGGAGTACTGCCCCGGCGAGTCGCTGAGAGACTTCATCGAACGCGACGGCACCCGGGAGCTGACGACGCTTCAGAAGGCGACGCTCTGTCGAGATCTGGCGATCGCCATCGGGCAGTTCACGACCTCGCGGCGGATCGTGCCGATCGACCTGAGCCTTCAGAACATCCACCTCGTCCTGACGCCGGGTGTGGTTACTCTCGTGCTCCTCGACACCGACAGTTGCTGGCTGCTCAAGCAGCGTAAACCCTCGGGCACGATCACCGACTACCCCGGGCCGATGGGCACGCCGGGTTACCGCGCGCCGGAGTTGCTCAGCACGCCCAACCTGTTGCCGTCCGCCGAATCGACGCTCTGGGGTCTCGCCACGGTGATCTTCGTGATCCTTTACGGCGAGCACCCGTGCACGCTGCTGGTGACCGCCGAAACGCAAGGCATCCAGGAGGAGGACCTCGTCGCCGAGGGGCACTACCCGTTACTCGCACGGTCTCACGCCAAGTACTTCGCGCCGCGCTACGACACCAACGCCTCCGAGATCCCGCCGTACTTCGACCGGTTGTTCCGTGCCGCTCTAACAGGACCTGCACAACACAGGCCGACGGCCAGGCAGTGGCAGGAGGCATTCGAGGAGTGGTTCGCCAACGAACTCGCGCCGCGCCGGTCGCTGCTGACCAGGGCGCTCGCGGCGTGGCTCCGGTTCAAGCGGCACTTCCGGCTCGAAGTCGAAGTGACCGCGCGATCGGCGGCGCTGGTGGTCATGTTCGCGTGCGTGGGCGTTTTGGCGACGTTCGCCATCCGGAAAGCCAACGAAACCGAGCAACTCCCACGGCAGCCCATGAACGCCTTACCCCCGACATCGAGCCCTAAAGCCGATTCGGCGACTCCTCCTGTTGAGTCCACCCCGTTTTGGAACCCAACGCTGAGGAGGTACTTCGGTGGCGACAAATCACAAAAGTAAGCACAAGTGTGAGGTGATGGCCCGCTTCACCCAGGAGCAGTTCGACGCCATCGAGGCCGCGCGCCCGAAGGACGAGCAGCTGGCGGCGTTCGTGCGCCGCATGACGCTCGCGGGCGTTGCCGGCACACACGGTGCCGATCTTCGCCGTGTGGCGGCGTTCATCGTCGGCGTGCTCTCCACGGAGTACACGCCGGATCAAATCCTTCCGTTACTCGACGAGTACCTCCGGCAGCAGGAGGAACAGCAATGAGCAGTTCGGTCAGCAAGGCCGGAAGCCTCGGGTACGCCCTCCGCGACGAGTTTTGGAAAGACGTATGGGAACTCGGTCTCGACGTGGTGATCGCCGGTAAACGCGGCTTCGAGTTATTTCGTGCGGCTTCCGGCGACGGCACCCCCGACGTGGGGAACAAGGAACTCATCCGCCGTCTCGACGATTTTCTGCGCGACCAGATGCCGCCGCAAACGAAGGTGAGGCTGTTCCACCACTGCCAGACGTTCGACAAGAGCATCTCGCTCGTCCTCGATCTTCAGTCGCCCGAAGAGCGGGTTCGGCTGATGAACGCCATTACCGGGATCGTCGCGAAGGCCCACGAGGCGACGTGCGAGGGGCAGTACATCAAGCGCGGCGCGCAAGGCGTTCACCGCGTCCCTTCGTGCGGGCACATGATCTTCGTGCCCGACACCGAGGGCTCACGCGGCCAGTCGCACTTCCATGTTCACGGCCTGCGGGGCAACTTCTCCTTCTTCTCCCCGACCGAGTGGGGGGCGATCGGGAACGGCAAGGCCGTGGTCTACGATCCGCTCGACGTGACTAACGCCCGCATCCAAAAGGAGGTTGCCGACCTCGTTCGAAGCAAGGGCATCGAGACCGAACTCTCGCCCGACGGCAAACACGCAAGGGTCGTGGGGATTTCGCGCGAAGCCATCGAGGCCCTGTCGCCGGGTAGCGAAGAGATCCGAAACCGCCTCGAAGCGGCTGGCCGTGCGGGAGATCCCCGCGCCGCCGCGTGGGCCGCTCTCGCCGCTCACGCCCACGCCAAAAGAAACCCCGAAGGTCGGATCGTCAACACTCTCGAAGAGAAACAGCTCTTCATCCGCCTGGTGCTTGAGGAGAAGGGCATCGACCCGCAACGGTTCATCATTCCCGAATTCGGACGGCCTCGTGGGAATGCCGAAGCGTCATCCGCCGCGCGCGATCAGCAGTTCACCGCCTACGACGTCGTGAATCAAGCGTTGAACAAGGTGGTGCAGGACCGCGGGTTTTTTAGCGCCACGCAGCTCCGGGAAGAGGCCTACCTCGCGGGGATCGGCAAGGACGTCTCGCGCGAGAAGATCGCGGAGGTCGCCAAGATGGTCCTGACGAGCGGCGCGGTGCAGAGAGTCATCCTGGGCGATCACGTGCGCTACATGACCCCAGAGTCGCCCGAGGTGCTGAAGAAGTCCGCCAAGAAGCACGTGGTCGATGTGGCCGAGAAGTGGTGGGAGGCCGCAAGGGAAGCCGTTAGCGCGACGACTGAAAAGGCCAAGGTGATCGTGGCAAAACTCGCCGAGAAGTACTCCGAGAAGCTCGCCGGGCCGCAACCGCCCACGATCACAATCGACGCCTCCCGGATCCAGAGCTTCATCCGCGAGCACTCCAGGAAGCCGTACCTGAAAGCCCACCGCGACGCCATCGTGGACGGCCTCACGCAACCCACCAAGAAGCTCTTCGACATCCAGGAGCGTCTTCTGAACGCCGAGCGCTCCTACGCGGAGTCCCGCCGCTCGAAGCGCCTCGAAAAGGGGACCGAGATCATCGTGCGCGACGGGTACCTCGTCGACGCCAAGGACGAAGCGGCCCTCAAGAAGCTCGCCCGGCGCGACGGGGTAAAAGTCACCCTCACGGAGCGCGAGAGCGGCCCGGCCCCGCAGTCCGCCAAGAAGCAGGAACCCGAAGGCCCCGCCCGCTACGAGTTTCGCGGCGAGGGCCGACAGAAGATCCACGACACCCCCGAGAGGTAACGACTCATGGTCCTCGATCCGGTAACGCTCGGCGTCGGAGCCGCGCTCGCGGGAAGACTCCTCTACCGCTGGCTCAAGGAAACGCCGCGCCCCCCGAAGCCACCAAAACCCGCGCCCCCCGCGCCGCGCCGCCCTGCGGCCAAGGCGCTGCCGTACTTCGACCGCCTCTCGGGAGCGCACCCGACGTCGGCGGAAGCGGTCGAGCAGTTCTTGAGTGAGCAGTACCCGTCGCCGCTCACGATGTCGTTCGGGGGCGTCAAGAACTGGCCCGTCGAACGATACATGAACAAGTTTTTGTTTTTGACTGGCGTGCCGGGGAGCGGCAAGACCGCGTTCGAGCGGCTCATGCTCAAGGACCAGGCCCGGCTGTTCAACGTCGACGGCTTTCGTCTCCGGTGGCTGATAACCGACCCCACGAACGCCTACCTGCCGTACCTGTTTCAAATCCTACCGCCCCACGTGCCGATCATCCGGGCCGCCCCGCAGGACGCCGACGGCCAGGCGTGGGATGTGGCGGCGGACGTCGGCACCGACGAGGAGATCGCGATCGCGCTGATCCGCGCGTTCTTCCCGGACCAAATCTCGAAAGCGTCCGAGCCGTTCTGGATCACGAAAGCCGCCCACCTGTGCCTGCTGGTGGTCATGCTGTTCATCGACCGGGAGTCCCCGTGGCGGCTGGCTGATCTGGTGCGCCTGTTAGTGTACCCGCAGTTCCTCTCAGCTTTTTTGATGCAGTCCGCCCGCACGCGCGGGGCGGTCGAGTTCGACCTCGTCGACAAGATGGGCAAGGGGATCATCGCCACGGCGTCGGCCCAGATCAACCAGTTGGCGATCGCGGCCTCGTGCATGGAGCACGCGAAGCGGCAGTTTTCGTTCTCGGGTGCCGGACAGTTCCTCGACACCAACAGCGTACTCCACTTCGGGTACACGCCCCAGGGGATGCACTCCTGCGCGATGCTCGCGAGTGCGATGGTCAACGTGCTGGCGCTCCACGCCTACAAGCGAAACGACGAACACAACCACACGGTGCTCTGGGGGGACGAGGGGCGGTTCCTCGGCGACCTGCCGATCGAGACCATCAACGCCCGGGGTCGTGGCAGCGGCCTGAGCGTCGTTCTGTCCTCGGTTGGAATTCCGGCGCTCCTGGCGAAATGGAGTGAGGAGCGCGTTCGGGAGATGATTGATGGTGTATTTACCTGGATAACTTTTTCGGTCGGACACCAGACTGCGAAAGAGTTTTGTGACCTGGTGGGCGAAGTGGAGGGCGTTCAGCGGTCGTGGACGCACAGCAGCGGTAGCACGAGCACCTGGGGCCGGTCGTACAGCCTCAACTCGCTCAACTGGTGGATGCCCACAGGGTACAACGAGTCTCACAGCCAAAACTACTCGAACAGCACCACCTACTCGCTTCACACGAAGCCGCTCGTCAAGCCGTCGGAACTCACCGGCCTGCCGCAGGGGGACGCGCTCAACGACCGCCTCGAATTATTCCTCTTCAACCGCGACATCGGCTGCTTGCACGCTGAAACGCCCTTCCTGCACTGCTTCCGAGACCTTCCGCCCGCCCCGTTCGCCGTCGCCCCGGCGCGCCCCGCCGCCCACAGCCGCCTGCGGCCGTTTCGCGCGGACGACATCCGGCGGCTCAACCTCGACCTGACCCCGGCCATGATCGCCGCCCTCAAAACGGTGGAGGACTACAAGTAATGGCGCTCAACCTGCAACAAGCAATGCTCAACCTGCGGCCGACCAAGCACGAATACCGCTGGCAGTGCCCGTACCCGCACCTGCCGCTCACCCACCCGCTTAACAACGAAGAAGAGCCCCGAGAGCCGGGGTTCCTCCGTCGGCGGGGAAAGACGATCGCCGCCATCCTCTGCCTTGCCGCCGCGATCGGCGTGTTGGGCAGCTTCGGTCGGAGCATCATCGCTTCGGGCGGCACGGACAAATCCGCCAAGAGCGACATCGTGACCGAGGCCTACTCCAAACCCATCCAGTCCGAGGCGGCACACCACCCGTCGGTGATCGCGGCCATCGCCTTTGATCAGAAGCTCGGCGCGTCGCTGGCGGCGATCCAGAAGCGTCTGGCGAAGAGCAAGCTGACGCTCGACGAGAAGGTGGGCATCGAAACGGATATGTTGAAGGCGATCGACCTGTTGCTCCCGCTGGCGGACGACGCGAGAAACGACGTCGATGCCGTCATCCGGGTCGCCGAGGACATCAAGTTCGAGCTCAAGTTCGCACAGAAACAGCACCACGCCACCGCCGAACTCTTCCGCGACCGCGCGAACGACACCGCCACTGATCAAATGCGAAGTATTAACATGCAAAGCGCCGAGTGGTTCGACGCCCTCGCGGCGGACGTGCCGCGCCGCCAGAAGCTCACCGATGAGTTCATCTCCGAACTCGCTGTACTACGCCGCGAAGTGACTGACTGTGCTCGGACGCTACGCGATCTGAAAACCGCCGCGCTCGCCACAACCGCCGGCCCGGACCCGCTGCCGCTCTCGTCCGAGGGGCGCACCTTCCACCAGCAGGTGGAGAAGTTCCTGACCGTACTCAAACGGTACTACGAGGTGTTCTTCGTTAACGGCTCATACCTCCAGCCGTCTCAGGGAGGGAAGAAGCCGTGACGACCGCGACGCAGCCCTTCACCGTTAAAGAGGCCGCCGTCAGAATGAGACTTTCCACGGCGAGTGTCTACGCCCTGTGTGCCGCCAAGAAACTGCGGCACCAGCGAGTCGGCGTCGGGCGGGGGAAGATTCTCATCCCCCACGACGCGATCGAAGAGTACCTGGCGAAGGGCACGGTGAAAAGTACCGAGCCCCACCCGACGGCGATCCTCGGCACGACACGTCGCTGACGAGTTGTGCCCGCCACCGACAGCCACAAACCACGCGAGAGGCACCCCGCCATGAGCGACTTATCGAAGATCGAGTGGACCAACGCGACGTGGAACTTCCTCCTTGGCTGCGACAAGGTCTCGCCCGGGTGCGCCGGGTGCTACGCGGTGAAGGACGTGCTCCGGATGTCCGGGAACCCGAACCCGAAAGTGTCTCTGGCGAACACGGGGCTCGCCTACCGCCAGGAAAACGGAAGCCTCAACTGGACCGGCGTCGTTCGGATGCTGCCCGAGCGGCTGGCGAAGCCCTTCGACTGGCCCCGCCCGATGAAGGTGTTCGTGAACAGCCTCTCGGACCTCTTCCACGAGGACGTGCCGCTCGCGTTCATCCGCCGGGCCTTCGCCGTGATGGAGGCCACGCCCTGGCACACTTACCAGATCCTCACGAAGCGGGCCGAGCGTCTTGCGGCTCTCTCTCCGCACCTCGACTGGCCGGACAACGTCTGGCAGGGCGTCTCGGTCGAGAGCCAGCCGTACGCCTTCCGGGTCGATCACCTCCGCCGCACCGGGGCGAGGGTGAAGTTTCTCTCCGTCGAGCCGCTCCTCGGCCCCGTCGGCCTCGACCTCCGCGGCATCGACTGGGTCATCACCGGTGGTGAATCCGGCCCCCGCGCCAGGACCTTCGACCCCGCCTGGGCAATCGCCGTGCGCGACCAGTGCGAGGCCGCAGAAACCTTCTTCTTCCACAAGCAGAACGGCGGGCGGAACAAGAAGCTCACCGGAAGACTCCTCGACGGTCGGGAGTACAACGCGATGCCGCAAGTACTACCTGCCGAGATGGCGACCGCGGGGGAAAGGCGGGCACTCGCCGCGCGGCTCGTGTCCGAGGCGAATGAGTCCGCGCGCGTGGAACTCCCGTTGGCGGACTAACGGCCGCTCATCGCCCGACCAGCACCTCGAGGAACTTCGAGCCGTGACTCTTCCCGCTGCGAGCGGACACCTTGTGCGCGACCTCTCGACCCTCGTCGCCCGCGGGTGCAAGTTCTGCTGCGTCTACGCCGACCCGCCGTGGCGCTACGACAACTCGCCCCGCGGGGCGGCCGAGCACCACTACCGGACGATGGACGTAAACGAAATCGCATCCCTACCGGTCGGTCAGCTCGCGGCCGACGTCTGCCACCTCCACCTCTGGACGACGCACTCGTTCCTGTGGGAGGCGAGGGGCGTCATGGAGGCGTGGGGGTTCGAGTACAAGACGGTCTTCGTGTGGGTGAAGCCGCAGATCGGCACCGGCCACTACTGGCGGAGCGCCGCCGAGTTCCTGCTCCTCGGGGTCAAGGGAAGGGCGACCTTCCTCGACCGCACGATCCCGAACTGGGCGTGCCTCGACCGCGCCGGGCACAGCGAAAAGCCCGAGGCGGTGAGGGCGCTCGTCGAGCGCGTCTCGCCGCCCCCGTACCTCGAACTCTTCGGCCGCCGGGCCGTGCACGGCTGGGTCGTGCACGGCGACCAGGTATCCCGCGGCCTCTTCGACGACGGGGTGCTCGAGCTCGAAGCGGACGGCGACTCGTGACGGGGGCCGCTACCCCGCCGCCCTCTTGTTCAGTGCCGCCCGCAAGTAGTCCGGCGACTGCGAGAGGTGCTGGTAGGTCTTGCTCAGCTGAGACGGGTCGCGGTGGCCGAGCAGGATCGCGCAGGTAAGCGGGTCATTCCCACGTTTTAACATCTGATCAAGCCAAGAATGTCGCACGTGATAGAGGCAATACTTCGGGGCGAGTTCCTGGGCCATCGCCCGGCGACACTTGATCAGGGCCTCCTCTCGGAGTTCCCCCGCGGTCTTCGGGCGACCCTTCCGTGTGGGGCTGAGCGTGGCGATCTTGGCCGTGATCTGCTCCTCGGTCGGAGCGAGGTTCCGTGCCCGCATGACCGCGAAGCCCATGCGGTGCTGAACGGCGATGAACTGGCAGTTGACGGACATCGGGGTCCACGGCTTGCCGCTCTCGTTGACGAAGAGCCTGCCCCTGGGACGCTCCTTGACCAGACGCTCGACGATCGCGAGGGCGTCGTCGGTCAGGTAGACGATCCGGGGCCACTTGTCCACCTTCGCTTCCTCGGGCGGTAGGACGAGTCGCTTCTCGGCGGCGTCGAAGTGACGGGCCTCGAACTTCAACAGCTCCTGGGGTCGAGCGCCGCTCTCCCAGGCCACGGTCACGAGGTCGCGGAAGGCGTCGAGCCGGATGTTCTCGAGGATCCGGGCGTACTCCTCGGGCGGAATCACAATGGTCCGCTTGCCCGCCTTCGGCTTCCCGTAGTCGCAGACGGTGGAGTGGGCGATCCGGCCGGACTTTTCGCCCCACCGCAGGAGCCGCTGGATGGCCTGCCAGACGGTTCGGGCGGTGCCGCGGGTCCAGTCGGGGTGGGCGGCGACCCACTGCTCGACGTGAAGGGGCTTGAGCTGCTCGGCGGGGAACTCGTCGCCGAGGTGGCCGATGAGCGGCGCGAGCTTCTCCTCGTACCAGTCGCGGGTTCGCGGCGAGCGGTCCTTGAACGCGACGCGGTAGAACTCGGCGGCGAGGGTGCCGAGCGACTGGGTCGAGGTCTCGCCGGGGACGACGAAACGCTCGGCCTTCTTGTGGGCCTTGAGCAACTCGCCGCACCGGATGAGCGCCTGGTCGTAGTCCTCGGACAGCCGGTGCTGCCTGGCACCGATCTGCACGTACCACGCCTTGTGGGACTTCTTGAAGTAGGGGGCGGGCTGACGGCGGGGCATGGAAGAAACCTCCTCAGGGACCCGTGGGATGCACGGCCGGGCCTGAAAAGGTTCGCGTCGCGGCCCTCTCCGGTGCTGGCAACACCGGGGAGGGCGTCTTTGATCTCGGACAGGTTTTCTCGGACAGACCCCGGCGAATCGCCGTAAGTCCAGTACACCCAGAAGGATTCGAACCTTCAACCTTCGGTTCCGTAGACCGATGCTCTATCCAGTTGAGCTATGGGTGCGTCCACCGGCATGGTACGGGCGGCGGCGGGGGTTGTCAATCGTCCGTCGGGCGGCGGGCCAGTATCTTAATCCCGGTTGCACTCGGCCGCGGGCGGGGCAGGGGTAGGCCTCCGTTCGGCAGGCGTGATCGTCCGGGAGGTTCGTCATGGTCCGTTGGATGTGGGCGGTCGTGGCCGCCGCGGTCGTTGCTCCGGTTGCGTTCGGGCAGGCGTGGGTGTCCCTCGGCCCGGCGCCGATCACCAACGGCCAGACCAGCACCACCCCGGCGTCGGTGTCCGGGGCGGTGGCGCACATCCTCATCGACCCGTCCAGCAGTAGCACCTACTACGCCGGCACGGTGAACGGCGGGGTGTGGAAGAGCACGAACAGCGGCACCACCTGGACGCCGCTGACGGACCGCATCGGGTCCACCTCCGTCGGCGGGCTGGCGTTCGACCCGACGAACAGCAACACCCTGGTCACCGGGTTCGGCCGGCACCGCAGTTCGTACTACCTGGAGGGCGGGCGGGTGGGCGGGTTCGCGTACTCGCTCAACGGCGGCACCTCCTGGACGACGCAGTACACCCTGCCCACCGGCACGTCCGTGTCCGGGGTGGCCGCCCGCGGCCTGGGGGCCGGCACCGGCACGGTGGTCGTGTCGGCCAACGACCGCACCACCACCTACTCCCGCAACGGCATCTTCCGCAGCACCAACGGCGGCACCAGCTTCACCCAGATCTCCGGCGGCACCGGCACCGGGCTGCCGGCCATGGGGGTGTTCGGGGTGGCCGAGAACGCCACCAACGCGGCCCAACTGTTCACCGTCCCGGACAACACCAGCGGGGCGTACTCGGTGTACCGCTCGAACGACACCGGCAGCACCTGGGCGGCGGTCGGCAACGCCACCATGAACGCGCAGATCCCCGGGGCGTCCACGGTGAAGGTGTCGGCGCACGGGAACACGGTGGTGGTGGGCATCGTGGCCGGCACCACGGTGAACGTGTGGCGGTCGGGCGACGGCGGCACCAACTGGACGGCGTGGGGGTCCGCTCCGGCGTCCAACCCCGGCGGGCAGGGGCTGTGGCACTTCAACCTGATCGTCGACCCGACCGACGCCACCGGCAACCGGGTGTACCTGACCGGCGACGCCACCCAGACCAGCCCGTTCAACGGCCGCATCTACCGCGGCGACTTCGCCGCCGGCACCTGGACGCCGCTGTTCGTGAACGGGTCGAACGCCCCGCACGCGGACGGCCGGTCGCTGGCCGTCAACCCGACCACCGGCAACCTGCTGCAGGGGAACGACGGCGGCATCTTCTCCCTGCCCAACCCGAGCGGCACGTTCGGCTCGTGGGCGTCGATCAACGGCAACCTGGGCACCCTCGAGTTCCACAGCGCGGCGTTCGACCCGGTGTCGCGGGTGGCGTTCGGCGGCACCCAGGACAACGGCACCAGCCGGCAGACGGCGGTGGGCAACACGGCCTGGAACCTGGTGATCGGCGGGGACGGGGCGCAGGTGGCGGTGGTCACCAGCCCGACGAACGCGGCCCAGTCGCTGCGGTACATGAGCGCCCAGTTCCTGAACTCGTTCCGCAAGGGGGTGTACGACGCCGCCGGCGCCCCGGTGGGCGGCCTCATCACCCCCAGCCTGACCGTCGCCGGCAGCGGCGGGCAGACCATCTACCAGTTCGACACCACCATCCAGTTCTACGGGCCGATCGCCACCAACCGGGCGGACGGCCAGCGGCTGTACATCGGCACCCGCCGGCTGTACGAATCGACCGACCAGGGGAACAACCTGACGGTGGTGCGGGACTTCGGCGCCGGCACGCTGCTGAACGTGATCAAGGCGGACGGGTTCAGCGGCACCACCGCCCGCCCGGAGGTGCTGTACGCCGGCACGAACACCGGGCAGGTGTGGGTGCGGAAGGACACCGGCGGGGCGATGGTGCAGCTGACCAACTACACCGCCGGGGCGGTGGCCGACCTGGCCGTGCAGCCGACCGACTGGCGGCACATCGTGGTGGGCAGCGGCTCGCAGGTGGTCCGCAGCACCAACGTGGACGCCGCCACCCCCACGTTCACCACCATCACCGGCAACCTGTTCACCGCCAACCCCGGGTTCGGCACCCTGTTCAGCGTGGAGACGGCCCGGTTCGGCACCACCGACGTGTACGTGGCCGGCGGGCGGGACGGGGTGTACGTCACCACCTCGGCCGCGCTGGGCACCTGGACCGAGTTCGGCACCGGCCTGCCGGACGTGGTGGTGACGGACATGGACTACGACTCGGTCAACGACGTGCTGATGGTGGCCACCCTCGGCCGCGGGGTGTGGACGGTGCCGGACTTCTCGTCGTACTTCGCGCCGGTGCCGGAACCGGCGACGGTGCTGCTGGTGGCGGGCGCGGCGCTCGGCCTCGGCGGGTACGCCCGCCGCTGGCGGGCGGGGTGAAGGAAAGGAGTTGCCCTTACACGCCGGTGTCGAACCGATCCGGCCACGACAACCGATCCACCAGTCCGAAGTCGGACGCGGGTTCGCCGATCAAGGCCCGGATGAGCGCGGTGGCGTCGGTCGTCTGTACCGGCGAACCCGATTCCGCAGGCAGGGCTTGATCCGTCGGCGGCATCCAGTCTTGCACTGGCAGCACCGGCTCGGATTCCGACACCGGATCGGAATCGGGATCGAAGTTCGGGTCGGACATCAGGGCCGCGAACCCGCCCGGCGAGATCGACATGCCGTTGGGCAACCCGTTGTCCTCGATTAGCAGCGACGTGGCGTCCAACCGCGGCTGGTACTTGTTGTCGCCGTTGTGGTAGTCGGCGAGGAAGTAGTTGGGGAACGGCCCCGGGAAGTTGGTGGCGGGGACTTCGAACGTGGTGGCGACGATGTTCCCGTTCGCGTCGGTGTTCGCCGTGCCGAGGAGGGTGCCGCTGTTCGTGATGGTGTCGCCGTCCGTTACGCCGCCGGTCATCAGGTAAATTTTCACCGTCGAGTTGGCCGTCCACTGCGCCCCCGTGAATTGCACGAAGTAGGTGTTCACGCCCATCGCAATCAACCGGCCCTCAAGCGTCTGTGTCCAGTTGTCGAGCAGCACCTTCTCCTTCTTCGTCCCGATATTCCCCGCCTCGTCCCGCGCCGTCACCTCGATCTCGTAGTAGTCGTCGGGCCATGAACTCTTGGCGTTATTCACGGCATCTTGCGCGTTCATGTTATTCCAACCCGCCGGACTAGCCTTCTTGGAGTACCACTGGCGGTTTCGGTCGGTTGCCTGCACCTTCAGGTCGTTATCATTATTCGTCACGGTGTAGTAGTACTGGACGCCGTCGATGGACTTGCTCCGCAGGTCGTTGCTGTATACGGCCCGCACCTGTTGGGCGTTATGCAGCGACACGTAAGTTTGACTCCCGCCTCCGAAGTCATCATCCGGGGCAAACTCGCCGGTGAAGTCGAACGACTTGTCTACCGTCAGCTTTGAGGTGTTGACCCGCTGCCCTTGAATGGAGAAGCCGATCGACTTGACGCCGAGTTTGTACACGGCGTTAACCCCGGTCCTGATCTTGTCGTAAGCCTTGCCCACGATGTCGATGCCCGCGTCCCCGGCGAGGCCAGCGGTGGTGAGGGTGTTGGTGGACGAGTTCGCGCCGACGATGATCGCGTTGCCGGCCACGTCTCGCGTGACGAAATAGCGTAGGTCGGGCCGTGCTTCCGTCTGATTGATGACGGTGATCTTGGCTCCCTGCGTGATCGCCTTGCCGCCGTACAAGGTTCCAATTCCGTCTGACCCGCCGGCGCGGAAGAGGACTTCTTCGACGGTCGGTGCCACCGCATCGCCGATGGCGGTGAGCCGATCGAGTGGGTCTTTGGTCGGGCGGAGCAACTTGTTAGGTGCAATTCCTACGTAATCGTCCAAGTAGGCTGGATCTTCGCCTTCGCCGGACGCGAGGTGCAGGTGGTCCGCCCACCACCCGCCCTGGGGTGCCACTTTGGCGATCGTGAGGTTATCCACCAGACCGGCAGCCTTGTTTGCCGGGCCGACCGCTTCACCAAGTATGTAAGGCGCTCCGGTGCGTGCGTTGTTCTCGCGGGTGATGTGAATATAAGACCACCCCGACTTAGCCGCGTCTACCCCGGTGCTGATTTCGATGAGTTTTTGTGGGTCGGCGTTTGTCGTGTTAAGCGCGGAGATGGTTCCCGCCTCGACCGCCTTCACGGTCGTACCTGCAGCGGCGATGATGTCGATCCCTTCGTGAAAGTGGAGGCCACCGCCGTCCGAGAACTGGCCATACGTTTCGGCCAAATCGAGCGACATCCCCTGGGCCGGGGTAATGGGCCAGGGGGTGTTCCCGGACGGCATCTCGCGCCGCTCCAGTTCGAAGACGTGGAGTGTGGTGCGGATGCCGACCAACGGTGAGCGGCCTTCGGCAGAGGTGCTGGGTGCGAACATCGTGTTCCTCGTGTCGCGAGTTGTGCGGATGATGTACGGTCAAAAAGGGAGAAAAATAGTTCGTGGCTCAAATTCGCTACTTCTTCGGCTCCGTCACCTGGATCACGTTCGACGTCAACTCGCCGGTGAAGGCGTCGAGGTCGAATTGACTGCCCCGCTCTTGCGGGTTGTAAGTGAGTTGCACATAGAACGGTCGTTTCATCTGCTGAATCAGGCTGCTGCGTCCGTCTGTGGAGATCGGCACATCGAGAACACCGGACACCGAGATCTTTCCCTTTTCGACCGTCACGAAGTCCTCTTTGACGACGATGTAAATGTTTCTCTCTTGCGGGTTGTACATATATGTCAGCCTGCCCACATCCGTGCGTCCGTCTTCGTAGTGGAAGCGCAGGCAGGTTCTGTTCTGCGGCCCCGGCTCCATGCTCGGCTTGCAGATGGTAAGCGGCGGGCGCGGGCCGGTGTAGTCGATCTCCCAGTGGACCCGCACCACCTCCCCAACCCCCTCCTTCGAGACCAACTCGGCTTTTGTGAGCGTGAGTTTGGCCCCGCACCCCCGCCGGTTGAACTTGTCGAACCGCTGGACCTGCTCGGCCAGCGTTTCCGGTTTCGGTACCACCGGCTTGTCGTTCTTCGGCTTCGCCGGGTCTTGGGCGGACAGGGCAAGAGCAATCACGGCAACAACTGCCAGCGAGCCGAGTAGCACGCGGGTCATGGCATTCCTCTAACTCGGGCGACCGCGAACATGGGCGATCCTCGCGCTCGAACGTGAACCGAAACCGACCGTCTGATCAGACAGTCGGATTATCGAGGGGCACCGGAGGCGCGTCAACAACAAAAATCGCCGCCCTCCTGGTTCTAGAATCGGCGGTCTATCCGGCTGTTGCTCTCACCGGCGGGTCGTCGTGGCCACGGGGCGGCTATGCGGTCGGCGGGTTGAACGCGCCGCGGTCGGTCAGCCGGCGGGTGTACCACGTCTCCCCGGCCAGTAGCCCGATCACCAGCAGCAGCAGGATCCACCAGATCTCCTTCGCCACCGGCTGGCCGCCGCCGCTCGCCACGATCTCGTCCGCCGACTTCACATAGGTCAGCCCGCCGGCCGCGTCCGCCACCCGCGCGCGGTCCTCGTCATTGTTCGGCGTCAGCACCGCCTCCCGCGAGTCGGTTCGCACGGCGAAGTACACCACCCGCCCGCTCGGGGTGGTCAGCTTGTACGCCCCGGGGTCGGTGGTGCCGTCGATCACCACCGGCCAGCTCTCCACGTTCACCGTGCGGGTGCGGCCGTCCGGCGCCACCACCGCCACCGGCCCGCGGGGTTCGTCCGGCCGCGGGGTGAACACGATCGGCTGGCCGGGCACCAGGTTCCGCTCGGCCGTGCGGGTGCCGGCCAGGTAGTACAGCAGCTCGTGGGCCAGCCGCACGAAGTCCGGCAGGCGGATCAGGTTCGTCTTCCACCCGTTGTCCAGCGGGACGGCGGCGAGCATCACCCGCCCCTTGCCGAACGCCCGCTCGACCAGGAGCGGGTCGCGGGTGGTGAACACCGCCGCGGCGGTGCCGGTGACGCCGTTCGCCCCGGCCGCCGCGTCCAGCTTCCACCGCTTCGGGAAGTAGGCGGTGTGCAGGCCGCCGGGCAGCGGCTCCTTGAACACCTCCATCGCCGGGTGGGCGAGACCGGCGGTGAGCACCTTCGGCGCGTTCGCCGGGTCGGCGTCGTCGCCCACCACCTCCACCAGCCGGGCCGGCAGGAACCCCTGCCCGCCGCGGAACGCCACCTTGTTCCAGGTGGCCGCGTCCGCCCGCTCGCCGAGTGTGACCAGCACCGACCCGCCGGCGGCCAGGAACTTCTCCACCTCCTGTTGCAGGGCAACGGACGGCTTGTCGATGTTCGCCAGCACCACCACCCGCGGGGTGGTGCCCGGCCCCTTCACGTCGGAGGTGAACGCGGCCGGCGACCAGTCGGCGGCGGGCACGGTGCGGACGGCGAACGCCGGGGTCGGGTCCTTGGCCGGGGCGAGGGCGTCGCGGAGGAAGTCGCTGCCGCGGCCGCGGACGGTCGGCCCGCCGTCCACGATCACCACCGGCACCACCGGCAGCACCTCGACGGCGAAGTCCTGGCGGTTGTCGCCGGGCAGGTCGTCGTCGTCCAGCTGCAGGGTGACCAGGTGCGAGCCGACGGCGAACTTGTGGGTGAACGACAGCGGCAACTGGTCGCCGGACTCGCCGGCCGGCTTCACCGGGTCGAGCGCCTTGCCGTCGATGAACAGCTTCACCTTGCCGACCGGCTTGCCGGCGGTGTTGCCGGACGGGCGGACGGCCGAGCGGAACGTCACCTCGCGGCCGGCGGCGGCCACCCCGCGGGCGGTGGTGATCGGCTCCAGGCTCCAGTTCGGTGGGTCGGCCGGCCGGTCGCCGGCCACGTTCGTCACCCAGATGCGGGCGGCGTTGGCCGCGGCCCGGCTGCCCCCGCGGCGGACCAGGTCCCACTTCGCCAGGGTGGTCTCGTCCGCCCACCCGTACCGCTGGTCGTCGGAGATGACGATCACGTCCCGGTTCGGGCTGCCGGTGTCGAGCAGGGCGAGCGCCGCCTGCGTCGCCGCCGGCCAGTCGGCCGACCCCCGCGGCGGGGTGAGCAGCTCGAGCGCGTTGCGGGCCTGGTCGCGGTCGCCGGTCAGGTTCGGCACGATCGGAACGGGGCGGGTCTTCACCTGGAAGACGGCCACCCGGTCGCCGGAGCGGAGGCGGTCGATGTACGCGGCCGCCCAGTCGCGGGCGGCGTCGGCGGCGGTACCGCCGTCCTGCCTGTACGCCATGCTGGCCGACCCGTCGATGAGCAGCACCACGTCCCGCGGCCCGCCGGCGGTGGTGGTGCCGAGCAGCCGACTGGTGACCTCCGGGGCGGCCAGGGCCAGGCAGATCAGGGAGATGATGAGGATCCGCAGCACCATCAGCCAGAACTGTTCGAGGTACACCCGTCGCTTGGTCTTGGTGCTGAGCTGCAGGAACTGCATGGCCGCCCAGTCCACCTCGTCGAACTTGCGGCGGCTGAACAGGTGGACGATGGGCGGGATGACCGCCGCGGCGAGGCCGAACAGCAGGGCGGCGTTCAGGAAGGTCATGCGGCGGCGACAGGGGTGCGGATGCTCTGCCGCAATTTTACCAACTCGGCGGGTGGCGGTCTTCGCTGGTGTCCGGCCTTCAGGCCGTTCTTCACTCGGCGGAAGACGGGCTAAAGCCCGGACACCAGCGAAGACCGCCCGTCACCCCTCCGACTTGCGGCCGCGGATCTTGGCCAGCAGGTTGAGGATCTCCAGGTACAGCCACACCAGGGTGACCAGCAGGCCGAACCCGGCGTACCACTCCATGTGCTTCGGCGCCCCGCGGGCCACCCCCCGCTCGATGTAGTCGAAGTCGAGCACCAGGTTGAGCGCCGCCGTCACCACCACGATGAGCGAGAAGATGATGCCGATCGGCCCGCTGTCGTGGATGTACGGCACCCGGTAGCCGAACAGCGACAGCACCAGCGAGGCCAGGTACACCAGCATGATGCCGCCCATGGCGGCGAACAGGCCGAGGCGGAAGTTGTCGGTGGCGCGGATCAGCCGGGTGGTGTACGCCAGCAGCAGGGCGGCCAGCACCCCGGCGGTCAGCCCCACCGCCTGCAGCACGATGTAGGCGTACTGCCGCTCGAACACCGCCGAGATGCCGCCCAGCAGCCACCCCTCCAGCAGCGCGTACAGCGGGGCGGTGATCATCGCCCACCGCGGGTTGAAGGTGGTGACCAGCGCCACGATCAGCCCGCCGATGCCGGCGATGATGAGGCTGCCGACCACCCACCCCGGGCGGTCGGCCAGGGGCAGGTCCAGGAATCGGTTCATCTGCCCGGCGCTCACCCCGCCGCAGATCACCAGCAGCACCAGCAGCACCGCCGTCTTGCCGATGGCGCCGGCCAGGGTCATGCGGTCGGCGATCAGGGTCGGGCGGGTCTCGCGGTCGAACACGGCGTCGTTCAGGGCCGGGTTGGTGGTGCGGATTTGCATGGCGTGGCTGCGGGGATGAAGACGGGTGCGGCCATTCTGCCCGCCGGCCGCGGGCGGGGCAAGGGGCGGGTCGTTGACTCCGTTCCGGCGGGGCGTACCGTGTGGTTGCGGGCGCTGCT
The DNA here is from genome assembly GCA_022841795.1 of Fimbriiglobus sp. Taxonomy (GTDB): domain Bacteria; phylum Planctomycetota; class Planctomycetia; order Gemmatales; family Gemmataceae; genus JALHQU01. The sequence continues at coordinate 76,088 of JALHQU010000002.1, forward strand.
CGGTGCCCGGTCCCCAACACCCCGAGGCTCCGCCATGTCCCGCCTGTTGCTCGCCCTGCTGGTCGCTGCCGTCGCCCCGTTCGCCGTACGCGCGGCCGACGAAGAGCACCCGTACAAGAACGTGAAGGTCGGCGACTTCGTCACCTACAAGATGACCATGAAGTTCGCCGGCATGGACATCGAAGGCACCATGACCCAGACCGTGACCGCCAAGTCGGACAAGGAGGTGACGGTGAAGGCGAGCGGCAAGATGGGCGGCATGGACATCCCGGAGAGCGAGCAGAAGGTCGACCTGACCAAGCCGTTCGACCCGACCAAGATGGCCTCCCCGCCCGGCACCGACGCCAAGATGGAGAAGGGGAAGGACGGGAAGGAGAAGATCAAGGTGGGGGACAAGAGCTACGAGGCCACCTGGACGGCGTACAAGATGACGGCCAAGGCGATGGGCCAGGAGATGACCGGGGACATCAAGGTGTGGACGGCCAAGGACGTGCCGTTCGGCATGGCCAAGCTGGAGTCCACCATGACCTTCGCCGGCAACGAGATGAAGATGGCGATGGAGATGACCGAGAGCGGCAGCGCCAAGAAGGACAAGTGAGCGGAGCGGCTCGTCTGCCCCTCTCCCCTTGAGGGAGAGGGCAAGCTCGCCGCAGGCGAGCGCGGGTGAGGGGTTCTTCCCAACCACCCCTCTCCCCGCCCGGTGCTCCGCACCGGCCGACCCTCTCCCTCAAGGGGAGAGGGTGTCAGACTGCTTGCACCGCCACCGCGAACGCCACCTCCGCTTCTACCCAGCCCGTCAGCTTCCAGTCGGCGCCGTCCGGACTTCGCCGCACCGCCGGCGGGCGGCGGGGGTCCAGGTCCACGGCGCAGTTCGCCAGTTCCCGCACCCCGCACCCCACCCCCTTCAGGATCGCCTCCTTGCCGGTCCACCCGCGGAGGAAGGCCGCCGCCCGCAACTCGGCCGGCAGCGCCCGGAACTGCTCCCGCTCGTCCGGGGTGAAGAAGCGGTCCACCAGCCCGAACAGGTCGCGGCCGTCGCGGTGCGTCTCCACGTCCACGCCCACCGGCACCGGGCCGACGGCGAACACGGCCACGCCGTCGGTGTGGCTGACGTTGAAGTGCAGGTCGCACCCGGCGGCCGGGTCCAGTACCGGCTTGCCGTCCGGGGTGAGGGTGAGCGGGACGCGGTGCGGGGGCAGTTCGAGTAGCAACCCGAGGGCGGCGCGGAGGACGGTGCGGCCGCGGACGAACTGCGCCCTGGCCCGCGGGTGGGTGGTGCGGGCGACCCGCGCCAACTCGGGCACCGTCAGCGCGTCCGAGACCACCCACGCCGGCAGCGGGTCGGCGTCGGCCACCGCCCACACCACCGGCTCATCGGGTGGCGAGCGGAGCGCGTCCGGCAAGTCGCCCGTCGTCACCCGGCGGATCACGGCTCGGCCTCGGGGCGGGATACTCGGGCTTCGGGGAATACGCCGAGTTCGGCGAGCAGGATTCGCAGCTCGACCATGCTCGGGTCATTCATCCGCAACCCAGCGATGGTCACGCGGCCGGCGGCGGTGCGACCGACCAGCACGCCCGCCGACGCCCACTCGAAGTGGTCACCCCACACGTCCTGCCGCGGGTGGAATAGCGGGGCGTCTGCCCCAGTGTCCGGATCGACGCCTCCTACGGCTGCCCACTTGTGGGCGTTGCAGTGCGGGCAGGTGAGGGCGAGGTTGTCGAGGGCGGTGGTGCCGCCGGCGGTCCGCGGGATCACATGGTCGATGGGGAACGTGGCCACCTGGCCGCGGGTGGGCAGGTGGCAGTATTCGCAGCGGTGGCCGGCGCGGGCGGTCACTTCGGCCCGGCGGACATCGGAGAACGCGCTCACAGGTCGGGGCACACGGCGGTCAACTTCCGCACCGCGAGTTCGGCGTCGAACTTCTCGACCGCCCGCTCCTGGGTGAACGCCACCAGGGCCAGCAACTCGTCCCGCTCCACCGGCGTCAGCGACTCCTTCCGCTCCCCGAGGTCGAGCATCCGCGCGTCCAGAGCCGGGGGCAGGGTGTACGCGGCCACCCGGCGGTGGGCGGTGACGGACGACGACACCGCGGCACGCCAGGCGGGGTCAGGGGTGGTGGACACGGATCACCCTCCGGAGGTGTGTTCATTCTACCCGCATCCATCACCGTCCGCCGAGCTTCTTCCACAGCCCGCGGGCGTGGGCCTCGATCTGCGTGTCGTGCATCTCGAACAAGCACTCGCCGTACGGGTCGTCCGGCCGGGCCGCCGGGTCGTGCCGCCGCTGCCACGCCTCGTACTCGCTTCCCCCGTAAATGCCGAGCGCGTGGATGAACACCGACAGCACGACCAGCGCCCACACGCCGATCCGGATCACCCGCGAACGAACGCGATCCACCCCGACGGCGACCAGCAGGCACAGGACGGGCAGCGTCTCGCACAGGAACCGCGGGCCGTAGCACCACCCGCCCCGCCAGTCGTACCAGCGGGAGTAGAGGCCGACGGTGGCGGCGGCGGCGACGAACCACAGGAGCAGGAGCGGGCGGTGCGGCCGGTGCGCGTCGGTCGGGAACCGCAGGGCGAGCAACCCGAGCGGCAGGAGCAGCAGGGCCGGCGAGTACACGAACAGCCCGCGGCTCGGGGCGACCAGTGACCCGCCCAGCCCGAGCCACAGCGGCGGCGGGGCAATGTTCACCTCCGTGCCGTACCCGCCCACCAACGGGGAGCCGAAGTGCGCCCAGTTCAGCCACAGCAGGTACGCCACCGGGATCAGCCCGCCGAGCGTGGTCGGGATCACCCGGCGGTCGCGGCGAACGAGTAGGGCCAGCCCGGTGGCGACGGCGAACACCGCCGTCGGCGGGCGGCACAGCACGGCCATGCCCAGGCACACGCCGGCCAGGAACGCCGTCCGCCAGCTGCCGGACCGCACCGTCAGGTACAGCGCCGCGGTCAGCCAGAACGTGGCCGGGCCGTGGACCCAGAGGGCCTGCGCCGCCACGCTGTACAGGCAGGTGCCGAGGGCGAACAGCACCGCCGCCGGCCACGCCCCGCCGGGGGCCAGCCGCCGGCACAGCGACAGGAACAGCGCCGCGGCCAGTGCGACGTGGACCGCCGCCGCCGCCTTCCCCAGCGCGTGCATGGTGGGCGGGCTGAACGGCTGCTCGCGGAACAGGGCGAACGGGGCGACCACCGGCACGGCGGCGAACACGCTGCCGGGCGTGCGGAGCGGCACCACCCGGCCGTCGGGCAGGGTCTTCAGGCAGGAGGTGTTGTGGTAGCGGTCGAGGTCGGGGTACCCGCTCACGTCGAGCGAGCCGGTGCGGACGACCGCCCACGCCGCATACGGGGCGGGCACGCAGTCGATCTCCGGGTGCGGCCGGCCGTCGGCGTGGTACACGGCCAGCAGCACCCAGAACGCCCACACCGCCGGGCTGCGGACGGCGGCCGACCAGAGCCGGGCGGTCATGCCGGCCACGGGTTCGGGACGCCGAAGTGCGCGACGAGGTGCACGCGGATGGCCCGGTCGGTACAACTCCCCAGGCAACGCACGAACTCGGGCAACTTCGTCGCGTACTGATGCGTCACTGTCGGCCGCGGGTTCACCCCGTGAGCGATCTCGTGGCGGAATTTCATCGCCACCGCCAGTTCCGCACTCGATCGGATGGGTGGGTATCGGACCCACGACCAGACCGTCCGGATGTCCGGCAACCCGATCGCGTTGGCGATGAGCGTGCGAACGTTTTCCGCGTTCGGGGTGTTGAACCGATCGGCCGATTTCTGGACGAACGAGTCGAGCGCGGACCAGACGCCGAGCGGTGCAGCAGTTGGACGAGCGACTCGGACGGCTTCCCGCACCACCTCCTCGATGTACGCTTCCCACGCCGAAACGCACATCACCACCACCGCCCTGGGCAGTGCGCGCAGCTTATCGGATGACAACGAACCGCCGTCGCTCAATCGGGTGTGAGCTTCGATCAGCGCCCGCGCGTCGGCCAGAAGTGGTTTCAAATGGTCGGTGTACGCACTCGACGGCATGCCGCATCCCCTCACGCCGCTGTGAGTTGTAGTGCCCGCACGTCCACGCCCGGATGCGGTCGAGTGTTCAACCCGTCGAGCAGGTCAGCGGTCAAGTAGGTCGTCCGAACCAACCTCTCGATCGCATCCGGCAACCTCACCTCCGCCTTGAGGTTGGTCAGCTGGGTGTCGAATTCCGCCACGGGGAAGTTATCCCAAGCCAGCTTGACGGCCGCGAGCAGGTCGTACACGTCTTCCGACGGCAGCGAGCGGAGATACGAGCGGAGTTCCTCCTCCTCCGGCGGGTGCGGCGGCTCCTTCCCGTCCGGGCCGAGGAGCGGGTATGTCGGTAGGTGTTTCAGCACCCCTCCCCCATCCCAGTAGTCCTCGATGGCCGTACCGAGCCGGATGACGTGCAGAACGGTGTCGGTCGTCAGCATCGCTCTTGCCTCCTCGCCTCATGTTACCCGTGCGAACCCCGAAGTACACCAGCCGCCGCAGGTCGTCGAGCGGGTCGGCCCGGATGGCGGCGATGAACGGCTCGTCTTCGGTCATGGCCCCCCGCCGCGCTCGTGTATCGGGGTTGAGGTCGCCGGTGAGAACGTCTCGAATTCTAACCCGTCGCGCGGATCGGCCAAGAGTTTGGCCGCCGGTCCGGTCGGACCGGGTGGTTGAATTTCGCCCCAGGTGAGCGGAGAACGCGCAGCCGAGGCGGCCGAAGTCGGCGGACTTCCGGGAGGGCGGGCCGGTGCGGCACACCATTCCGATGCCGGCGGCACCGCTGCACCGGCTCCGGAATGTGGCCGCCGCACGGTCGCCGTTCGGGAAGGGGGGACGAGACCGGGGGGTGGCACGCCGCCTGCTATGACCAGCGTGCGATCGACCCACCCGTGTGAGAAACCCGTGCTGAAGCGATACCGCCTGTTGACCGCCCTGCTCGGGCTGCTGCCCCTCGGCTTGCTCGCCCTGCCCGCCTGCCAGCCGGCCCGCGCCGGGGGGCACGAGAAGGAGGGCACGCACGAGGAACACCACCAGAAGCTGGCGGCCACCACCCCGCAGGTGCGGGACGTGACGGTGACGCAGAAGTACGTGTGCCAGATCCGGTCGCAGCGGAACATTGAGATCCGCGCGCTGGAGGGCGGGTACCTGGAAGAGGTGCTGGTGAAGGAGGGGCAGGCGGTGAAGCGGGGGGACGTGCTGTTCAAGGTGATGCCGACGCTATACAAGGCCAAGTTCGACGCCGAACAGGCCGAGGCCAACCTGGCCGAGCTGGAGTTCAAGAACACCAAGCGGCTGCACGACGACAAGGTGGTGTCCGTCCAGGAGGTGTTGCTCCAGCAGGCCAAGCTGGACAAGGCGCGGGCCAAGGTCAAACTGGCCGCGGCCGAGGTGGCGCTCACCGAGGTGCGGGCGCCGTTCGACGGCATCATCGACCGCCTCCAGCAGCAGCAGGGCAGCCTGATCAAGGAGGGGAAGGAGGGGGGACGTGCTCACCACCCTGTCGGACAACAGCGTGATGTGGGCGTACTTCAACGTGCCCGAGGCCCGCTACCTGGACGACATGGCCGACCGCGGGGCGAGCCGGAGGGGGGCGCAGATCGAACTGGCCGACACGCACATCGAGCTGGTGCTGGCCAACGGCAGCCGGTTCAAGTACGACGCCGGCCGGTTCGTGACGGTGGAGGGGCAGTGCCACAACGAGACCGGCAACTTCAAGTACCGGGCCGACTTCCCCAACCCGGACGGGCTGCTCCGCAACGGCCAGACGGGCAACGTGCTCGTCCACCGCACCCTGACGAACGCCGTCGTCATCCCCCAGCGGGCGACGTTCGAGATCCTGGACAAGCAGTTCGTGTTCGTCGTCGGGGCCGACCACGTCGTCCGCCAGAAGGAGATCCGCGTCGAGCGGGAACTGGACGACATCTACGTGGTCAAGAGCGGGGTCGCGGCCGGCGACCGCATCCTGCTGGAGGGGGTGCGGCAGGTGCGGGACGGGCAGAAGGTGGAGTGCGAGTTCGTGGGGGCGGGCGAGGCCCTGTCCAACCTGAAGAAGCACGCCGAGTGACCGCCCGCGGTTCGGCCGCCGACCCTTGATCCTCCGAGGCGCATGTTCACCAAAATCCTGCACCGGCCGGCGATGGCCATCGTCATCTCCATCATCCTCCTGTTCCTGGGCGGGCTGGGCATCAAGACGCTGCCGGTGTCCCAGTTCCCGTCCATCGCCCCGCCGACGGTGGAGGTGGCCATCGCCTACCCCGGCGCCAGCGCCGAGGTGCTGGTCGATTCGGTACTCATCCCGCTCGAGCAGTCCATCAACGGGGTGCAGGGGCAGCGGTACATGGTGTCCGACGCCACCTCCGCCGGCGAGGGCACCATCCGGGTGTTCTTCGAGCCGGGCACCGACCCCGACCTGGCGGTGGTGAACGTGCAGAACCGGGTGAACATCGTGCTCAACCGGCTGCCGCCGCTGGTGCAGCGGGAGGGCACCCTGGTCAGCCAGGTGGTGCCGAGCATGCTGATGAACGTGAACATCTACAGCACCGACCCGGGGTACAACCAGAGCGACCTGTTCAACTTCGCCAACGTGACGGTGATGCCGCGGCTGAAGCGGATCAAGGGCATGGGCCGGCCGGTGAACCTGGGCAACCGCACGTTCGCCATGCGGATCTGGCTGAACCCGGAGGAGCTGCGGAAGCGGCAGTTGTCCACCGAGGATGTGATGAAGGCGGTGGCCGAGCAGAGCGTGATCGGCTCGCCCGGCCGGCTCGGCCAGGCCACCGGCCAGGTGTCGCAGTCGAAGGAGTACGTGCTCACCTACAAGGGGCGGTACAACCGGCCGGACGAGTACGGGGACGTCATTTTGCGGGCCACCCCCGAGGGGGAGATCCTGCGGCTGCGGGACGTGTGCGGCACCCCCGACCCGATCCGCCGGGAGCGGCCGGCGGTGCCGGCGCTGGTCGGCGGGGCGGGCGGGCAGGCCGTCCCCGAGCCGAAGCCGGGCATCGAACTCGGGTCCGAGTTCTTCGACATCTACTCGGACGTGGACGGCCTGCCGGCGGCGTCCATCGTGCTCAAGCAGAACCCCGGGTCGAACGCCGCCACCGTCATCGAGGAGGTGAAGAAGGAGCTGGAGGAGATCAAGAAGGAGTCGTTCCCGCCGGGCATGGACTACCAGTTCGCGTACGACGTGTCCAAGTTCCTGGACGCGTCCATCGAGAAGGTGGTGCACACCCTGATCGAGGCGTTCATCCTGGTGTCGCTGGTGGTGTACATGTTCCTGGGCGACGTGCGGTCCACCCTCATCCCCATCCTGGCGGTGCCGGTGTCGCTGGTCGGCACGTTCATCTTCCTGCTGATGTTCGGCCTGTCCCTCAACCTGATCACCCTGTTCGCCCTGGTGCTGGCCATCGGGGTGGTGGTGGACAACGCCATCGTGGTGGTGGAGGCGGTGCACGTGAAGATGAGCGTGAGCCACCTGTCGCCGTACGCGGCGACCGCGGAGGTGCTGCGCGAGATCAGCGGGGCGATCATCGCCATCACCCTGGTGATGACGGCGGTGTTCGTGCCGGTCACGTTCATCCCCGGCCCGGTCGGCACCTTCTACCGCACGTTCGCCATCACCATGGCCACCGCCATCACCCTGTCCGGGGTGGTGGCCCTCACCCTGACGCCGGTGCTGTGCGCCATGATCCTGAAGCCGCACGGCGGTGGCGACCGGGGCGGGGGCGGTCGGCAACCGCACCATCGGCACCACCGCCGCCGGCGGCATGCTCCTGGGCACCGTCCTCGGCGTGCTGGTCATCCCCGGCCTGTACTACCTGTTCGCCAAGATGGTGGACGGGCGGAAGCTGCTCCAGGACGAGACCGACGAGCCGCTGTCGGAACTGGTGGAAGCGCATCCGCCACACCCGCCTCACGACCCGCCCGGCGAGCCGGTGCCGCTGACGGCCGCCCCAGTCCCGGCCCCGCCGCCCGCCGGCGGGCACTGATCGCGGGGCGAACAGGGTGCCGTCGAAGGCCCGCCCAAGTGGCGGGCTTGGGGCGTTTGCGCCCGCCTGCCTTCAGTCGAAATCGCACGTCCTGCTCATCTCCTGGTCGGCTGCCCCGCGCGGGTCGGGGCCGGGGTGGAGCGGACCAGCCGGTTCACCCGCGACGGGGCGGTGGAGGACGGACTCACCGCCGACGCCGAAGGGCGGCGGTTCCCGGTGCCGCTGCCCGACTTCCTGGTGGGGCGGACGTGTCCTGGCAGGTGGACATCTGGCGGCAGTTGCGGAACGCCCGCGACGCCGCCGGCCTGCGGGTGCTGGCCACCGCCGAGGGGCGGAACTTCGTGACCACCCGGCTGGTGGCCGAGGTGGCCGAGAACTACTACGCGCTCATGGCCCTGGACACCCGGCTGACGCCCCCCGCTCGTGCCCGAACAGCTCGCCCTCCAGCAACTGCTCCGGGATGGCCGCGCAGTTGATGGCCAGGAACGGCTTGTCCGCCCGCCGCCCGTGCTGGTAGATGGCGCGGGCCACCAGCTCCTTGCCGGTGCCGCTCTCCCCCCGCAGCAGCACGGTGGCGTCCGTCCCGGCCACCCGCCCCACCTGCTTGTACACCTCCTGCACGGCCGGGCAGCGGCCGACCATGGCGTCGGCCGCTGCCCGGCACCTCGGCCGACTCGGACAGCACCGCCGGCACCTGCATCAGCCGGCCGCTGTCGCCCGCCCGCCGCACCAGCTCCTTCAGCTCGTCGTACCGCAGCGGCTTGAGCAGGTAGTCGAACGCCCCCCGCTTCATCGCCTCGATGGCCAGTTCGGTGGTGCCGTGCCCGGTGACGAGGATGACCGGGGTGCGGACGTCCAGCTGCTTGATGCGGTCGAACGCCTGCAGCCCGGTGGCGTCCGGCAGGTGCACGTCGAGCACGATCACGTCCGGCCGGTCGGCGGCGATCCGGGCCAGCCCGGCGGCGGTGCGGGCGGTGAGCGTGTCGTACTCGGGCGGGTGGAACGCCTTCTTGAAGGCGTGCTGGATGCCCGCCTCGTCGTCGATGAGCAGCAGCTTGGTCATGCGAACAGGTTACCCGACCGGCAGGGTGAGGACGAACCGCGCCCCGCCGCCGGGCGGGTTCTCTCCGCGGATGGTCCCGCCGTGGTCCTCGGCCGCCCGCTTGCACACCACCAGCCCCAGCCCGGTGCCCGTCTCCTTGCCGGTGGCGAACGGCTCGAACAGCCGCGGCCGGATGTCGGCCGAGATGCCCGGCCCGGTGTCGCTCACCGCGATCTCCACCGCCTGTGCGGTGCGGCTCACCGCCACCCCCACCCGCCCGCCGGTGGGCATGGCGTCGGCCGCGTTCAGCAGCAGGTTCATGAGCACCTGCCGCACCTGCTCGCGGTCGGCGGTCAGCCGCCCGTCGCCGTCCGGCACCCGCACCTCGGCGGCGATGCCCGCCTGCTCGAACCGCCCGCGGCACAGGGCGACCGCCTCCCGGACGAGCGCGGGCAGGTCGAACGTGCTCCGCTCCAGTCGGGGCGGGCGGGCGAACGCCAGGAACGTCTGCAGGGTCTGCTCGATGCGGTGCAGCTCCTGCTCGATCAGGTCGAGGTCGTCGGCGGTCAGCCCGCCGGCGGTCGGGTCCTTGCGGCCGGTTTCGAGCAACAGAATCGCCGAGGTGAGCGGGTTGCGGACCTCGTGCGCCACCCCGGCGGCCAACTGCCCGACCACCGCCAGCCGCTCCGCCCGCCGCACCTCCCGCTCCTGCTCGTTCAGCCGCCGCACCGCCAGCTCCACCCGCCGCTGCAGGTCGTCGCTGCCGTCGGTTTCGCCCCCCTCCACCTGCACCGCCGGCAGCTGCTGGCCGAGCATCTCCGACGCCCCTTCCACCCGCACCAGGTACTGCTGGATGGTCTGCCGCAGCCGGCGGGCGAGCACGTAGCCGACGACCAGCCCGGCCCCCGCCCCGACCGCCCCGACCGCCCCCACACCATCCGCCCCACCGCCTCCCGGTGCGAGTCCTCGGACGCCAGCAGCTCCTGCCCGTTGTACGCCCGCAGTTCGTGCACCGCCGGCTGGGTGTCGGTCCGCAGGAAGTCGGCCGCCGCCGCCGCCGCCCCGTTCTCCCACCGGCGGCGGTACTCGGCCAGGCTGTCCGCCAACCGCCCGGCCAGTTCCCGCTCCGGCTCCTTGTGGGCGAACCGCCGGATTTCGGCCAGGTCGGCCGCCGCCTGGGTGTGCAGGTGATCCACCCGCCCGACCCCGCCGGCGTGCAGGGCGATCAGGCTGTCCAGGGTGGCGTCCAGGTTGACCGCCGCCTCCCGGCTGGCGATGTCCTCGGACAGGGCGGCGGCGGCCGACGCCTGCTCCTGGTACAGGGCCACCGCCACCGACCCGCTGACCAGCAGCACCAGGACGCTGGACGCGACGGACAGGACGAGCAGCCGACCGGGGTACGAGCGGAGCGACATACGGCGATCATAGGGCGTGCACGCGCCGGACCAAACCCGATCCGGTCCCGGGGGAGCGACGCCTCAAGGACGACCGCACCGGCCGTTCGACTCGGCGTCCGGTGACACGCTGACGGCGGGAGCTGAGGGCGGGCGATGCGAGTACCCCCGGTGCGGCTCGAACGCACAACCGGCCGCTTAGAAGTTCTCCGGTCGCCGGTGAGAACCCCTCAGATTCTAGACCGTCGCACGGCTCGGCCAAGAGTTTGGCCTCCGGCTTGCCCGCGGGCGCCCTCGACCCCGATCTGCTCCGTGTTGCCGCCGTCTGGTCCCGCCTGCCGCCGATCCGGGCGGCGGTGGTGGCGCTCGTCCGCACGGCGGTGCCGGCCGACGGGCCGGCCGGAGCCAGGCTGGACAACACCCTGCCGCCGGGCTTCGAGCGGCACACTGCCCCGCCGGGGTGAGCCGGCCGGCACCGCTCCGGCAACTCCGGCATCTCCCGCGGGTCCTTCCGGCGAGCCGTTCGGGGGTGCCCCACCGGGAACGGTCGAGCGACCCGAGTGACTTACTTTTGTCACCCGCCGCGGAGGACTCCGCCGTGTCTGTCACGTCCGACCGCTACCGGGAGACCAGCCGGACGCACTTCCGCCGGGTGCTGGAGGCGTGACTGGCGAAGCTGCCGGCCGGCGGGTGGGAGGGGAACGTGTCCGACCTGGAAGACACCCTCTGGCGGATTGCCCGCCGCGACCCGGTGCCGGCGTTCGTCCCGCGGCGGAACGGGCTGGGCCGGCGGATCGCCGCCGAGGTGCATTTCATCGAAGCGAACGGATTCAGCGTCGCGTTCCGCCGGACCAAGTACCAGCGTACCCTGCGGTTCGCCCCGACCTGAAAAGCCCGAAAGCCGCGACCGTTCTGGTGTGTTCAAGCCCGTGACCGCCCGGCGCCAGTTCGATGACGTGCTGGTCCTGGCCCAACGGGCGATTGGATGGCCCTATCTCGTCACGTCACCCAGGCCATCGGCGACGGGCGGCGGACAAGGCGAGAGCGACGGACGCCAGTCCGAACACGGTCGCCGGCTCGGGCACCGGGGTGAACGTCGAGTACAGGATGGCCTGGGTGTTGTCGGTGAACGTGGCCCGCCAGGCGATGCCGGCGTCGTTCAGCTCGAAGAACGCGGACGGCTCGGCCAGGGTGCGGTTCGCCCCGTTCACGAAGAACACGTCCCCCTCGCGGGCGATCAGTTCCAGGTCGGCCATCGACGTGCCCGCCCACAGCCCGCGGTTGGTGGCCGCCGACGCCCCGAGCAGCCGCCCGCGGAACGCCACCCGCCCCTGGTCGTTCAGCCGCACCGAGTCGAACGACATCTCGTCGAACGGGAGCGTGGTGCCGGGGGCGGTCATGCCGGTGACGGCGATGGCGGTGAGGGTGGTGCCGTCCCCGCGGTACACCCCCTGGTTGGTGGTGCCGACGTCCAGGTAAGAGTGGAACGCCACCTGCCCGCTGGCGTTGATCTGCGGGACGTGCGTGCCGCTGAAGTTGCCGAAGGTGAGCCCGCTGCCGGGGGCCGGGGTGCCGGCCAGGGCGATGGCGGTGGTGGTGGTGCCGTTGAATCGGAACACCCCGGCCGTGTTCGCCCCGCTCAGGGTGGAGTGGAACGCCACCTGCCCGCTCGCGTTGGCCGCCGGCGGGAGCGGTTGGGGGGAGTTGTAGGTGTTCCCGCCCGGGGCCGACCCGCCGGTGCGGGCGATGACCGTGGTAGCTGTGCCGTTCGACTGGAACAGCCCCTCCTGGTCCGTGGACAGGTACGAGTTGAGCGTCACCAGCCCGGCCGAACTTGTGGCCGGCGAGCCCACCCCGGCGTAGTTGCCGCCGCCCGGAGCGGCGGCGCCGTCTCGGGCGACGACCACGGTGGTGGTGCCGTTCCCGCGGAACACCCCGTACAGCGGGTTCTCGTCGGTGCCGCCGACCTTCACGAAGAACCCCACCTGCCCGCCGTTGCTCAGGCGGACGTCGTCCGACCCGAACTCGTCCCCGTAGGTGCCCCCGCCGGGGGCGGCGTTCCCCTGGAGGGCGATGGTCACGCCGGTGCCGGCGGTGTACCGGAACACCCCGCCGAAGCTGTCCGTGCCGTCGTTCACCGAGCCGTAGAAAGCCACGTCCCCACTCGCGTTGATCGCCGGGGCGACCACGTTGGACGTGCTGAACCCCTCGAACGTGTATCCGGCGGTGGGCGAGGTCGTCCCGTTCCGCACGATGGCCGTGCCGCTGGTGGTGGTGTGCCGGAACACCCCGCTGTTGCCGCCGCTGACGGCGGCGAAGAACGCCACCTGCCCGAACGCGTTGAGCGACGGGCCGCGGGTGTTGAACCCGGAGTAGGTGCCGCCGCCGGGGGCGGCCAACCCGGACGCGGTGACGACGGTGTGCGTCACCTGGGCAGGGGCGATCGCGGCGAACACGGCGGCCGCGGCCGCGGCCAGCAGAACACGGGTCATTCCGGACCTCGGGGTGAGTCGGTGAGGGGGTTCGGTCAGTCGATCTGGAGCACCAGCCCGTCGTTGAACAGCAGCAGGCGGGCGAACATGGACGGCGGGCCGGCCGGCCGGTCCCCCTGGTCCACGTCGTACCGCACCAGCCGCACGCTGCCGTCGGCCAGGGCGAAGTACGCCCCCGCCCCGTGCGCCGCCCCCCAGTTGTTCTCGAACCGCACGTCCTTCCGGTCCGGCCGCAGGAAGAACCCGCCGCGGTACTGCCCCTTGCACTCCCCGCCCAGGTAGAGCGGCTCGTCGTACCACCAGGTGCCGGTGGTGTACCGCCGCGGGTCCATGCTCTTCTCGCCGACGAACGCCGTGTTCGACGTGCCGTCGGTCACGTCCTTGATCGCGTAGTTGGACTGCCCGGTGGGCACGGCCGACCGCTGCGGCAGCAGGTGCAGGTTGGCCGCGTAGTCCGTCTGCCCGGCCCACGGGTTCCGCCCGGCCGGGTTGTACCGGAAACTGGAAAACAGCGGGTCCACGGCCGGCACCACCCGCGCCTCCGGCCCGCGGCGGGACGGGCAGTTGAACAGCGGCTGCGGCACGTCCCACCCGCTCGCCGGCCAGGTGCGGTGCGCGTTCCCCTGTTCGACGAACGGCAGCAGGTCGAACGCCCACGACCCGGAGTTCGTCTTGCCGGTGCGGGTGGCGTTGCCGATGCCCCACCGCAGCCCGTTGGTGTCCGGGCTGAACGGCTGGCCGGAGTACCGCCCGCCGTTGTTCGGGAAGAACCCGTACGAGTCGTGGTAGTTGTGCAGCCCGAGGCCGATCTGCTTCATGTTGTTCATGCACTTGGTGCGGGCGGCGGCCTCGCGGACCTTCTGCACGGCCGGCAGGAGTAGGCCGATCAGCACGGCGATGATAGCGATGACGACCAGCAGTTCGATGAGCGTGAACCCCGGCCGGCGAGCCGGGAGCGTGAGCGACCGGAGCACGGAACGGCGCATGGCGGACCTCCGGCCCAGGGCGGCGCGGGCCGCCGGGTGAATGAGGACGGGAACGAAACCGGGATGAACGAGGTCAGCGGCTGAGCGGGATGACCTGGAGATTCTTGAACTCGGCCGGCTGCCGCTGGAGGCGGTGCGGGCCGTCCACGAACGCCCACGGGAGTGTGTGATACCACTTCGCCCCGGTGGTCGGGTCCGGCACCTGCTGGATGCCGGTCATCTCGTACCGGCCGTCCGCGTCGGTGGTGCCACGGGCCAGGGCGCGGAACCGCCCCTTCGGGAGGACCACGTCCGCCAGCGGATCGTCGAGCGGGTCGAACGACTTGTCCGGGTTCAGCCGCACCGGGCGGGCGAGCAGGGCCACCTGCACCCCGGCCAGCGGCATCCCGTCCGGGCCGATCACCCGCCCGCGGATGGTGACGGTCTTCGCATCCTTGTCGGCAACCGCCGCGGCCGCCCCGGACACCACCGCCGGGTCGTCGTCGGCCGTGATCGCCGCCACCGGCACCGGCTTCGCCCCGAACCCGCCCAGCCCGATCCAGGCGGCCACCCCGCCGGCGATCAGCACCGCCGCAATTCCACCAGCCCACGCGGCCGTCGTCGTCAGCCGGCCGAGTCGTTCGCCGTTCACCAGGGCGGTCACGGCCGCCGACGCGGGCAGCTCGCCGCCGGCATACTTGGCCGCCGCCTGGGCGGTGGCCTGGGCCAGCGGCGGCGGGGTGGCGGTCGCGGAGGCCGCGGTGAGTACCGCCGCCAGGGCCACCAGCGACAGCGTCACCCCGCGGACCACCAGCCGGTCGCGGAGCAAATCCAGCCCGGCCTTCAGCCGCCGCTCCAGCGTCCGTGGGTGGACGCCGAGCTGCTCGGCCGCCTGGTCGTGGGTCAGCCCGCTCAGGTAGCACAGCACCACCGGCCGTTGATACCGATCCGGCAGGCGGTGCAGCTCGTCGTCCACCACCCGCCCGGCCTCCCGCCCGGCGAGGTCGGCGGTCGGGTCGCTCGGGGTGGCCATGGGCTTCGCCTGTCGGAGTTCGCGGGCCAGCCGGCGGGCGGCCGTGCGGCGGGCGAACCGGGCGACGCGGCAGGCGGTGCCGTACAGCCACGCCCCGACCGCCACGTTCCGCCGCACCACCCCGGCCGCATCGCGAGCGAGTACCAGGAAGGTGGCCTGGAAGGCGTCCTCGGCGTCGGCCGTGTTGCCCAGGATCCGCCGGCACACGCCGTACACCATCCCGCCGTGCTCGCCCACCACCGCGGCGAACGCCGCCTCGCTCCGGTCGGCCAGGAAGCGGGCCAACGCCGGGCCGGACGCGTCCGCGGTCGCGGACACGCGGTCGGCCGTCCCGCCGGGCGTGTGGTTGTCGGTCGTCATGGGTCGTCGGTCACCCGATCTGTAGGTGCTGTTGCCGTGACAGGGCGACGGGCGGCAGGAATCCGCCATTTTTTTCCGCCGGGCGGGAATCGGATGAAATTCCGGACCGCGGTGGCGGACGGCGGCGGGCGGGCTTGCTGTCGGGGGTGCGGGAGCAAACCGGCCAGTGTGGACCGGCCGCCCGACACCCGATCACGACACAAGTGGAACCCAGCCATGACCCGGAAGAACACGTTCGGCGGCCTGCACCTGCAAACCCTGGAAGCCCGCGAGAACCCGAGCGGGAACGTCGTCGCCTCGCTCATCGGCGGGCAGTTGAAGATCGACGGCGACGACTTCGGCAACGACATCCGCATCGCCCAGAACGCCACCGGCGTGACCATCACCGGGCGGAACGGCACCACCGTGAACGGGCTGGCGTCGGTGCGGTTCGCCGCCACCTCGCTGGAGAAGGCGGAGATCAAGATGAACGCCGGGAACGACGTCCTGGCCATCGCCCGCCTGCGGACCACCGCCGACCAGGTGATCGAGCTGGGCGACGGGAACGACCGCGTCAACCTGACCGGGGACGTGACCGGCACGCTGGTGGCCGTCCTCGGCGGGCAGGGCGACGACACCGTCAACGGCACCAACCTGACCTCCGACGGGGACATGAGCTTCCAGTTGGAAGACGGCATCGGGCGGGTGAACCTGAACACCGCCACCCTGCTGAAGAACCTGAGCATCAGCACCAAGGACGCGGCCGACGTGATCACCGCCACCGGGCTGAGCGTGGGCGAAGACCTGAGCATCGAGACGGCGGTGGGCAACGACCGGGTGACGCTGTCCGACGTGAGCGTCGGCCGCGGGTTCAGCCTGGCCACCGACCTGGGCGCGGACGTGGTCAGCCTGACCAACTTCACCGCCACCAACGCCGACCTCCAGACCGGCGACGGGGACGACACCGTCACCCTGACCGGGGTGGCCGTGACGGAGAACTTCACCCTGTCCGCCGACGGCGGGAACGACACCGTGTCCGCCCAGGTGACGGCCGGCAAGGACCTGGTGCTGAACGGCGGCGGCGGGTTCGACACCCTGATCGACCTCGGCTCGTTCGGCCTGGAGAAGACGGAGGTGATCGAGTTCGAAGTGATCCAGTAAACGCCCGGTCGAAACACGCGGCGGGGTGTGGGCAAGCGGTTCGCCGCCTGCCCGCACCCCGCCTCGCGTTTTTCCCCCAGGTCACACCAGTTCCACCCCAAGAACACTTCTCTTTCCCGGCGGTCGGCCCACGCCCGAGTTGCTCCCACCCCTGGCGGGCTGTGCATGCCAGTTCGCCGCCACCCCGTGCGAATGGTTCGCACGGTCGCCTGTCGTCGCCCATCACAGACGAGGGACATCCGATGACGAGCAACACGACCGCCGGAACGCGGCTGCGGGCCGAGCGGCTGGAGCAGCGGGAGAACCCGAGCGGCAACGTGGCCGCCAGCTTCGGCGAGGTGCTGGAGCTGCGGGGGGACGAGGCCGGGAACAACGTCCTGATCACCCAGGACGCGTCCGGCATCACCGTCGAGGGGCTGAACGGCACCACCATCAACGGCCGGCCGTCGGTGCGGTCGTCGGCCCGGCCGGAGAAGGTGGACATCCTCCTGTTCGGCGGGGACGACTCGCTCACCACCGTCGGCCTGCGGGCGGCGGTGGACATGAACATCGAGACGGACCAGGGGCGGGACACGATCGACCTGTTCGACACGTCGGCCGGGGTGAACATCTCCGTCAAGACGGGCGACGGGTTCGACGTGGTGGCCGCGTCCGGGGTGAGCACCGGCGGGGACCTGTTCATCGAAACCGGCGAAGGCCGGTCGGCGGTGAACGTGTCCGGCAGCACCGTCGGCAAGACGCTGACGGTGATCGGCGGGCTGAGCGCCGACCGGGTGGCGGTGTCGGCCACCACCACCGGCGAAGACCTGAACGTGGAGATGAAGGAGGGCAGCGACCGCGCCGACCTGACCGACGTGCGGGCGGGCAAGAACCTGAAGGTGGACGCCGGGGTCGGCAACGACACCGTCGCCGTCACCCGCGTGGTCGCCGCCAGCGACGCCGTGTTCCTCGGCGAGGACGGGTTCGACACGTTCATCGACCGCGGCGTGTCCGGCGGCCAGAAGCTGGAGATCAAGGGGTTCGAGCGGTTCAGCTAAGCAGCAGTAGGCGATAACGCCGGGCGGCCGGGTCTGCGGACCCGGCCGTTTTCGTTTCCCGACACCCCGCCGGCGAATCGTCCGAAACGTCCGAGATTCGTGGCGGGCGGGCGGCGGGGGGGTTGCTCCCGGTTGCGGAAGGGGATTGGCGAACCGACCAACCCCGAAGCCCACAACCCGGCATCACGGCTCGTTGCCCCACAACCTCCGACAGGAGCTTCCGATGAACGGTCTGAACACACCTCGCCTGGGTCTGGAGTCGCTGGAACTGCGGGAGAACCCGGCCGGGTTCGTGTCCGCCAGCCTGCTCGGCGGGCAGCTGAGCGTGTTCGGCGACGGCGGCGACAACAACATCACCGTCACCCAGTCGGCCACCGCCCTCACCATCAGCGGGCAGAACGGCACCCTGGTGAACGGCCAGGCGGCGGTCAGCTTCGCCTTCCCGTCCATCATCCAGGCCGAGTTCAAGATGGAAGGCGGGAACGACACCGTCGCCATCAGCGGCCTCCGCACCACCCTCGGCGACATCACCGTCGAGACCATGTCCGGGGACGACGCCGTGACGCTGAACGGGGTGTCGGCCGCGTCCACCCTGAGCGTGAACATGGAGGTGGGCGGCGACTCGTTCTCCGCCACCGACACCACCGCCGGTGCGGACATGGGCCTGGAAATGGGCGACGGCACCTCGGCCGTCAGCCTGAGCAACGCCCGGGCGAACGGCTCCCTGTCGATCAGCACCGGGTCGGAGAACGACTGGATCAACATCGGCGGGCTGTTCGTCGGGGCGGACATGGACATCAGCACCGAGAAGGGCGACGACCTGATCAGCATCAGCGGGGCGGAGGTCCGCGGCGGGGCGTCGTTCAGCACCGACCTGGGGGCGGACAGCGTGTCCCTGAACGGGTTCTCGGCCGGGTCCGACCTGAGCGTGGAAACCGGCGACGGCAACGACACCGTCAGCCTGACCAACACCTCCACCGCCTTCAACCTCGGCGTGAGCACCGACGCCGGGGACGACACGGTGACGGTGACGAACGTGCGGGCCGGCGGGGACGCCATCTTCGTCGGCGGGG
Source organism: Fimbriiglobus sp. (assembly GCA_022841795.1). Taxonomy (GTDB): domain Bacteria; phylum Planctomycetota; class Planctomycetia; order Gemmatales; family Gemmataceae; genus JALHQU01. The sequence goes on from JALHQU010000002.1 coordinate 94,627, forward strand.
CCGGGTTCGACGCGTTCGTGAACAACGGCGTGTCGGCCGGCATCTTCCTGGACATCAAAGAGTTCGAAGTGTAACCGCCGGACACTTTTCGCACGGGGTGTCGGGAAACGCGTGAAGTTTCCCGGCACCCCGCCGGCATTTTGTGGCGGGCGGGGGGCGGCGGCGGCAAGATGGTTAGAATTCGTGGCGGTTCCTCGCCCCCTCCCTTGCTCCCGGAAGTGCGCCGACATGACCGACCAGCCGATCTCGCCGGACGTGCCGGACGACATGACCGACCACTCGCTGCTCCGGAGGCTGAAGGACGGGCACGAGTCGGCCGCCACCACCCTGTACCACCGGTACGCCGGGCACCTGCGGGCGCTGGCCGCCCGGCAGAGTTCGGCCGCCCTCTCGGCCCGCATGGACCCGGACGACATCGTGCAGTCGGTGTTCCGCACGTTCTTCCGCCGGGTGGTGACCGACCAGTACGACGTGCCGCGGGGGGACGACCTGTGGAAGCTGTTCCTGGTCATCGCCCTGCACAAGATCCGCAACGCCGCCGTCCACCACAAGGCGGCCAAGCGGGACGTGCGGCAGACCGTTCACGTCGGCGACGTGAAGCCGGTGGCCGAGGCGGTCGGCACCCCGGACGACGTGGACGTGGCCACCCTGCGGATGGTGATCGACGACACCCTGGCCGCCCTGCCGGAGTCGTCCCGGGCGATCGTCCGGCTCCGCATCGACGGGCACGAGGTGGCGGACATCGCCGACCAGACCGGGCGGTCGAAGCGGTCGGTCGAGCGGGTGCTGCAACAGTTCCGTGACCAGCTCCGGGGTTTACTCGATGAGCCCGAATGACGTAGCCCCGGTGCCCGCCGACTGGCTGAAGGTGGAGGCCGCCGTCGTCGCGTTCGAGGAGGCGTACCGCAAGCACGGGTCCGCCCCGATCGCCGCCCACGCCCCGCCGCCGGGCGACCCGCTGCACCTGCCGGTGGTCCGCGAGCTGGTGCGGGCCGACCTGGAGTTCGCCTGGGCGGCCGGTCTCCCCCGCCTGGTGGACGACTACCGCGGCCAGTGCCCGGCCCTGTTCGCCGACCCGGACAGCCTGCGGCAGGTGCTGTTCGAGGAGTACCGCCTCCGCCTCCAGGCCGGCGAGACGGCCGACCCGGCCGGGTACGCCCGCCGCTACGGCATCAGCGTGACCGGCTGGGCGGCGGGCGACCAGCCGGCCACCCACCCGGAGATCGTGCTGCCGGCCACGGACGCGGGCGCCGCCGCCGACCGCTACCCCGAGCCGGGCGAAACGTACCTCGGGTTTCGCATCGTGCGGGAACTCGGCCGCGGGGCGTTCGCCCGCGTGTTCCTGGCCGAGCAGGGGGACCTGGCCGGCCGGCCGGTGGCGCTCAAGGTGTCGGACCAGCCGGCCGACGAGCCGCAGACGCTCGCCCGGCTGCAGCACACGAACATCGTGCCGGTGTACTCCACCCACCGGGTCGGGCGGTTCCAGGCGGTGTGCATGCCGTACTTCGGCGGCACCACCCTGGCCGACGTGCTGACGGCGTTCCGCGACCGCCTGCCGGCGTCCGGCGAGGGGTTCGTCAGCACCGTCCTGAACCGCCGGTCGGACCCGACGGTGACGGGCGAGGACGCCGCCGGGGTGGAGGCCGGGCCGGGGCCGGCGGCGAACACCCCGCTCGAACACCTGAGCCACCTGACGCACGTGAACGCCGCCCTGTGGGTGGCGGCCGAGCTGGCCGACGGGCTGGCGCACGCGCACGACCGCGGGGTGCTGCACCGGGACGTCAAGCCGGCGAACGTGCTGCTGGCGGACGACGGCCGGCCGATGCTGCTCGACTTCAACCTGGCGACCGGGGCGGGCGACGACCAGCAGGTGGGCGGCACCCCGTACTACATGTCGCCGGAGCAACTGGTGGCCCTGGCCGGGCTGCCCGGCCGTGTGGACGCGCGGAGCGACGTGTACTCGCTCGGCCTCATCCTGTACGAGCTGCTCGCCGGCCGGATGCCGTACCCGCCGCCGACCGGGACGGCGAAGGAGCGGTTCACCCGCCTGCGGGCCGAGCGGGCGGTCGCCCCGCCGTCCCCGCGGTTGCGGAACCCGGCGGTGTCGCCGGCGGCGGCGGCCGTCGTCGCCAAGTGCCTGGCGCCGGCCGCGGCCGACCGCTACCAGTCCGCCCACCAGTTGCGGGACGACCTCCGCCGGCAACTGTCCGACCGCCCGCTGCTACACGCCCGCGAGCCGCTGGGCGCCGAACGCATCGCCAAGTTCGTCCGCCGCAACCCGTGGGTGAAGTCGTCCGCCTTCCTGGGCGGGCTGCTGGCGGTGGTGCTGGCCGTGGCCGTGGCCGTCGCCCTGTACCTGATCACCCAGCGGGACGCGGCCAACCGGGCCATCGCCGAGCGGCAGTTCCTGGACGAGGTGGGCGACCACCGGCTCGCCCTGCTGGCCCCGGCGAACGACCGGCGGAAGGCGGTGACGGTGGACCGTGCCGTCGCCACCCTCAGCCGGTTCGGGTTGCCCGGTGGCGATCCGGCGGCGGTGGCCGGAATGAAACTCGACCCGGCTCGCTCGCCGGAGGTCCGCCGCGGGCTGGGCGATCTGCACCTGCTGCTGGCCGCCGCCGAAGCCGCCCGCCGCACCCCGGCCGCCCGCGACCGGGCCGACGGATGGCTGACCCGCGCCGCAGAGGCGGACGACCCCGCCGCCGAGCGGGCGCGGGCGTTCCGCGAGCGGCTGCGGTTGGGACAGGCGGCCCCCGTCGGCCCGGACGACATCCTGGATCTACTCGCCCGGAACGAGTACCGGCGGGTGGTGGAGATCCTCGACAAGCGGGCGACGACCGACCTGCGGCCGTTCGAGTGGGCGGCGAAGGCCCAGTGCCACACCGCCCTCGGTCAGTTCGCCGAGGCCGCCGCGTGCTACACCACCGCCGTCGCCCTGCACGGCCGGCCGAGCTACGACCTGCTGGCCGGTCGCGGGCGGGCGTTCCTGGAGCTGAAGCGGTACGACCGGGCGGCGGCCGATCTCGACGCCGCCCTCGCCCTCGACCCGGACGGGGTGGACGTGCTCATCGACCGGGCGCTCGCCGACCTCGGCGGCGGGCGGTACCGGGAGGCCGTCGCTGGTCTGGACCGAGCGCTCGACCTGTGGCCGACGCACACCCGCACCCTGTTCATCCGGGCGGAGGCGAAGGCCCGCGGCGGGGACAAGACCGGGGCGGCGGCCGACCGCGCTCGGGCGATGACCGCCGACCCCGGCGACGACGACAGTTGGGTGTCCCGCGGGATGGCGAAGCTGGCCGCCGGCGACGCGACCGGGGCGGTGGCCGACTTCGACGCCGCGCTCAAACTCAACCCGCACTCCCGCGACGCCCGGCTGAACACGGCGGCGGCGCTGGCCGACCACCAGAACCGCACGGCCGAGGCGGTGGCCGTGCTGGACGGGCTGATCGCCGACGACCCGGATTGTGTGCCCGCCCGCGCCGGCCGCGGGGTGTACCTGGCCCGGCTGGGCAAGCGGGCGGCCGCCCACGCCGACGCCGCCGAGGTGCTGAAACGGGACCCGCCCGCCCTGTTCCGGTATCAAGTGGCCGGCATCTACGCCCTCACCTCGAAGACCCACCCGGCCGACGCGAACGAAGCGATCCGGTTGCTCGCCTCGGCGTTCCAGGACCGCACCGGACTGGAGTACGTCGGCAGCGACCCCGATCTCGCCCCGCTCGGGCCGGACGCCGGGTTCCGTAAGCTGGTTGAGGCGGCCCGCGAACTGGAAACCCGCGCCGGCCGGAAGTGAATTTCCGGTTACGACCTGTCGGGAATTCCCGTCGCCCGGCAATATTCTGCTGGGCCGGCCGGTTCCGCGGCGTTTTTCGTGGCGGTCGCCGGCCTACCATCTTGCTCACGTGGTCGCCCACGCCGTGGCCCGCACCGGGTGCGGTACAACCACCCTCCACGTCTGGGGTTCGGAAATGAAGACCTCTCCGCTCGGCGTCGAACGGCTCGAAGACCGCTCCGTCCCCGCCACCTTCGGCGTGCCGTGGGCCGACCGCCACCTCACCCTCAGCTTCGCCCCGGACGGCACCCCCGTGTCGAACGCCGGGTCGAACCTGTTCAACTCGCTCAACCAGGTGCGGTCCGAGCAGGAGTGGCAGCGGGAGATCCTGCGGGCGTACCAGGCGTGGGTGACGCACACCAACCTGACCCTGGCGGTCGCCGCCGACAGCGGGCAGGCGTTCGGCACCCCCGGCCGGTGGCAGGGGGACGAGCGGTTCGGCGACGTCCGCATCGCCGGGGCGGACCTGGGGTCGCCGGTGCTGGCGCTCGGCACCGCCGCCGACCCCGGGCTGGCCGGCACCCGCGCCGGGGACGTGGTGCTGAACACCGCGTACAGGTTCGACGGCAGCCCGTACGACCTGTTCTCGGTCATGCTGCACGAGGCCGGGCACTCACTCGGAATGGGGAACAGTTCCACCCCCGGGTCGGTCATGTACACGCAGTACAGCGGCGTCCGCACCGGGCTGACGGCCGCCGACATCGCCGCCGTGCAGGCGCTGTACGGCCCGCGGGTGGCCGACCACTTCGAGGGGGTGTACGGGAACAACTCCACCGGCCGCGCCAGCAACCTGGGCGGCGTCCCCACCCGCGACACCATCCAACTGGCGTTCGGCGACCTGACCACCGCCTCCGACCGGGACGTGTACTCGTTCCTCACCTACGGGCCGGGCGACGACGACCAGAACGTAACGGTGAAGATCCAGTCCGCCGGGCTGAGCCTGGTGAACGCCCGCCTCGTCGTCTACTACCTGGAGAACGGGCAGGAGCAGGAGGTGGGGAACGCCACCATGAACCCGGACGGGTTCACCGGCGGGGCGGCGGCGGTCACGTTCGACCCGAACGACGACTCCGGCCCGCGGCGGTACTACGTGCGGGTGGAGAAGGCGGACGGCACCACGTTCGACGTCGGCCGGTACGCCCTCGGCATCTCCTTCCAGGACCAGGACGACGACGACTTCTCGCAGGAAGACCTGCTGGCCGTACAGGGCGGCGCCCGCCCGGTGCTGCTGAACGCCGACGGGAACGCGAACAACACCCGCGGCACCGCCACCGCCCTCACCCCGACCAGCACCAGCACCGTCCTGCCGAACAGCCGGTACGAACTGCTGGCCAGCCTGAGCTCGGCCGCCGACGCCGACTTCTACCGGGTGGTCGCCCCGGCCGGCACCGACAGCCGCGTGCTGACGGTGAACACCCAGGCCCTCTCCGGGCAAGCGTCCGCCCCGACCATCCAACTGTTCGACGCGGCCGGGACCGCCATCTCCGCCGCCGTCCTGGCGAACGACAGCGGGCTGCTCACCGTCCAGGCCGAGGGGCTGACCGCCGGGGCCGTCTACTTCATCCGGGTGAACGGCGGGGCGACCGGCAGCTACCGCCTGACTGCCGACTTCGGCACTCAGCCGACCGACGTGCGGACGTTCACCCAGGGCACGCTGTTCTGCGGCACCGACCGGGAGGACACCCTGTACATCGGCCGGGCGCAGACCATGCAGTGGCTCCTGTCGGCCACCGCCCCCGGCGGCCCGGCCGGCACCGGCGTGCGGATGTCCGTGCTGGATGCGAACGGGAACGTGGTGTACTCCGCGTTCGCCGAGGCCGGGGAGACGGTGAGCGGGCCGGGCGTGCTGCTGCGGCCGGGGCGGTACACGGTGCGGGTCGAGGCGGTCGGCCCGCCGGGGTACACCGGGCCGGTGTCGTTCGCCGTCCGCGGCAGCAAGATCGACGACCCGCTCGGGGTGGTGACCAGCGACCCGACGTTCAAGCCGACCTACACCGACCCGACCGACCCGAACCGCTACCGCTACCCGAACGGGTTCGTCACCACCGACCCGTTCTACTGGCTGGTCTGACCCGGCGGGTGCAACCCCACACCGGTCGGCGGGGGACAATTGATCCCGCCGACCACCAGCTCACGTTCGCAACTTCGGCTCGATCCCCTCCCAGCGTCTCGCGCAACCTTCTCTCGCCTCAACCCTCACGGAGAACTGAGCAATCGGCTTGCCCGATCGGGTGCAATCGTCTGGTCTTCCCGATGCAAACGGGACACGGGCACTGGTCAACCGTTGCCACCAAACTGACCAATCTCTGATGGCGATCAACAAATCGGTGACGACGGGTGCGGGGAATTCACTTTGCGCCTTCCGCCGCTGGCGTGTACACTTACTGCGCAATGTCCATACGTTCATTGACGAGGTGCCTGCCGTGGCCCGCCAGTACTCCCCGCTGTCCGTCCTCCGCCACCTGCCGGCCGACCTGGTCCGCTGGTTCTGCGACACCGCCCGCGTGCCGCTGGCGGTGGACTGGGATGACTCGCCCGATGTCGCCGCCTTGTACGCCGCATGGCAGGCACTCCCGCCCGACCCGTAGCGGCGGGTCGAGCAGATGCTCCAGTGGGTCCACCAGCTCGGCACCCCCCAGGGCGTCCGCGGCCTGAACGAGGAGGCCGCCTTCCGCGGGTACAACCTGGCCGACCGCCCGGACGACTACGGCCTGCCGGCCACCGCCCTGTACTGCCTGGTGGCGTACCCGGTGGTGTTCCACCACATCCTCACCCTGGACGCCGCCGACCGCCTGCCCGCCCGCCACTGGCACCACACCCCCGGCCTGCCGCCGCTCCCGCCCGACCACTCTCGCGACGCCCTGCTGCGGCTGGAGCGGGCGGTCGGCGACTCCCTGCGGGCGGAGCAGGGCCGGGGGCAGCGGGTGACGGTCGAGCACCTCACCCGCGCCGGCCGCGAGCACTACTACTTCTGCTACCCGGACGACTACACCCACACCCACATCCGGCACAACGCCGTCGGCCGGCTGGA
>JALHQU010000003.1:0-5470 GCA_022841795.1 Fimbriiglobus sp.
GGCGAGGTGGCGGCGGGCGGCGCGGCGGCGGTGGCGGTCGGGCCGGGTGAGGCGGTCCGCATCTTCACCGGCGCGCCGATCCCGGCCGGGGCCGACGCGGTGGTGAAACAGGAGGACACGACCGCCGACGGCGGCGTGGTTCGGACCACGCACCCGATCAAACCGGGGCAGAACATCTTCCGTCGCGGGCAGGAGATGAAGGCCGGCGACGTGGTGCTGCCGGCCGGCACGGTCCTCTCGCCGGTGGCCCTCGGGGTGCTGGCGGCGGTGGGTCGATCGGAGGTGACGGTGTTCCCGCGGCCGACCGTGGGCGTGATCGTCACCGGGAACGAGCTGGTCGAGGCCGGCACGCGGCCGACGGGCGGGCAGATCCGCAACACGAACGGCCCGATGCTGGCGGCGCAGGCGGCGCGGGCCGGGGCGGTTCCTCGCTACCTGGGCATCGCCCGTGACGACGAAGCCGCGATGCGGGCGACGATCCGCGAGGGGTTGGCGGGGTCGAACATCCTGCTCCTGTCCGGCGGGGTGTCGGTGGGCCAGTACGACCTGGTGCCGGACGTGTTGAAGTCGCTCGGGGTGGAAACCCACTTCCACAGCGTGCGGATGAAGCCGGGCAAGCCGCTGCTGTTCGGCACGGCGGGCGACACGTTGGTGTTCGGGCTTCCCGGCAACCCGGTGAGCGGGTACGTCGGGTTCGAGCTGTTCGTGAAGCCGGCCATCGACGCGCTGCTGGGCCGCGAGGTGGTTTCACAGGAGTTGAAGTTGCCGCTCGCGGAGCCGCTGACGGCGAACCACGACCGGCCGACGTACCACCCGGCGGTGGCGGCCCGCGACTCCGTCCGCCCGCTCCCGTGGTCCGGGTCTGCCGACCTGCGGGGGCTGCTGGCCGCGAACGGGTTCATCGTCCTGCCGCCCGGCGGGGTGAAGTTAGCCGCCGGCGATTCGGTTTTAGTCATACGCACCCACGGGTGATCTCGATTCGTTCGGCAAGGAGCCGCCTGTGCCCCGATTGTTCCGGTTGCTGGTGTGGCTGGTCGCCCTCGCTCTGGGGCTGGGCTGGGTCGCGCTCAGCTTGGCGAAGCCCACGCAGGTCGGGTTCGGTCCGGACTTGCCCGAGGGCATCGGCTCGGTCGTGTCCCACGCGGCCGAACTGACCACCCGACTCGGCCACTGGCTGCACCTGATCGGCATCGGGTTCTGGCTGGTGCTGGCGATCGCGGCCGACGGGTTCGGGCCGAAAGCCCGCGTGTACCTGCCGGCGGTGCTGTCCGGCGTGCTGCTGTGGACGGCGTTCTTCCCGCTCAACTGGTGGCCGGTGGCGTTCGTCGCGCTGGCGCCGCTGCTGACGCTGGTGCGGGCCGAGGGCGTTGGCCGGTGGCGGCGGTACACCGCCGCGTGGGTGGGCGGGCTTGCGTTCGGCCTGCTGGACGTGAACTGGCTCCGCCACGCCCACCCGATGATGGCGTACTTCGCCTGGCCGCTGCTGTCGCTGTTCCTGTCGGTGTACTGGCCGCTCGCCCTCTTCCTCCTCCGCCGGCTCGACCGCCTCGGGAAGCCGCCGCTCGCACTCACCCTGCCGGCGGTGTGGGTGGCGCTGGAGTACATCAAGGCGCACTGGCCGACCGGCTACCCGTTCATGAAGTGGATCCACTGCCACCAACTGGCCGGGTTCGCGTGGGGGTTCCTCGGGCACACCCAGCACGCCAACCTGCCGCTGCTCCAGTCGGCCGACCTGGGCGGGGCGTACCTGCCGGGGCTGGCGGTGGCGGCGATCAACGGCGCCGCGCACGACTGGCTGGTGCGGTGGCGGCCGTTCCGCCGGCTGGTGAACCTGCCGCGGGGGTGGGTGCTGCCGGTGTACCGGCAGGAGATGCTGAACACCGGCGGCGCGATCGCGGTGGTCGTACTGCTGCTGATCTACGGCGGGTTCCGGCTGAACCACCCGCCGTTCGACCAGGGGCCGCGGGTGGCGCTGCTGCAAGACGAGTTGAGCATCGCGGACATGGAACGCGACCCGCTGCTGCTGTTCGCCCGGTACGACAAGCTCACCCGGCAGGCGGCGAACGCCGGCCAGGCGCCCGACCTGATCGTCTGGCCGGAGTCGTGCTACCCGTTCGCCGACGTGACCGTGCCGCCGGGCCGGGAGAACACCCTGCCGCGGAACTGGCTGAGCGACTGGGCGGTGCAGAACCGACAGATCGACGTGAACCGGTTCCGGGCCGAGTCGCGGAACCGGCCGGAGGAGCGGGCGTTCGTCGAGTTGCTCGAACTCGGGCGGCAGGGGTACGCCGAGAAGCACTGGCACTCGCACGTGATGCTCGGGCTGAACGGGGTGGACTGGGACGGCGAGCGGGGGCGGAAATACAACTCGGCCCGCATGCTCAAGCCGGACGGCACGCCCGGCCCGCGGTACGACAAGCTGCACCTGGTACCGTTCGGCGAGTACCCGCCGTTCCGCGAGCGGTTCCCGTTCCTGGCGAATTTCACCCCGGACCCGACCAACCCCGGGTGCGAGCCGGGCGAGGATTTGGTGCGGTTCGACCTGCCGGTCGTCCGCCGCGGGGCGGACGGCAAACAGGTGCCGAAGCTGTACCAGTTCGGCGTGCTCATCTGCTACGAGGACACCGAGCCGGTGCTCGCCCGGCGGTTCAACCCGTGGGCGGCGGACGGCAAGCCGGCCGACTTCGTGGTGAACATGTCGCTGGACAGCTGGTTCGACGGTTCGGAGCAGCACGAGCAGCACCTGGCGCTCGCCCGGTTCCGGGCGGTGGAGGCGCGGCGGGCGGTGCTGCGGGCGGTGAACATGGGCATCACCGCGGTGATCGACCCGGACGGGCGGGTGCTGCAAACGGTGGACTTCACCTGGGCGGACTCGAAGAAGAAGGTGGGCACGGTGACGGCGGACGTGCCGATCGACACCCGCGGCAGCGTGTACGCGGCGGTGGGGGATTGGGTGCCGCTGCTCTGCTGGGCCGGCATCGCTGCCGGGCTGGTGCAGGCGTGGCGGGTGCGGAAACGATCGTAGGTCCGGCTGTGCCGGACGACGGAACACGTCCGGCACAGCCGGACCTACAAAGACTCCATGCACACCTACCCGGCCCAACTCGAAATCGCGCCGCTGTCCGCCCCGCCGAACTGCACCGTGTCCGTGCCCGGCAGCAAGAGCATCACCAACCGGGCGCTGGTGCTGGCGGCAGTGGCCGACCGCGATGTGAGTTGTCGGCTTGTCGGCGCGTTGCGGAGTGAAGACACCGAGGTGATGGTTGTCGCCCTGCAAGCACTCGGTATCGCCGTCCGGCCGGAGTGGGACACCGACCCGCCTACGGTCGTGCTGTCGGCCCAGTTGGTTCGCGGCATCCCGGCCGAGTCGGCCAATCTCTTCGTGGCGAATTCCGGGACCACTGTCCGGTTCCTGACCGCGCTCGTGGCGACGGGTACGGGTGAATACCGGCTGGACGGCATCTCGCGGATGCGGGAGCGGCCGATCCAAGACCTGCTCGACGCTCTCAACCAGTTCTCTGGGGTACGGGCGACCAGCGCGACCGGGAACGGGTGCCCGCCGGTGGTCATCCGGTCGAACGGACTGCCCGGCGGTCGGGTGACTCTTCGGGCCGGGGTGAGCAGTCAGTTCCTGAGCGGGCTGCTGATGGCCGCCCCGGCTGCCGCCGCGCCGGTCGAGGTAGTGATCGATGGCCCGACCGTGTCCGAGCCGTACATCGACATGACGGTCGCCATGATGCGGCAGTGGGGGTACGAGGTGAACCGCCCGGCGGCCGGGCGGTTCATGGTGTCTCCGCACCACGGGCACCCCGGGGTGGAGCAGTACCGCGTCGAACCTGACGCTTCCTCCGCATCCTATTTCTTCGCCGCCGCTGCCATCGCCGGTGGGACAGTCACCGTTCGGGACATGCAGCGGGACATGCTACAGGGGGACGTGAAGTTCGTCGAGTGCCTGGAGCAGATGGGCTGCCGGGTCGAGTACACGGCCGACGGCATCACCGTTCACGGCGGTTCGCTCCGCGGGATCGACGTGGACATGAACGCCATTAGCGACACCGTCATGACGCTTGCCGCCGTCGCCCTCTTCGCCGACGGCCCGACCACCATCCGCAACGTCGCCCACATCCGCCACAAGGAGACCGACCGCATCGCGGCCGTCGCCACCGAGTTGCGGAAGCTCGGGGCCGAGGTGGACGAGTTCCCGGACGGCCTCCGCATCACCCCGCGGCCGCTCACGGGCTGTGCCGTGGACACCTACAACGACCACCGCATGGCGATGAGCCTGGCGCTCGTCGGGCTGAAGGTGCCGGGGGTGGTGATCAACAACCCCGGGTGCGTCGCCAAGACGTACCCGGGGTTCTGGGAAGACTTCGAGAAGCTACGAACCCGAGTGTAGCCCGCACACTCCGTGTGCGGGTCCGGACTCCGCACACGGAGTGTGCGGGCTACACTGAAGACGGAGGATTTCGCATGACCCTGGCCGACGCATTCCCCGAGATCACCAAGCGGCGGGAGCCGCTCGCCCCGTACACCCACCTGAAGATCGGCGGGCCGGCCGAGTTCTTAGTTCAACCCCGCACCGCGGACGAGCTCCGCGGGGTGATGCGGTTCTGCAAGACGAACAACGTGCCGCTGCGGATGCTCGGCGGCGGGTTCAACCTGCTGGTGCGGGACGACCCGGTGCCGGGGGCGGTGGTGCGGCTGGGCGTGCCGGGGTTCGGCACCGTCGAGGTGGCCGGGAAGACGGTGAAGGCGGCCGGCGGGGCGAACCTGTTCGACCTGATCGCGCGGGCGGTGCAGGCCGGGCTGGGCGGGTTGGAAACGCTCGTCGGCATCCGCGGGTCGGTCGGCGGCAGCGTGCGGTGTAACGTGGGCGACCGGTCCGGGGAGATCGGCAGTGCGGTGCGGCGGGTGGCGGTGCTGCACGAGGACGCCACCGAACACGTCCGCACGCGGGACGAACTCACGTTCGGCGACCACAAGTCGGACCTGGACGAGCCGGTCATCCTGTGGGTGGAGTTCGAGCTGACGCCGGAGAACCCGGCCACGCTGATGAAGCGGATGCGGCGGGCGTGGGTGACGCGGAAGGGGGCCGAGCCGCTGACGTTCCAGAGCGGGGTGCGGATGTTCCGCGACCCGCCGGGGCAGACGGCGGCCAAGCTGATCGACCGGGCCGGGCTGAGCGGGTACCGGGCGGGCGGGGCGGAGGTGTCGCCGCGGAACGGCAACTACGTCGTCGCCCACCCCGGCACCACGGCGAAAGACATCCTGAAGTTGATGGACGTGGTGCGGGCGAACGTGAAAGACGCCTGCGGGGTGACCCTGGATCGCGAGCTGAACGTGTGGTGACGATACTCTGTCCAAATGCTGGTCCGGCCGGGCCGGACCAACGGGCCGCCACAGAGGGCGGCCCCTACGAGGTGGTCTTGTAGGGGCCGCCCTCTGTGGCGGCCCGCCGACCGCCCCGGCG
>JALHQU010000003.1:5480-74054 GCA_022841795.1 Fimbriiglobus sp.
GGGTTGTTTGGGTGGGGGCCCCGTGTGGGGGCGGCCCGCCGACCGCCGAACGGCGGTCGGCTCACGGGTGTGGTGACGCAAAAGGCCGGCGGCTCGTGCCGCCGGCCCTTGTTCTCCCGCAAAGCCGCGAGCGGCTTAGGGGGTCACGCCTTCAACTCGTACCCACTGCGGTATTGGCGGGACAGCATCTTGTTCGCGTCGGCGTTGTCGAACTGGTGCTTGGCCGGGTCCCACTTCAGCTTGGTGCCCGGCCCCATCCGCAGGGCGATGGCCCCGATGTGGCACACGATCACGCTGCCGCCGCCGACTGTCGGCCCGCAGATCGGCTCGGTCCGGTCCTTCACACAGTCCAGGAAGTTCTGGATGTGGTCGGTCGGCACCTTCGGGTACATCTGGGTGATCAGGTCGTCCTTCACCGGCTCGGTCAGCAGCTTGGAGTCGCTGGCCACCAGCAGCCCGCGGCCGACGAACACGGTGCCGTTCTCCCCCTGGATGAGGCAGCCGTTCTCGCCCCCGTCGATGCCGTCGATGGCCTTCCCGTCCCGGTTCTTCCGCTGGGTGCCGTCCTTCGTCACCAGCCCCTTCACCGCCGTGCCGCGGCCGTCCATGGCGATCACCTCGGCGCCGTTGGCGTAGGTGTACTTCACCTTGAACGACGGGTGGCAGTTGTACCCGTCCCCGCCCTTGTGCGGGGCGGCGGCTTCCAGGCACTCGACGCCGGACGGCCCGCTGCCGTCCATGCCCAGGCACCACTGGGCGATGTCCAGGTGGTGCGCCCCCCAGTCGGTCATCTTGCCGCCGCTGTACTCGTACCACCAGCGGAACTCGTAGTGGCAGTTCGTCTTCTTCCCGTCCTTGCTCACCCGGTACGGCACCTTCTCCGCCGGCCCCAGCCAGCGGTCCCAGTTCAGCTCCTTCGGCGGTTCCACCGCCTCGATCGCCCCGCTGGTCGGGTTGCCGCCGATGCGGCACTCGATCGACTTGATCTTGCCCAGCCGCCCGCTGCGGGCGACGGTGGCCGCCAGCCGGAACATGTTCCCGTACTCGGTCCGCTGCTGGCTGCCGGTCTGCAGCACCCGCTTCGTCTCCTTCGCCACCTTCTGGATGGCCACCGCCTCGGCCACCGTCAGCGTCAGCGGCTTCTCGCAGTACACGTCCTTGCCCGCCTTCATGGCGGCGATGGCCACCAGCGCGTGCCAGTGGTCCGGGGTGGTGACGCACACCACATCCACGTCCTTCTTGCCGATCAGCTCACGGTAGTCGTCGTGCTTCGTCACCTCGTACTTGTCGTTCGTCAGCCGGGTGGCCGCCTTCTCCAGGTGCCGGCCGTCCACGTCGCACACGGCCACGTGGTGAATCTGCTGCTGGAACTTGCGGGAGTTGCCGTACACCTGGAACGCCCGGCTCTGCGGGCTGCCGATGCCCACCCAGCCGAAGTTCAGCTTGCCGTTCGCCCCGCCGGACTTGTTGTCGTCCTTCGCCTTCTCGTCGGCCGCGTGCACGTGCTCGGCGTACCACAGGGGCAGGCCGGCGGCGGTCAGGGCGGCGAGCGAGCGGTGCATGAACCCGCGGCGGGATAGGTTTCCGCGCTCCAACATGATCGACCTCGTGACTCGGGGGAGGATGGGTGTCGGCGGAGGGAGGGGTCCGCGGCGGCCATCTTAGCCGGCGGGTGCGGGGAATGCGAACGGAAATGGGCGCAGAACGGAGCCGCGACCGCCAGGGAGCGGGGGCTGGTTGGTGTCCCGGCTTCAGCCGGTCCTCGACAGACCGCCTGAAGGCGGGACACCAGCGAAACCCCCGCTCCCTCGCGGTCGCGGCTCACCAAGTATTCAACTCACGCCGGCAGCGGGTAGTAGATCGGGCCGGTGGACGCCGCTTCGATGGCCGCCCGCACCGTCACCGTCTCCAGCCCGGAGTACACCCACCCGTGCAGCCCGGCCGCGTCCGCCGGCCGGCCGAGGATGCTCAGGTAGTAGTTCTCGAACGTGCGGGCGCGGTACTCGATGCTCGTGAGCAGCGCCGACGCCACCGCGGTCGATCCCCCCGGCTGCGACAGCACCGTCACCCATCCGCCCTGCTCGGCCGCGCTGCCGTACCGCCCGAGCAGGGTGCTGTACATCACCTGCACATGCCGCTCGGCCGGGGTGCCGCTGCTGATCAGCGTCTGGGCGCGGTTGGCGAACTCCTGGCTGCCCAGGATGCCGCCCTGCACCTGCTCCTCCGTCGCCCCCGCCTGCAGCTGCTGCACCCACCCGCTCGCCTCCCCGCCCTGCGCGGCCCGGTTCAGGTACGTCTGGTACCAGCCGGACACCATCCGCGTGCGGGCCTCCGTCGAGCGGGCGACAGCGTTCGCCACGTTCGTCCGCCCGTTCGCCCCGCCCATCACGCTCACCCACCCGTCCAACTCGGCCGTCGTCCCGGCCCGGTTCAGCTCGCGGAGGTACAGCCCCTGCACGAACTGCTGCGGCTCGGACAGCGGCGGCGGGTAGTTCGGCACCACGGTGAGCGGCCCGCTGCCCGTGTGCTCGGCGTCGGTGTCCTTGTTCCGCACCGTCACGCTGACGTTCGGGCCGACCGGGATGGCCCCCGAGTAGGTGTGGCTGCCGACGACGGCGAAGCCCGCCCCGTCGGCGACCACGGCCGCGTCCGTCGTGCTGCCGTCGCCCCAGTTCACCGTCGCCGTGTAGTCCGCCGCCGTCGCCAGCGGGTTGGCGTCGGTGAACGTGGCTACCCGCACGTCGTTCATCGGCAAGCCGGCGGTGGCGTACAGCGGCGGCACGCTCACCTCCACGGCGGCGTCGGCGATGGCGTCGGTGGCGGTGCGGGCGGTCAACTTGTCCCCGTCCGCGTCGGCGACGCTGACGGTCACGTCGTACTTGTCCGGCGCCCCGTAGGCGTGCGTGCCGTCCACCCGGAATTTGCCGTCGCCCAGCGCGACCACCGTGCCGGCCGACGCCTTCGACCCGTCGCCCCAGTCCACGCTGACGGTGAAGTCGTCGGCCTTGGCCGCCGTCTCGGTGGTGCGGAAGGTGGCGAGCGCGAACGTGCCGCTGACGCCCTCGGCCGGGTCGATGTCGGTGCCCACCGACACCACCGACAGCGGGTTCGCCTTCACGTCCGCCTTGCCCGACACCTTCGCCGTGGTGCCGTCCGACGCGTCCGCCACGTTGATCACGAACGCCAGCGCGCCGGTGCCGGCCGCCGTCGGGGTGAACGCCCCGGCCGCCAACCGCACGGCGTACTCGGGCACCCCGTCCGCCCCCGGGCCGGTGGCCACCACCACCCCGGTGAGGGCGGCCCCGCCGTTGATCGCCACCGTCGCCGTCAGCCCGTCGGCCGCGGACGGCGAGTCGAACGTGGCCAGCGTCTGCTCGGTCGAGATCGCGGTGCCGACCGTGACCGCGGTGAGCGTGCCGGCGGCGGGGTTGACGATGGCCGGCACCACCCGCGCGTCGAGCCGCTCGACGGACAGCCGGGCGGCGGGCGTGGGGCTGGCGGTACGGCGGCGGGTCGGCTTGGCAGGCATGAAGATCTCCGGATCGCGGCGATTCGGAGGATTGATCGGACAGATCGGGCAGATTCTGAAGGGCAGTCGGCGGGTTGTCGTTTTTTCCTCAAGTCCGGCGGGAAGGGGGCGAACACCGGCAGACGGGACGGGACAGAGGCACCGGGGGAAGTGCGGGGGCGGGAGGTGTGGGGCAAGTTTCCAACTTGCCATGTGAAGACGGCAAGATGCAATCTTGCCCCACTCATCCGGGCGGCTGACGCCGCCGGTTCGCCGAACGGCGAGTCACCGCGCCTTCACATACGTCAGCACCCGCCGGTCGATGCCTGCGACGCCCACCTCCTGCGACAACATGCCGCCGACCAGCTTGAACTCCATGTACCCTTCGCGGCCGATCTCGGGGACGATGAACCAGGCGCGGAAGCTGCCGTCCACCCCGACCGATTCGAGGCGGGTGATGGAAATATCCCGTATGACGTGCGGCACGCCGTTCCGACCGAACCGTCCCCGTTGCGGATCGACCTGCCGGAACCGGCGGTCGGCGGTGAACTCCAGATAATCCGCCGCCGGGTCGTTCTCCTCGCCGACGACCTTCCACCTGCCTTGCAACTGCGGCCACAGCGCCTCCCCGCCGACCGCCCCGAGGCCGGGTAGGCCGGGCAACCCCGGCACGCCAACCGGCCCACCCCCGCCGCCTTTCACTTTCGCCGCCCCCTGCTGGTACAGGTACACGAGCAGGAACCCCAGCCCGAACAGCAGGAGAAGACCGAACGCCAGCCCGAACACGATCAGCGCCAGCCGGTTCGACGACCGGCGGCGTTCGCGGAGGAGGTCGGAACGACGGGGCATGGCGGGCGGCCTGAAATGGGTCAAACTCAATCTACCCCGCCGGGTTAGTGTGTACCAGCGCGGCTGATGCTGATGCTTCCCGTGAGTGGCCGGGTTTATCCCGGCTGTGCCGGATCGGACGCCGGAGAATCCGGAATAACGCTCACGTCTTGCCTGAATCCCTTTGACGGCATTGTTCGCCAAATCTACCATCTCCCCTAACTTCACACCGCCGGCGAACGGACGCCGTCGTACCCACCTTCACACCGGGAGATTCGTCAGATGTACGGATTGGTACTGATGGCCGCCCTCAGCACGGCGCCGGAAACGCCGTCGTTCGGCTGGGGTCGGGGGTGTACCGGGTGTTCCGGGTTCGTCTCGACTTCGTGTTACGGCACCTCGTGTTTCGGGTCGTCCTGCTACGGCTCATCGTGCGTCGGCTCATGCCACGGCGGCGGGTTGTTCTCCCGGCTGCGGGGGATGTTCGCCGGCCGTTGCCACGGGTGCTACAGCACCTGCCACGGTTGCTCCGGTTCGTGCTTCGGCAGTTCCTGCTTCGGCTCGTCGTGCTTCGGCAACTCGTGCGTCGGGTCGATGAACCCGCCGGGCGTGACCGGGCCGTTCGGCCCGCAGAGCGGGTGGGCGGCGCACGGGGTGTACTACGCCGAGCCGGGGGCCATCCCGCACGGCCACCCGGTCACCATCACCCCCGGTCCGGGGTCGGGCGGCTTCGGCGACTCGTACCTGAACTACTCCGGGTACGGCTCGCCCATCTTCAACAACCGCACCGGCACGCTCACCCGCAGCACCCACTACGGCGACCCGATCTACACCTACACGTCGTTCGGGTACGGGGTCGGGTTCGGCAGCGGGCCGGTGTACTACGGCCCGGACTTCCACCCGGCCTACGGCCCGTGCTGCGACGGCGGGCTGATGCCGGCGGTCACCCCGCCGCAGGTGCGGATCGACAACTCCGGCACCGGCACCGAGGTGACGCGGGCCAAGCCGCAGGCCGCCCCGGCCCGGTTGACCGTCGAACTGCCGGCCGACGCCACGCTGTATGTGGATGGCGCGCTGGTCAAAGGTGAAGGGGCGAGCCGCAACTTCCACACCCCGGACCTGCCCGCCGGCCAGACGTTCTACTACGAGCTGAAGGCGGAGGTGTCGGTGGGCGGGAAGAAGATGACGGAGGCGAAGACGGTGCTGGTGAAGGCCGGCGAGGCGAGCGCCCAGTCGTTCGGCAAGCTGCTCGCCGCGGCGGGCAAGACCGGGGACGCGCTGGCGAAGAAGTGACCCGCTGAGCGGACAACACGGCAATCGCAGGGCCGCGAGGGGCAACCTTCGCGGCCCGCGTTGTTGGGTGAACCCGGCCCGCCAGGGCCGTGGGTGCGTGGGGCAAGATTGCATCTTGCCACGGCAAGTTGGAAACTTGCCCCACAGGACTGCACCCCCTCCCTCGCGGTCGGGGTTCACCGAGAACGCCCGGCTCGTCTCTCATCGGGCCTTAGCTTGCGGTGGTGTACGAAACACGGTAGGCTTGAGCGGCATTTTAATACCCTCCCTCATTCCCGCCGGAGGCGTTCTCCCATGCCTCGGGTCAAAGCGCTCCTGGATTGCGTCGGTCTGGCCCTGTGTGAGAAGGCGCGGAAAGCCCTGTCCGGGCAGGCCCGGTTCGGCGACGCCCTGCCGGACGTGGCGAAGGCCGCCAACGACCACCTGCACAAAGAGTTCACTACCCCCGACCTGCGGGCGGCCATCCACGACCTCGTCACCCTCGACGGTGCGGCCTACTGCGAGCGGGTGCGGAAGGGGGTGGAAGGCCTGTCGCGGGTGCAGGCGGTGCCGTTCAAGGCCGAACTGGCCGACTACCTGAGCCACCTGCCGGCGTTCGCCCGCCGGTTCCTGATGCGGCCGTCCGACCCGACCGGCACCACCGTGCCGGAGGCGGTCAAGTTCTTCAAGCCGGAGGAGTTGCTGCCGTTCCTGCCGCCGCACCGGCCGAAGCTGCAGATCGGGCACGAGCCGCCCGGCCTGGACACCTGGAAGCTGAAGGAGATGCTCGGGGTGGGGGAGACGGCCGAGACCTGGATCGCCGAGGACGCCACCAACCCGGACCGGCGGACGGCCATCAAGTTCGCCGTTGACCCGGAGTCCCAGACGGCCATCCGCGAACACACCGAGCTGTTCACCGACGTGTTCAAGCTGACCGATGAGCCGGGGGTGGCGCCGCTGCTGCAGGTGTACCTGGAGACCGACCCGCCGGCCCTGGAGTCGGTGTTCGTGGCCGGGTACGACCTGGCGTCGCTCATCTGGGACTGGCGGTGGAAGTACGACGCGGCCAAACCGGAGGCGGCACTCAAGCTGATCCGCCGGCTGTGCGACATCGTCGCCCGCGGGCACGCCCACGGGGTGATCCACCGCGACCTGAAGCCGAGCAACGTCCGCCTGCACCCGACCGACGGCGGCAAGTTCACCATGTGGGTGACCGATTTCGGGTGGGGGCAGATCTCGTCCGCCCGGTCGCTGCAACTGTCCCGGCACGGCACCGCCCGCGGGGAGCAGCAGTGGCTGGCCCTCCGCGGGGCGCACACCCCGCTGTACGCTTCCCCGCAGCAGGTGAAGAAGGAAGCCCCCGACCCGCGGGACGACGTGTACGCCCTGGGGGTGATCTGGTACCAACTGCTGCGGCGGGACCCGCACTGCGAGCCGCCGGTCGGCAACGAGTGGGTGGAGGAGATGCGGCCGCACGGCGTCACCGACTCGCAGGCCCGGCTGCTGACCGCCTGCCTGTCCACCCGCCCGGAGAAGCGGCCGCGGAACACCCGCGAACTGGCCGAGATGCTGGCCAACGTGGCGGTGGCCGAGAAGACGCCGGCGAACAACACCGACGGCTCCCGGATCATCTCGCTCCGGGACTACCAGGCGCCGCTCCAGGCGGCGCTGGCGGCCATGAAGGCGTCCGCCCCGGCGGTCGGGGCGAAGGGGCTGCCCGGGTTCGGCGGGCTGCCCCGCACGGTCATCAACGCGGTCGGCATGACGCTGGTGGCCGTCCCGCCGGGGCGGTTCCAGATGGGGTCGCCGGACGGCGAGCCGGGGCACCGCGAACACGAGGGGCCGCAGCACCCGGTGGCCGTCAGCCGGCCGTTCTACATGGGCCTGTGCCCGGTCACGCAGGGGCAGTTCGAGCGGGTGATGGGGAAGAACCCGGCGGCGTTCAGCCGCGGGCACGGCGGGTCGTCCGAGCACCCGGTGGAGATGGTGACGTGGCACGACGCCGTCGCCTTCTGCGAGGCGCTCGGCCGGCTGCCCGGCGAGCAGATGCACGGGCGGGCGTACCGCCTGCCGACCGAGGCCGAGTGGGAGTACTGCTGCCGGGCGGGCACCACCGGCCCGTTCAGCGTGGGCGACAAGCTGACCCCGGCCGACTGCCACTTCGCGTCCGCCGCCGGGAAGGGCGGGCACACCCGCACCGAGGCGGTGGGCAAGCACCGGGCGAACGGGTTCGGGCTGATGGACCTGCACGGGAACGTGCAGGAGTGGGTGAACGACTGGTACGACGAGTACTACTACTTCGACAGCCCGGCGGACGACCCGCCCGGCCCGGTCCGCGGCACCCTGAAGGTGGTGCGGGGCGGGTGCTTCACCGCGTTCGCCAACGACTGCCGCAGCGCCGCCCGCCGCGGCCACGCTCCCACCAGCCCGAGCAACACCATCGGCTTCCGGGTGGTGCTGATGGTGAACGGGTGAGGTGTGGGGCGAAGCCGCGAGCGGCTTCCGCGAGAGCCGCTCGCGGCTTCGCGCCCCACCTCACTCCCTTCTCATGTAATGCCCGGTTCGGGCGTGTGTTACCATTGCACGGAGTTCACCCGCTGAAGGGGTCGGCCATGCCCGTGCGTCAGCTTTTCGTTGCGGCCGCAGTCCTGGCGACCGCCACCGCGTCCGCCGCGGCGGACAAGATTCCGGACGACCAACTCAAGTTCTTCGAGTCCAAAATCCGCCCGGTGCTGATCGCCCAGTGCTACTCGTGCCACTCGGCCGACACCAAGAAGGGGCCGAAGGCCGGCCTCGCCCTGGACACCGCCGACGGGCTGAAGACGGGCGGGGACAGCGGCCCGGCGGTGGTCGCCGGCAACGCCAAAAAGAGCCTGCTCATCAAGGCCCTGAAGGGCACCGACGGCCAGGAGCAGATGCCGCCGAAGGAGAAATTGCCGGCGGACGTGATCGCCGACTTCGAGAAGTGGGTGGCGATGGGCGCCCCGGACCCGCGAACGGGTTCGGTGAACCCCGACCGCAAGGGAGGGGGTGCTTCCACCGACCCGAACAAGGACAAGGACCACTGGGCGTTCCAGCCCGTGCGGGAACCTTCGGTCCCGAAAGTAGCAAGTGACAAGTGGCAAGTGGCAAGCCCGGTGGATGCGTTCGTCGCCGCCGGGTGGAAGGACCACAAGCTCACCCCCGTCGCCGACGCCGACAAGCGGACCCTTCTCCGCCGCGTCCACTTCGACCTGACCGGCCTGCCGCCGACGTCGTCGGAACTCGACTCCTTCCTGAAGGACACCTCCCCGAACGCCTTCGAGAAGGTGGTGGACCGGCTGCTGGCGTCGCCGCAGTTCGGCGAGAAGTGGGGGCGGCACTGGCTGGATGTGGCCCGGTACGCGGAGAGCAGCGGGAAGGAGCAGAACGTGTTCTACCCGCACGCCTGGCGGTACCGGGACTACGTCATCGCCGCGTTCAACGCCGACATGCCCATCGACCGCTTCTTCAAAGAGCAACTGGCCGGCGACCTGCTGACGGGCAAGGACGACACGGACAAGGCGAACAAAACCATTGCCACCGGGTACCTGGCGGTCGGGCCGAAGTCGCACAACGAGCGGAACCGCAAGCAGTTCGACCTGGACGTGGCGGACGAGCAGATCGACGCGTTCAGCCAGGGGATGCTCGGGCTGACGGTGGCGTGCGCCCGTTGCCACGACCACAAGTTCGACCCGATTCCCACCAAGGACTACTACGCCGTCGCCGGCATCTTCACCAGCACCGAGACGAAGACCGGCACCCCGGCCATCCTGGGCGGGCGGAACTCGCTGCCGGCCGTCACCCTGCCGGCCGGGGCGGACGTGCCGGCCGGCCAGACGCTGAGCAAATCCGAGGTGCAGAAGCTGCGGGACCAACTGGCCGACCTGAAGAAGCAGCGGGACGACGCGATCGAGGAGGCCCGCAAGAGCAAGGAGCCGAACATCCGGCTGGTCGGGTTGATCGCCCGCATCAACGTGGTCGAGAACCAGGTCGAGCAGTACGACGCCGACGACAAGCACAAGAAGATCGCGATGGGGGTGGCCGACCGCACCTTCCCGCGGGACATGCCGGTCCACCTCCGCGGCGAACTGGACAAGACCGGCGAAACGGTGGCCCGCGGGTTCGTGCAGGTGCTGGGCAACGTCGGGGTGAAGATCCCCCGCGGCACCAGCGGGCGGAAGGAACTGGCCGACTGGGTGGCGAGCGAGAAGAATCCGCTCACGGCGCGGGTGTACGTCAACCGCGTGTGGCTGCACCTGTTCGGCAAGGGGATCGTGTCCACCCCGGACAACTTCGGCACCACCGGCCAGAGGCCGAGCCACCCCGAGTTGCTCGATTACCTGGCCAGCCAGTTCACCCGGCAGGGGTGGAGTACGAAGAAGCTGGTGCGGACACTGGTGCTGAGCCACACCTACCGGCTGAGTTCGGAGTACAGCAAGGCGAACGACGCCACCGACCCGGACAACGTGTTCCTGTGGCGGATGAGCAAGCGGCGGCTGGACGCGGAGGAGATCCGCGACGCCATGCTGGCCGTCAGCGGCGAACTGGACACCAAACCGGCGGACGGCTCGCCGGTGGGCAGACTGGCCGGCCCCACGCAGATCCTCGGGCGGTTCGGCGGCGGCGCCGGGCTGGGCGAGAGCACCAAGCGGAGCGTGTACCTGCCGGTGGTGCGGGACAGCGTGCCGGAGGCGCTGGAGTTGTTCGACTTCGCCGAGCCGACGCTGGTGACCGGGGCACGGGACGACACGTCCGTGCCGGCCCAGGGGCTGTACCTGCTGAACAACCCGAAGGTGATGGGCTGGGCGGACGCCGCCGCCGGCAAGCTGAAGAAACTCGACAGCGACACCGAGCGGATTCAGGCGGCGTTCAAGATGACGCTGAGCCGCCCGGCGACGAAGTCGGAGGAAGCGGCCGCGTCCGCCTTCCTGGCGAAGTTCAAGCGGGCCGAAGCCCGCCCCGCCGCCGGCGGGTTCCGCCCCGGCAGCCGTCCCGCCGACACCGACCGGACGGCGTGGGCCGCGCTGGTGCAGGCGCTGTTCGCCACCGCCGAATTCCGGTATCTGGATTAATTCCAACACTAACCACAGAGGCACAGAGGCACAGAGAAGGCGAAGATAGTTCCGAGGAATCGACTCCGCCTTCTCTGTGCCTCTGTGCCTCTGTGGTTAGTCCTCACTGTGAGGCTCGCCATGCTCCGCTTCGTCACCACCCCGGATGCCATGTCCCGCCGGGCGGCGCTCCAGATGTCCGCGTGCGGGTTCGGCTATCTGGCGTTCGCCGGCCTCGCCTCGCGGGCGGCGGCCAACGACGCCAAGGCCGACCCGCTCGCCCCGAAGAAGCCGCACTTCGCCGCCAAGGCGAAGCACGTCATCTTCCTGTGCATGCAGGGCGGGCCGAGCCACGTGGACACGTTCGATTACAAGCCGCGGCTGAAGGCGGACGACGGCAAGGAGCCGCCGAAGGGCATCGGCCGCGGGTTCGGCGGGGGAAAGCTGCTCGGCTCGCCGTTCGAGTTCAAGAAGTCGGGCAAGAGCGGGCTGATGATCTCCGAGCTGTTCCCGAGCATCCAGAAGGTGGCGGACGAGCTGTGCGTGTTGAACGGGCTGCACACGAACGTGCCCGCCCACCCGCAGGCGTTCCTGACGCTGCACACCGGCACCGCGCAATTCGTGCGGCCGAGCCTGGGGGCGTGGACGCTGTACGGGCTGGGCACCGACAACCAGAACCTGCCCGGGTTCGTCAGCATCAACCCGCCGACCGGCAACGGCGGGGCGCAGAACTACGGCAGCTCGTTCCTGCCGGCCATTTACCAGGGGACGAAGATCAGCGCCGGCGGTCGCGGCGGCAGCGGGAGCGGCGGGGTGAGCAACATCAGCAACCCGAAGCTGTCGAGTGCCGGCCAGCGGGCGCAGCTCGACTTCGTCCAGGAGCTGAACAAGGAGAAGCTGGCCCGTGACAAGGACAACGACCAGGTGGAGGGGGTGATCGAGAGCTACGAGCTGGCGTTCCGCATGCAGAAGGACCTGCCGAAGGTGATGGACATCAGCGGCGAGAAGAAGGAGACGCTGGAGTTGTACGGCATCGGCGGCGGGGGTGGGGGCGGGGGCCGCGGGTTGGGTGGCGGGGGCGACGACTTCGGCCGCCAGTGCCTGCTCGCCCGGCGGATGGTCGAGGCCGGGGTGCGGTTCGTCGAACTCACTTACGGCAACTGGGACCAGCACCGCAACCTGAAGGCGGACCTGGAGCGGCACGGGCAGAACATCGACAAGCCGATCGCCGGGCTGCTGACGGACCTGAAGCGGCGGGGGCTGCTCAAGGACACGCTGGTGGTGTGGTGCGGCGAGTTCGGCCGCACCCCGTACGCCCAGGGCACCGACGGCCGCGACCACAACAGCAAGGGGTTCACGGCCTGGCTGGCCGGCGGCGGGGTGAAGGGCGGGATGAGCTACGGGGCGACCGACGACTACGGGTACGAGGCGGTGAGCGGCAAGGTGCACGTCCACGACTTCCACGCCACCATCCTGCACCTGCTCGGGCTGGACCACGAGCGGCTGACGTTCAAGTACGCCGGCCGGGACTTCCGCCTCACGGATGTCCACGGCAACGTGGTGAAAGAGGTGGTGGCGTGACGACGGCCGATGACAACTCCGTTACGCGGAACGCCGGGCGACACCCGCCGCCCCGAGCCGGTGCCGACCGTCCGGGGGGCGACTAAACTGAGAGTCTGTTCCAGAAGTGGTCCGGCTCAGCCGGACCACGGGCCGCCACAGAGGGCGGCCCCTACAAAGGCGGCTGATATGTAGGGGCCGCCCTCTGTGGCGGCCCGCCGATCGCCACCGGCGATCGGCTTTCGGAACAGTCTCTGAACGACGGTTCGTCCTCGAACCGGATGGCCGGTCATGCCGAAACCCGAACTCACGATCCCGCAGATCCTCACCTGGGTGGACGCCTTCCACGCCCGTTACCGGCGATACCCGCGGCAGACGGACGGCCGGGTGCGGGGGTTCGACGCCGACCTCACCTGGTCCGCGGTCAGTCAGGCCCTCAAGAAGGGGTCGAGGGGGCTTCCGGGCGGGACCACGCTCGCCGAACTGCTCCGCGTGATGCGGGGGGTGCGGAACCCGAAGAACCTGCCCCGGTTGACGGCTGGGCAGATCTTGGCGTGGGTCGATGAGCACCGCCGCCGGACCGGGAACTGGCCGACGCACGAGAGCGGAGAGATCCCGCAGTCGGGCGGGGAGACGTGGCAGCGGGTGGAGACGGCCCTCCGGGAAGGTATCCGCGGGCTGCGCGGGGGTTCGTCCCTGGCCGAGTTCCTGAAGACCCGCCGTCGGGTCCGCAACCGCATGAAGTTGCCGCCGCTCACCGTCGCGCGGATCCTGGAGTGGGCGGACCGGCACCACGCACGGACGGGGCGGTGGCCGCTACGAACCAGCGGGCGGGTGCGGGGGGAATCCGGCGAGAAGTGGCAGGCGGTGGATGCGGCCCTGTTCCAGGGGAGCCGCGGGTTGCCCGGCGGCTGTTCACTCGCCCGACTCCTGGCGGACCACCGCGGCGTTCGCCACCCGCACGACCTGCCCGGCCTGACCGTCGAGCAGATCCTCGCCTGGGCGGACGCGCACAAGGAACGGACCGGAAAGTGGCCGACGGAAACGGGCGGGCTGATCGTCGATGCCCCGAACGAGACGTGGGACGCGGTGAACGCGTCGCTGGACGCCGGGCGGCGCGGGCTGCCGGGCGGTGACACGCTGGCCCGGTTCCTGGCCCGGCACCGGGGGAAGCGGAACCTGGCGAACCTGCCGCCGCTCACCGCGGACCAGATCATGGTGTGGATTGAGGAACACTACCGGCGGTGCGGGCAGTGGCCGAACAAGAAAGCGGGCGCGATCCCGGATTCCGCGGGCGAAACGTGGTGCGCGGTCAACAACGCTCTGGAGCGGCGGACGCGGGGCCTGGCGGGCGGGTGGACCCTCTTTCAGCTGTGTGCTCGTGTCCGGGAGCGGATGGGGGGGCGCGGGGCGCTCCGCTGACGACGGCGATAGTTCGGGCAATCCGTCCGCCGGATGGATCGGGTAAGAAGGGGAAAATGAGGCAGACCCCTGGAACCCCAGGGGCCTGCGCGGATGCCGAGGACAGGACTTGAACCTGCACCCCCTTGCGAGGACCAGCACCTCAAGCTGGCGCGTCTGCCAATTCCGCCACCTCGGCCCGTGCCATGAAAAGTAGGAGCCGGACTACGGCCGATCAAGGGCAGTTCCGGCGGGCGAAAAAAAGAACCCCGGCCGGGGCCGGGGTTCTGGTGTCGGTCGGGGACCGACCCGTTACGCGACGACCGTTCTCCGCCGGCGGAGCAGGGTGACGACCCCGCCGACGGCGACGGCGCCGAACACGGTCAGCGAGGCCGGCTCGGGGATCACACGGGCGAACCCGTAGCCGAGGGCGAAGCTGTTCACCTGGCCGGCGGTGTTGGTGCTGCGGCCGGAGATGATGTACAGCAGGCCGAGGGCTTGCAACTGGGCCCGCAGCTGGGCTTCGCTCTGCCCGTCCAGGCTGATGGCGTAGTAGATGGCGAAGTCGCGGGAGGCGCCGTTGGCCACGTTCAGGAACTCGATCTCGATGCCGGCGCCGAAGTCGGCCGGGCCGAACGAGCCACCGGCCGGCGGGATGAGCGACCCCCAGGCGTCGTTCGGGTTGCCGCTCTGGAACCCCTGGAACGTGCTCTGCTTGAAGTCGCCGGCGGCGGCGTTGGCGGTGATGATCTCGGAGAACGGCGTCGGGTTGATGTCCCAGTCGCCCAGCCGCCGGTAGTTCATCGTGTTGGTGGCGCCGGACAGGTTGGTCATCTTCACGTCGATGGCCATCACGTTGCTGGCCACGAAGCTGAACGCGTGGTCCACCCGCAGGGCGTTCCCGGACCCGTTGTTGATGAACCCGCTGGTGGTGGCCGACGCGGGCAGGAACGACGACCCGTTCGATACGAAGTTCTGGTTGCCGAGGAAGTGGGGCTGAACCCGCCCGCCGATGCCGCCGACCCGCGCCCCCCACCCCTCGTGCGGGGTGCCGGGCGAGATCGGGTCAAGCCCGTTGCTGTTCCGCCGGAAGCCGATGAACGGCCCCGGGTCGAACAAGTTGCCGCCCGTACCGATGCCGACCGAGACCGCACCGCCTGGCCCCGTGATGACGCCCGCGTTCGTCGCCTCGACGGCGAGACCGCTCATCACGATGGCCAGCGCGAACTGTTTGCACAGTCGCATGACGCACCTCCTGGGTTGGGCGATCGTGGTGGCGGAGTCGGACTACCCCTAGCCGAGAAGCCCGCCACGGTTGTGGGACGATCACCCCAGGTTCGAGTTCGACACAAAGTGTGTGTCGGAGAAACCGACTGACCGGACATACCGATCAGGGATTTTGGAGAGATTAAACCGCGCCGCCCTTGACAAGTAAAGGGGATTCTCAGCGGAAGTACGAATTTTTCGCCGAGAGCCGAGGCCGTTTCGCTCGGCCGAACGGGCGAATCCCATCCTGCCAGACGTTACGTCTTGTTCCGGTTGCGGTTGCGGCGAGCCAGCCCGAACAGTCCGGAGGCGACCACCCCGCCAAACAAAACGGCGGAAATCGGCTCCGGAACCGCGGTGGCCGTCAGGGTGATGCGGATGTTCGCTTCCGACGATGCGGCACCGCTCGTCCCCTGCACGAACGCCTGCGACTGCAGGAACAGGCGGTAGTTGCCCGTCGCCAGCAGCGGGATGAGGTACGGGAACGACGCGCCGTCCAGGTTGCCGGCCCGGTCGCTGTCCGGCGTGCCGAACTGGTTCTCGTCGAACCCGCCCAACTCCCACGTCTCGCCGGTGCCCAGGTTCTCTAGATAGGCGACGAAGTCGGTGTACGTCCAGTTGTTCGCCGCGCTGGTGCTGGAACGGTTCGAGGTGTAGTTGATGTTCAGCAGCCCGCCGGTCGCCTCCGTCACCTGGAAATCGACGTAGTACCCATAGTCCCGCGTGCCGCCGGGGTCGCCCAGGTTGCCGGCGCTCAGCCCGTAGGCGAACGAGGACGCCCCGCTACGGGCGGCGAACGTCGTCCCGCGGATGTCGATCGCCGTGCCGGTGGCGGTGTGGCCGAACTCGGCGTAGGAGCGGTTCGCGGCGATGGTCGGGCTGAACCCGTTCGACACCAGGAACGAGTTGGCCGTGCCGAGCGCGGTCGAGCCGCCGGTGTTGGCCGACCCGTTCACGTTCGCTTCCAGGTACGCCTTGCCGGTGACGAAGGTGAACGGCGCCGCCAGGGTGGGGGCGGCGGTTAGACCGAGTAGCGCAACGATCCAGGCGCAAAGACGGGACATCGCAACCTCCTGAGGGGTAGCCGTGCGGTCCGTCCGCTACCCCAGCAGACGGAACCGCCGTCCGGGTGCGAAGGGGCGCCCGGCAGGTTCCGGGATGAGTTTACTCGCGTGCGGGACGGGTTGGGAAGGGCCGGTTGTGCGGAATACACGGGATTTTCATGTGAGAGCGAAACCGGACCCCGGCCCGGATTGACCGCCGTTCCCCGCCGGCCGTACACTCCCGGTTGAAACCCACGGAAGGGAACCGGAATGACCGACGACGTTTCGCCACGCACCCCGGCCGGGTGGGTGCGGCAGCTGTGGAACCGGGTGCTGTTCCCGGCCGCCGCCGACCCGCACACCGCCGTCCGCCCGCTGTCGCTGCTGCTCGTCCTGATCCTGCCGGCGGTGCTCCTGTACCCGTGCCGGTCGTTCCACCTGCTCGAACCCGACGAGGGGCGGTACGCGCAGATCCCGAAGGAGATGCTCGAATCCGGGTCGTGGGTGGTGCCCACCCTGATGGGCCAGCCGTACCTGGACAAGCCGCCGCTCATGTACTGGCTGACCGCCCTCAGCTACCGGGCGTTCGGGGTGAGCGAGGAGTCCGCCCGGCTGGTGCCGGCGGTGTGCGTCCACCTGACCATCCTGGCCGTGTACCTGCTCGGCCGGCGGAGTCTGGGGGAGCGGGCGGCGTTCTGGGCGGCGGCGCTGCTCACGGCAGCGCCGGGGTATCTCGGCGTCGCCCGCTTCCTGCTGCTCGACGGGCTGCTCACGTTCTGCGTCACCACGTCGGTGCTGTGCGGGTTTGAGGCCGTGCGAACGGGCACGCTGAAACGCGGCTGGTGGATCGCCGCCGCAGTGTTCAGCGGGCTGGGGTTCCTGACGAAAGGGCCGATCTCGGAAATCCTGTTGTTCCCCCCGCTGATCGCGTTCGGGTGGTTGTGTCGAAAACCAACTCAACAGGTCTTCGCCGCGACCTCCGGGAGCGGTGCCAGCTCAACCGCTCCCGGAGGTCGCGGCGAAGACACGGCGTCGGCCGCCCGCATCGGCTGGCGGTCCGCCCTGCTGTTCGTCCTAATCGTCGTCGCCGTCAACCTGCCGTGGTACGTGGCGATGGGCGTCCAGCGGCCGGAGTTCCTGGGGTACTTCTTCTGGGAGCACAACGTGCTGCGGTTCGTGAAGCCGTTCGACCACCTCCAGCCCGTGTGGTACTACGTCCCGGTGCTGCTGGGCGGGTTCCTGCCGGGGGTGATCCTGGCCGTGCCGTACATTCGCAGCCTGCTGCGGGGCGAGGCGGGCACGCGGACCGCGGCCGGCGGGTTCTGGCTGCTCTCCGGGCTGTGGTGCGTGGCGTTCTTCAGCATCTCCGGCAGCAAGCTGCCGACGTACATCCTGCCGGCGTTCCCCCCGCTGTGCCTGGCGCTCGGCGAGTTCGTCGCCCGCAGCCGGTGGGACAAGTTGCCGGCCACCCGCGGGGTGATCGCCGGGTGCGCCGGGCTGATCGCCCTCATCCACTACGTCGGTCTGCCGTGGTACGCCAAGGAGCGGTCGCCGATGGGCCGCCCGGAGGTGGTGCTGAAGTACCTGAACGACCCGCACACGCACGTCGTGTGCTACCCGCGGAACATCGACAGCGTGGCGTTCTACTCCGGCCGGAACGACCTGGAGGTGATCCGCACGAAGGACGCCAACCGCATGATCCGCGAGTGCCACCTGCGGCCGCGGACGGTCATCCTGTTCACCCACGACCACTCGCTGGCCGGGTTCAAGGAGGCGCTGCGGGGGGCGGTGAACTGCACGGTGCGAGTGACGCACGAGGAGAACATGCGAAAAAAGGACGGGCCGAAGTGGGTGCGGGAGTTGCTCGGCGGCGGGCCGTGGGGCCTGTGCGACATCGCCGTGGTCGAACCGCCGACGGCGAGCGAGCCGAACACGGTGCGACAAGTCGGGGCGGCGGGGGAATAGCATAAATCCTTGACAGGTAAGCTGTTGCAAGTAATAGCGACAATAGTGGTTGCGCCTTTCGCAGCACGCGACGATAACTCACTGGTGAGTATCGCGTGAAGTAGTGAGGGGCGTACATGTTCGTCGTCAACCTAGGTGGAGAGGGCGAGGTTCCGGGAGCATTGAACCAGCAGCCGCCGTGGTTCGTCGTGACGAGTTCGGCCGTGAACCTGCAGTACTTCGTGAGGCTGGTCGGGCAAGGGAAGGACTACTTGATCTGCCCGAATGAAACCGTCGCGTTGCCGGATGGGTGCGCCGATGTGGTACATACCAACAGCGTACCCCTCGACGTGACGACATGGCGCGGACCGGGGGTGCAGACTTCGGAAGTCCGGCGTATCTTGAAGAGTGGTGGTGTGTGGATCAACAACGGGCAGATCCGATGGACGAAACCCTGACCCGCTTCGCAGCCCTGCTCGATCCGGACCCTTTGCTCACCCCAACGGAGGAGCAGCGGCGGGCAATCAACCTGTTGCCCTCTGTTGTGGCCCAATCCCATTTGACGTGGAGTTCACCCTCCGAACTCGCGAAGTTAAGTGGTGACAGGTTAGTGGTCGCGGTGGCTGCATGGTCCCGACAAGACCTCGAACTCCTGGACTCTCTCAACCGGTATGTGGCAGCCCATCCTGGTATTCAGGTCTATGTGACCGATGTGGATCAGGCGTTCGATCAGATCCCCGGCGTCGGCGAGGTCTTCCAGACTCCGGTGGTCGGGCGGTGGGCCGGGGGCGTACTGACTCAGTCCGGATCGGGGTATGCCGGCCGCAAAATCGTGACCGATCTCCTTCACCCCTCCCGCGTGGCCAGCTCGTAGAAGTGCCGGGCGGCGCGGCCGCTGATCGCCCCGAGCTTCAGCAGTTCGGCCGCGATCGCCTCCACCGCCCGCCACACGCCGTCGTCGCCGAGCAGGTGTTCCACCTTGCCGAGCATCCGCCGCTCGAACCGGTCCAGGCTCCGCTCGCTCGCCCGGTACAGCATCAGCTTGCGGGCGTACCGCAGGTCGCGGCCGGCCGCCCCGCGGTCGTAGCGGCCGGTGTGCCGGGCCTCCGCCGCCATCCCCGCCAGCGCGATCAGGATTTCTGTCTCCACCCAGTCTTCGGACGGCCGCTGGACGCCCTTGCGGAACTCGCACTTGCCGAGCAGATCCTGATTGGGCAGCACGCTGACGCGGTGGACGGGCCGGTCCAGGGCGAGGGCGATGGCGGCGTGCCCGGCCTCGTGGTACGCGGTGGCCGGGTCGAAGGGCGGGTCGGCGGACATGCGGGAATTGTAAGCGCAACGAAAAAGCCGCGGGGTAGCTACCCCGCGGCTTTCGATTCGGCCGGCCTCTACTTGCTCGGGATCTCCGGGGCGAGCAGTCGCGGGACGGCGGTGGCGGCCGGGTCGCGGCCGGCGGGGGTGCCGCTCTTCCACTCGCTCGCCCGCGGCGACTGTTTGTCCGCCTCGTAGCTCGGGGCGGCGGCGCGGATGGCGTTCACCACCGGCTGTTCCAGTTGCGGGATGCCCAGGCTGGCGGTGCTGCGAACGTCCGCGATGGTGGCCGCCCGCCGGCCGGGGTCGCTGGTGGCGACCGCCTTCCGCAGGTCGTCGGCCGCCTTGCCGCGGGCCACCGGCGGGGTGCGGAGGGACTCGATCCACTTCTCTTGCAGGTCGTCCACGTTCGCGAAGCTGTAGTGCTTGGCCACCGCCGCGTCCCAGTTCCGCCCGTCGCGGGCCATGCCGGTTTCCAGGAACTCCAGGAACTTCCGCCGCCCCTTCAGCCCGGCCCCGCCCAGGTCGATCAGGTAGTTCGACACCGAGAACCCCTGGGCGTACAGCACGATGGTGTCGCTCGGGTAGTTCTTCATCGGGAACAGGTGCCGCAGCGGGATGCCTCGGCTGGCGTTCAGGAACTCGCGGCACTTGATGTCGTGCTCCAGCCGCTCCTTGTCGTTCTCCGACAGCACCGACCCGCCCTCGTCCGCCCACCGCGGCACCGGGGTGCCGAAGTGGTGGGCCAGCACGGTGTGCGTGATCTCGTGCGGCAGCACGCTGTCGAGCAGCTGCCGGGCCTCGCCGAAGATCTTCATGTCCTGCGACTGCACCCCGCCGCGGGGGGAGAAGGTGAACGTGGTGGCCCCGCCGGTCCGCCGCGGGTTGATCTCCACCACCAGCGGGCACGGCTTACTCCACCGCGGCATCTCCTCGCCCAGCCACTCGCGGGCCTTCTCGATCCGATACCGCTCGGCGTACTCGCCGAACTGCCTGGCGAGCTGCTTGTTCGGCGCGGAGACGATGAAGTTCTCGGTCTCGTGGCGGTCGTCGGCGAAGGTCGCGGGAACAATGAGAACGACGGCCAGAAGTGCGGCGGGAGCGATCCGACGAAGGGTCATTCCGTTGACCTCTGCGGGGGATGATTCGGAGGTAGCGGACACCGCATCCATGTGGCGTCGCAACCATACACGGCAAAGGCGGTGCCGACGCCGAAAACGGGGCAGGCGGTGGCCGCCGGGCGGCGGGTAACGTGCGCGTCGAGACGGGGTTACGGGCTGGACCGGACGTGCCGGTTCGGGCGGGAATGTAATTCCTACACGGGTAACTCGCGGCGGCGGGCCGGTAAAAAGTGCCGGCGCAACTGGTGAGCGGCCGGGTTTACCCCGGCCGTCGGGGTCGGCCGGGGTAAACCCGGCCGCTCTCAAATCACTTCGCCGGTCGCCCCACCATCTCCCGCGGCTTCACCTCGGACACGCTCACCCGGAAGTGCTGCTGCTCCTCGATCCCCACCGCCACGCCGGCCGCGGACACCTCGCCCTTGACGACGAACAACTCCTCGGCGGCGGTCAGCCGGTTCGTCTTCGGGTCGTACACGACGTGCCCGTTCGCCTTCACCGGCACGAACGCCACCCCGCCGAGTCCGATCCCCAGATCGTTGCCGCCCTTCGCCGGCCGGTGGCTGATGACGTGCCCGTAGTCGATCCGCGTGCGGCCGTCCTTCTCCGCCTTCTTCGCGTTCACGTAGTCGGTGCGGCCGAGCCAACTGCCGAGCGGCCCCCAGTCGTGGGTGAAATCGCGCTTCCACTTCGCCCCGAGCGCCGGCTGGTCCGGCTGGAAGAACGTGTGCCCGGCGAACTCCTTCCAGGCGTCGGCGTCGAGCAGCGACCACAGGCGGAGGGTCTGGCCGAGGTCGGCGTGCCCCCGCTCGATGCGGAGCGGGTCGTCCAGCCCCTTCAGCCCGGTGACAATCCCGGTCGGCCCGACGGTCAGGGTGAACGCCGTCCCGCGGGCCTTGTCCAGCGCGGCGGCGATGGTGTCCCGCATGTCCGCCGAGGCGTCGAGCAGCTTCCCGCCCACGATCGTCTGCTCCACCGTCATCGACCCGTCGGCGTGGACCGCCTTCACCTCTAACTTCGACGACAGCGTGTACTGCGTGCCCTGGTTGAACGCCAGCACGTCGGGGATGCCGAACCGGGAGATGCGGGTGACGGTCACGTCCTGGGTGAACGTGTCGCCCACCTCGTACCGGCCGGCCGGGGCGACGTTGTTGAGTCGCCCCGCCACGGGCGGGCCGGGCCGCGGCGCCGGGGGCGGAACGGGCTTCGGCGGGTCGGCCGGCTGTTGTGGCTGCTGTGGGGCCGCGGGTCGCGGCAGAGGGGGTTCGTCCGCTTTCGGCGGCGGGGCGGCCGGCTTCGGCGGTTGCGGTTTCGCTGGTGCCGGCGGCGGACCGGGCGGGGGCTGGTCGTCGATGTGGGCGGATGGGACGGTGGCCCGCGGTAGCACCGCCGCCAGCACGCTCACCCCGGCCAGCCCGACGATGACCAGCGCGACCACCACCCAGATCAGCCGGTAGTGGTTGGGCAGGCGGATGGTGCGATCGCACCCGGGGCAGGCGACCGACGGCGCTCCGCGGGACGTTCGCACCAACTGCCCGCACCGGCACCGGAACGTGACCCACATGGCGCATCCTCCCGCGGCTACCACCAGTGTACCAGACCGGCGGCCGAGGTGGGCGTGTCGAGGTCGGCACACGTGGTTCGCCCTCACCCCCCGGCCCCCTCTCCCACGCGCGGCTCCGCCGCGGAGGAGAGGGGGAGGAAGAGGCCGGCGGGTTTGTGACCCTCTCCTCCGCCGAGTCGTCGAGGCGCGTGGGAGAGGGTGGCGAGCGGAGCGAGCCGGGTGAGGGTCTTTCAAACCACCCTCACCCCCGGCCCTTCTCCCCAGCCCGGAGGGCACCTCCGAGCGGCCGGGGGTGAGGGCTGAACGCATGACCTTCGCTGGACACTCCCCGGTTCGCCCCTATCATGTTCGTTTCCCCGCTCTCCGGAGCCGGGGGAGCCGATCGAACCGCGGCGCGGCACCAGTTGCCGACTCAACGCCGGACGAGGGGTCGGCAACTTCCCAAACCGGGCGACACGCCCGAGGAAACTTCCATGTCGAAGGCCGTGGGGCTGTTGGGTTTCAAGGTGGGCATGACCCAGGTGTTCAACGACGACGGCACCGCCGAGCCGGTGACGGTGATCGAGGTCGGGCCGTGCCCGGTGCTGCAAATCCGCACCAAAGAGACGGACGGGTACGCCGCCGTGCAGCTCGGGTTCAAGGACAAGCCGCGGAAGAACGCCCGCCGGTCCGAGCAGGGGCACGTCGCCTCCAAGCTGGCGTCCAAGCGGAAGGACTCGCGGACGAAGGCCGGGGTGCAACTGCTGCCGAAGGCCGACTGCGAGCCGCAGCGGCACGTCCGCGAGTTCCGGCTGGACGCCCCGCCGAGCGTCACCGTCGGCCAGGTGCTGAAGGTGGGCGACGTGTTCGGCGAGGTGAAGTCGGTGGACGTGATCGGCACCACCAAGGGCCGCGGGTACCAGGGCGTCATGCGGCGGCACAACTTCGACGGCCTGCCGGCGGCGCACGGGGCGAAGAAGGTTCACCGGCAAGCCGGTTCGACCTCGTCGCTCGCCAGCAACCGGGGGTCGGGCCGGCCGAAGAAGGGGCTGAAGCGGGCCGGCCAGTACGGCAACGCCCGCCGCACCGTGCGGAACCTGAAGGTGATCCGCATCGACGCGGACAACAACCTGATCCTGGTCCGCGGCAGCGTGCCGGGGTTCAACGGCGCGTTCGTGCTGGTGCGGCCGACCAACCTGTTCAACTCGTCGCACAACCGGGTGGCGGTGCAGCAGGAGGTGAAGACGAAGATCGTGCTGCAGAAGAAGGGCAAGTGAGCCGAGTGAGGGGAACGAACGAAGCCCACGGACGTGGTCCGTGGGCTTTTTCGTGTCCGTTACCTCGCTTTCCAAGCAGGAGGGCGACATGCCGTCAGCAGTCAAGGCGGGGAAGCGAGTATTGGCGGCGAACGAAGCCGTACTGTACGGCATCTTTGGGGTGGTCGGCTCGTCCGGTGTGTTCCCGCCACGGGAGTTTCTGAACGAGTTCCTGTCGCGGGGGTATGACCCGTGCGATCAGGATCAGCGGATGGGTAAGTGGCAGCCGTTCACGTTGTCGCCTGAGGAATACCTCGAAATCAAAGCGTGGTGGGTGAGCAACCACCCCGGTGCGGTCGAGGACAGTTTGGGCGCAGCCGATTGGAGCGAATGGGGGCAGGAGTTGCTCGACCGCTAAGCCTGGCTTTCAACCCCCCCGTCGTCGGCTGTCGCCGTCGCCGACCTCCCCCGCAAGGGGGGAGGTGAAGAGGGTCATCGGTCGGCGAGGGATGCGGAACCCAGCGGGCCTCTTCACCTCCCCCCCTTGCGGGGGAGGTCGATCCGGGGAGCGGAGCGGCCGGAGCGGGTGGGGGGGTGTTGGGTGAACCGCCTTCACTTGGCCTTCCCCGGCGGGGGGTACTTCTTCGCCGCGTCGTCGAGCACCAGCACCCAGTCGAGCAACTCGCCCTTGTCCGGGTGGGTGAACTCCCGCTCGCCGGTGTTCGGGTAGTCGCCGATCCCCTTCGCCTCGCCGGTCCGCGGGTTGAACCACCACGCCGTCACCGTCGGCCCCTTGATGGCATCCATCTTCACCTTGAACGGCCGGCCGATCGGGGCGTACACCATCGCATAGGTGCCGTCGGCATCCCGCGTGGCGACGAACCGCCGCGTGCCGGCGCCGGGCACGGATGTAGATACCCGGTCCGTCACGATCACCGAGTCGTCCGGCACCCGCGTGAGGACCGGGCGGGACTCGATCAGCCGCCGGCCGTGGATCATCTGGGCCGCCCCCGGTTCGTCCAGCGCCTCCGCCCACGTCATGAGCGGGTTGTTGATCGGCCCGCGGCCCGTGTCGTACATCTGCCACACGCTGTGGTGCCCGTAGGTGTGCCCGCACGCGCCGGTGAACAGGTTCCAGTACAGCGGGCGGCGGACGTCGGCGGCCACCGAGTGGCCGAGGTCCTTCGCCTTGAACGACACCGGGTGCCCCTCGTAGATCGGCTCGCCGTCCAGCACCGGCTTGGTCGGGGTGCGGTCGTAGTCCGCCTTCGTCTGGTCGTACCGGCCGGTGAACTCGGCCTGGTGGCCGTTCTGCCGCATGTTGAAGTCCAGCCAGTCGTCGGCGTGGAACCACTTGGCCGACCCGCCCCCGCCCGGCGGGTGGAACGTCTTCAGGTGCGCCCCGCCGTCTCCCTTCGCCAGCCCGGTCGCCATCGCCCGGATGATCTCTTTCTGCTCGTCGGTGTCCACGTTCCGGTCGCCGCCCAGCACCCACACCAGCCCGGCGTCCTTGTACCGCTTGCCCAGCCACTCGCCGTACACCGCCGCGTTCTCCTTGTTGAACAGCGGCTTCTCGGTCGGCTTGGCGTCGTGCCAGAACCGCCCCCAGGTGGGCAGGAAGCCGACGACCAGCCCGCGGGCGTTCGCCGCCTTCACCACGTAATCGACGTGGTCCCAGTAGTCGTTGTCCGCGCCGTCCTTCACCGCCGGCTTGGCCGGGTCCAGGTTCGTCAGCGGCAGGTGGCCGTAGGGGTTCGGGGCGGTGTGCCCGTCCAGTTCGGCGATCGCCACCGCCTGGATGACGGTGAACCCCTGCTTCGCGCGCTTGTCCAGGTAGGCGTCCACCTCCTCCCGCTTCAGCCGGTGGAACAGCTCCCAGGCGGTGTCGCCGAGCCAGAAGAACGGCTGCTCGTCGGCGGTGACGAGGAACCGCTTGTTCGCGCTCACCTTCAGCTTCGGCGGGTCGGCGGCGACGGCGGTGCAGGACAACAGGAGGAATACGAGGAAGGTGCGGAG
Source organism: Fimbriiglobus sp. (assembly GCA_022841795.1). Lineage (GTDB taxonomy): Bacteria > Planctomycetota > Planctomycetia > Gemmatales > Gemmataceae > JALHQU01. The sequence continues at coordinate 30,619 of JALHQU010000003.1, forward strand.
CATGACGCGGCCCACGAGGGAAGAGTGGTGATAATACCGAACCCCTGGCCCGGTTCGTATCATTTCTTCATGTCTCCACACCCGTTCACTGCCGTCGCGCGGGCGGCCGAAGCCCACCTGTCCGCCGCGTGCCCGCGGCTCGGCCCGTGGGTGACCAAGCTCGGCCCCTGCACCCTCGAACCGACGACGGACGTGTACGCCGCCCTGGTGCGGTCGGTGATCGCGCAGCTCATCTCCACCGCCGCGGCCAAGTCCATCTCCGGCCGGCTGACGGCGGCGCTCAAGAACCGCGTCACCCCGGCGCGGATGCTGGCGCTGACGGACGACGAGTACCGGGCGTGCGGCATCTCGCGGGGCAAGCTGGCGTCGCTGCGGGGGATCGCCCAGGCGTTCGCCGACACCCGCGGGCTGAGCCGCAAGCTGCTGGCCGCCGACGACGCCGGGGTGCGGGACATCCTGCTGCCGCTGCGGGGGGTCGGGCCGTGGACGGTGGACATGCTGCTCATGTTCTCGCTCGGCCGGCCGGACGTGCTGCCGGTGGGCGACCTGGGCGTGCGGGTGGCGGCGAAGGAGCTGTTCCGCCTGCGGCAGTTGCCGGACGCGAAGAGGCTGACGAAGCTGGCCGAGCCGTGGCGGCCGTACCGCACGGTGGCGAGCTGGTACCTGTGGCGGACCCGCGGGTGGGTGCCGCAGTCGGGGTCTTGAGTGTAGCCCGCACACTCCGTGTGCGGTCTTCTCGAATCCGCGCACGGAGTGTGCGGGCTACACTCAAGACACGATCGTCTTCCGCCGCTTGATGTAGTCGTGGACGACGAACCGATCCAAATCCCGGCCGGCGGTGAACACCACCCGCCCCTTCGTCTGCTCGGCCATGCGGTACGCGAACCGGATGTCCTCCCGGCTCTGGTTCCACATCTGCAGCAGGAAGATGTTGATGGTGATCCCCTCCTTCGCGCACAGCTTCGCCTCCCGCATGGTGGCGTCCTCGGTGCGGCGGTCGGGCGGGTACAGCAGGAACAGCTCGCTCCCCTCGAAGTGGGCCGTCGGCAGCCCGTCGGTGATGAGTACCACCTGGCGGTTGGGCGTGTCCTGGTTCGCCAGCAGCCGGCGGGCCGTTTGCAGCGCGTGCTGGATGTTGGTGAAGTGGTGCGGCACGTCGTACTCGGAGATCTTCGGGCTGCTCATGTCCGCCTTCAGCCGCACCGTCGAGTTGAAAATGGTCACCGGCTTGGGCATGAGCGTCGGCACCTCGGCCACCGGCCGCGGCTTGGCGAACGTGTACATCTCGATGAACTGCAGGTAGTCGCCGGGGTACTCCTTGCGGATCAGCCCGTCCAGCGCCAGCCCCATCCGCTTCACGTTCACGTACTGGCCGTCGTACCGCATCGACCCGGACATGTCGAGCAGCACGCACGTCGCCGCCTTCGGGTTGTTCCGCGTGCGGTGGACGACGATGTCGTCCGGCTTCATCCGCACCGGCAGCCCCGGCCCGGCCCGCAGCAGCGCGTTGGTGAAGCTGCCGGGGATGTCCATGTGCGTGACGCTGTCGCCGAACTCGTAGGGTTTGGTCCGCGGGGACTCGGTCGCCCCGTCGCCCTCGATGGCGTCCGGGTGGCGGCCGGTGCGAGACGCCTGCAGGTCGTTGAAGATCTGGGTGAGGATCTTCGACTGGAACAGGCGGAACGCCTTCGGCGTCAGCTCGAACCCCTTCCGCGGGTCGCCGTCGATGCCCTGCTGGCGGGCCATCTCCCGCATCACGTCTTCCACCTGCTGCTGCAACTCGCGGAGGCTGTCCATCCCCTCGCGGTCGATGAACTGGTTCAGCTCCTCCACGTCGATGATCGCCAGTTGGGCGTTCTTCTTCGCCTCCTCCAGTTGTTTGAGCAGCTTGTCGATCAGTTCGAGTTCTTCCTTCACCGTCAGGGCGGTGGGCACGTCCATCTTCTGCCGGCCGGTGAACGCGTACTTGCCGGCCAGTTCGTCCACCTGGTACTTGTCGCCCAACCGCTGCGACAGTTGCACCAGCCCGCGGGTGAACTCGCGGTCGTTGGTGCCGGCGGCGAAGTACAGGTTTTCCAGGTCGGCGAGCTGCTCCTCCTTCACCGCCGCGTCGAACCGCGGCTTCAGCTTGCCCGGCGGCTTCACCTTGCCGGCCTGCTCGCGGAACGCCTGCTCGGCCGCCTTCACCGCCGCCGCCGTCTCGTAGGTCTCCAGCAGCTTCCGCTTCCGCTCCAGCAGTTGCCGCTTGAGCGACTCCATGGTCGGCCCCAGCCCGGCCAGTTGCGACGGGTCGAGGTGGATGGCGTTCGCCAGTTGCTCCTCGGTGTAGTCTTCCATGCTGCCGTATTCGAGCATGTGCTCGAACGCCGGCGTCACCAGGTCCGGCGGCGGCTGCGTCGGGCTGGGGATGTTCACCGGGTCGTACTTCTGGTACGTGTGAATCACCCCGCCGAGGCGGTTCGGGTTGGCGTCGCTCATGGTGGGTCCGGCTCGGTGGGGGTACTGGGATTGTAGACCGACGCCCCAAGCCGACGGATGGCCATCCGTCGGCTTGGCTTGCTGCTGCCATTCCGGCAGGCCCGTGTCGGCTACAATTCCCACGGATTCAGGCACGTCGGCGATTGGTACGGCCGTTGCTTTCCCCTCTGTACTCAACGGAGGACCACATGAACCCCGAGAAATTCACGGAGAAGGCGCGCGAGGCGCTGGCCGGTGCCCAGAAGCTGGCCGCCCGCATGGACCACCAGTCGATCGACGTCGAACACCTGCTCGTGTCCATGCTGGATCAGGAGAAGGGGCTGACCGCGGCCGTGCTGAGCAAGGCCGGCGTGAGCGTCGATGCGCTCACCATCAAGTTGCAGCGGGAGTTGGAGAAGCTGCCGAGGGTCGGAACGGTCGAGAACCAGGGCGTGACGGTCCGGTTCAACAAGGTGCTGGCCCAGGCCGAGGACGAGGTGAAGCGGCTGAAGGACGAGTACCTGTCGGTCGAACACCTCTTGCTGGCGATGACGACGGACAAGGGGCCGGCGGGCACCATCTTGAAGGAGTTCGGCGTCTCGCACGACCGGCTGCTGCGGGCGTTGCAAGAGGTGCGGGGTAGCCAGCGGGTGACCACGCAGAACCCGGAGGAGACGTACCAGGCGCTGGAGAAGTACGGCCGCGATCTGACCGACTTCGCCAAGCGGGGGAAGCTCGACCCGGTGATCGGCCGGGACGAGGAGATCCGCCGCGTCATCCAGATTCTGAGCCGGCGCACGAAGAACAACCCGGTGCTGATCGGTGAGCCAGGGGTAGGAAAAACTGCAGTGGTGGAGGGGCTGGCCCAACGGATCGTCCGCGGGGACGTGCCGGAGGGGCTGAAGGACAAGAAGATCGTCGCGCTGGACATGGGGGCGCTCATCGCCGGGGCGAAGTACCGCGGCGAGTTCGAGGAGCGGCTGAAGGCGGTGCTGAAGGAGGTCACGTCGTCCGACGGGCAGATCGTCCTGTTCATCGACGAGATGCACACGGTGGTCGGGGCCGGCAAGGCGGACGGGGCGATGGACGCCGGCAACCTGCTCAAGCCGATGCTGGCCCGCGGCGAGTTGCACTGCATCGGGGCGACCACGCTGGACGAGTATCGCCAGCACGTCGAGAAGGACGCGGCACTCGAACGCCGGTTCCAGCCGGTGCAGGTGGATCAGCCGAGCGTGGCCGACACCATCAGCATCTTGCGGGGGCTGAAGGAGAAGTACGAGGTACACCACGGCGTCCGCATCAAGGACGCGGCGCTGGTGGCGGCGGCGGTGCTGAGCAACCGCTACATCTCCGACCGCTTCCTGCCGGACAAGGCCATCGACCTGATGGACGAGGCGGCGGCGAAGCTCCGCACCGAGATCGACTCCATGCCGACGGAACTGGACGAGACCAGCCGGCGGGTGATGCAGTTGGAGATCGAGCGGCAGGCGCTGAAGAAGGAGACGGACGCGGCGAGCAAGGAGCGGCTGGCCAAGCTGGAGAAGGAACTGGCCGACAGCAAGGCCGACGCGGACGCGCTGAAGGCCCGCTGGCAGGCGGAGAAGGGCGGGGTGGACAAGATTCGGCAGGTGCGGGAGCAGATCGAGGACGTGAAGCGGCAGGTGGAGCTGGCCGAGCGGAACTACGACCTGAGCCGGGCGGCCGAACTGAAGTACGGCAAACTGCCGGACCTCCAGAAGCAACTGGCCGGGCTGGAAGCGGCCCAGGACTCGGGCACGGGTCAGCGGCTGCTGAAAGAGGAAGTCGGCGAGGAGGACATCGCCACGGTGGTGTCCCGCTGGACCGGCGTGCCGGTGACGAAACTGCTGTCGGGTGAAACCGACAAACTGCTGCGGTTAGAGGACGAGCTGCACAATCGGGTGATCGGCCAGGACGAGGCCGTCACCGCCGTCGCGGAGGCGGTGGTGCGTGCCCGCAGCGGGATGAACGACCCGAACCGGCCGATCGGCAGCTTCATCTTCCTCGGCCCGACCGGGGTGGGGAAGACGGAGTTGGCCCGCGCGCTCGCCGAGTTCCTGTTCGACGACGAGAAGGCGATGGTGCGGCTGGACATGAGCGAGTACCAGGAGAAGCACACGGTCAGCCGGTTGGTCGGCGCCCCGCCGGGGTACGTCGGGTACGACGAGGGCGGGCAACTGACCGAGGCCGTCCGCCGCCGGCCGTACTGCGTCATCCTGTTCGACGAGGTGGAGAAGGCCCACCCGGACGTGTTCAACGTGCTGCTCCAGGTGCTCGACGACGGCCGGCTGACCGACAGCCAGGGCCGCGTCGTGGACTTCAAGAACGCGCTGGTCATCATGACGTCGAACATCGGCAGCCAGGCGATCCTGCAGTACAAGGGCACGCACATCGGCGAGGTGTACGACCGCATGAAGTCGTCGGTGATGACCGAACTGCGGAAGCACTTCCGCCCGGAGTTCCTGAACCGGGTGGACGAGACGATCGTGTTCCACAGCCTGACGGAGAAGGACCTGATGAAGATCGTGGACATCCAGCTCGGGCGGCTGCGGGAGCGGCTGGCCGACCGCAAGATCACGCTCGTGCTGACCGACGCGGCCAAGAAGCACGTCGTGCAGGTGGGGTACGACCCGAGCTACGGCGCCCGGCCCTTGAAGCGGACGTTGCAGAAGGAGATCGAAACCGGGTTGGCGAAGCGGATGCTCAAGGGCGACATCCCGGACGGGGCGACCGTGACGGTGGACTACGACGTCAGCCACGACGCGCTGACGTTCCGGGTGTAGCAACTCTCGAAGCCCACCCACGGCCGTGGGTGGGCTTTCGGTTTTTATCGCCCGTTCGGGCCGGCGGTGGTGGCCGGCGACGGGGTGCCGGCGTCGTCCTTCTTCAGGTTGTCGGCGATATCCTTCGCCTTTTCCAGGCCCGTCTCAAGCCCTTTCTTGCTGTCGGTGATCGCCTTCTCGCCGTTCACCCCGATGGTCACGTTCTTGTTGCTGTCCACGGCGAAGGTGAACCACCCGCGGTACACGCCGGCCACGACCACCACCACCAGCACCAGCCCGATGAAGGCCAGGAAGTTCCGCATCGGTCCGTCCTCTTTGTCCCGGATGGTTCCGGCCGGCGGTCGGTTCCGGCGACCGCGACAACCGCTGTACATGGCCGAAACCGGGCGTTTCGTCCACCCCACCTGATTCTACGTTCGCCGGGGTGAAATCTTGCGCCGGGGGTGAACGAGTCATTGTCGCCCGAGGGCGTCACCCGGTCGGCGGAGCCATTCGAGCCGCAAGCGCGACCCGCGAATTCGCCGTAAGTCGTTGGCGGGGAGGGCCGTTCCAAAAATGAGCATCCGTCCACGGTGGGGTGTGTGCCAACCGGCTGGACAGACGAGCCGAAGCGTGAACGACACACGGGGCGGTCCGAACCCGACGGCACACCCGCCCCGCAGTTGAGGTTGCGTTGCCGGCGGGGGTTTGCCAATATGCGGCCCCTGCGGACGGGTGGTCACGGACGGATCGCCCCGTGGGAAGGATTCCCCAATGGGTTTGGCCGCTCTCGCCGACGCACCCGAACTGGCCCCGGCCCGCATCGCCGAGGGGCCGCGGGTCCGTCCCGTCCGCCCGCGGGTGGCCATCGAGACCCCGCAACTGTCGGTGGTCATCGTCAACTTCTGCCAGTGGAAGAACACCGCCCGCCTCACCCGCCAGCTGCGGAACTGCGAGGCCGTCCGCCGCGGGGCGGCGGAGGTGGTGATCGTCGATAACCACTCACCGAAAAGCGACATCCCGCGGAAGCTGCGGAAGCTGTCCGGGGTGTCGGTGGTGCAGTTCGGCCGCAACTGCGGGTTCGCCAGGGCGGTGAACCGCGGCAGCAACCGCAGCCGCGGCGAGTGGGTGCTGTTGCTCAACCCGGACGTGACCGTCCACCCCGGGTTCCTGGACGAAGTGCTGGAGAAGGCCCAGCGGTTCCCGGCCATCGACCCGAATGCCGGGGTGATCGGGTTCCAGTTGCGGAACCGCGACGGCAGCCGGCAGGCCAGCGCCGGGGTGTTCCCGAACCTGTTCCGCACGGTGGCCGGGCTGCTGGTGCCGCGGTCGCGGCGGAAGTGCCAGCACCGCCCGCTGAGCGGCCGGCAACAGGTGCCGTGGGTAACTGGCGGGTGCCTGCTCGTCCGCCGCGACTGCTTCGAGCAACTGCGGGGGATGGACGAGACGTTCTTCCTGTACTACGAGGACGTGGACTTCTGCCGCCGCGCCCAGGAGGGCGGGTGGAGCGTGTGGTACGAGCCGGCCCTGCGGGTGACGCACCACTTCCCGCTGCACACCCGCAAGGTGCCCCCGCCGCTGCGGCTGGTGACGCGGCACGCGCTGCTGGCCTACGCCCGCAAGCACTGGTCCGGGTGGCAGAGCCGGCTGCTCGGCGGGCTGGTGTGGACGGAAGCGACGGTGCGGCGGGCGCTGGCGAAGCGGCGGAACGACGCGCCCGCGGCCGAATGCTTCGGGCTGATGCGGGAACTGGTCGGCGACGTGCTGCACGGGCGGGAGGACGCGACGGCGGCGAAGATCCGGTATGCGGCGGCGTTCCTGAGCGAGGTGGCGGCGGCGAACGACGGCAAGACGAGCGACACACCTTCGGCTGGCTAAACCGTCGGACTGCACACTTTCAGCGCACCCTGCCCACGGGACGGGCGTTTTCTGAATGCTCTCCGCGCTGATCGACTCGTTACCCGGATTTTGAACGATACACATTCACGCCGCAAGTCTCTGGCAATTGGTGGTTTGCGAAAAGACACCCGGCCGGATTCAGGAATTGGCACAGTGCCTGCATTCTGTTGATTGGCGAGAGCCAAACCGGCTTGCAGGTGGAGGGAGAGGCCACCTGTGAGCCGGTTCGTTTTTCACTTCTGACGGTTCAATCCCGCTTTCCGAGTACACCGTCCACCACCCAGCACCCGCGGGCGTGAAGAGGTTTCTTTATTCGCTGTCCGCCGCGATCTCCCGCCGGCGTTTCTCGACCAACTCCGCCGCACCCGGCTGATTCATCCAGGCGAACACGGCGTCGAACACGTCTTCCAACTCCGGCACCGCGGCAAACGACCGCAACTTCACCCGGCTCCGACATTGGGGGCAGGTGGCGTACAGGTCTAAGGGGGAAACGGTGAACGGCTGCCCGCAGTGCTGCACGTCGCGGCTCACGGGGAGTTGTGAAATCGCGTCCAACAACTCGGGTGAGACTTCTACGGCGGCCTGTTCGGTGACGCTCATACGTCCTCCAACCGCTTGAGGGCGGATTTGAAATCGGCACGGGATGCCGTGGGTGAGGCGGTGACTTCTCGGTGTGCGACCCGCAGGCGGTCCGGCAGTACGTCCGCACCCGGGGTTTCGATCAGCACCAACCCGGCTTCCGAAATCTGCTCCAGTGTACGGTACACCACAACACTTCCGGCGCGAAACGGGGCCAGGATTTCGTCCGCGGTCAACGGCGGGCTGACCCCATCCGGGTCGAACACGGAGATCCCGAGTTCGCCCTTCCGGAGTTGGAACGCGGGCTGGCCGGGAGTCGTCACCCGCACGACGACGGCGTATCGGTCGGACATTGTGCCTCCCGGGTCACGCATGAATCGCCATGCCCAGCCATGCGGCGCGGGCCGCCTCGCCGACGCTTTCGGTCAAACTCGGGTGGCCGTGGATCATGCGGGCGATGTCCTCGGCGCTGCCGTGGTACTCCATCACCGCCACCGCCTCGGCGATCAGGTCGGACGCCCGCGGGCCGAGGATGTGGACGCCGAGTAGCCGATCCGTCTTCGCATCCGTGATGATCTTCACGAACCCGTCGGTGTCGTCCAGCGCCTTCGCCCGCCCGCTGGCGGCGAACGGGAACTTGCCCACCTTGTACCCGTCGCCCTTCGCCCGCCCGGTGGCCTGCACCTGCTCTTCCGTCAGGCCCACGCTGGCGACTTCCGGCCAGATGTAGATGGCGCTCGGGATGCAGTCGTAGTTCAGGTGCGGCTTGTGCCCGGCCAGCATCTCGGCGAACGCCACCCCCTCCTCGCTCGCCTTGTGCGCCAGCATCGGCCCGTCGATCAGGTCGCCGATGGCGGACACGTTCGGCACGCTGGTGCGGAACTGCTTGTCCACAGGAATCTTACCCGTCTTCTTGTCGTACTGCACGCCGGCCTCGTCCAGCCCCAGCCCGGCGGTGTACGGCCGCCGCCCGACCGCCACCAGCACCTTGTCGCCGGTGAACTTCATCTCCTTCCCGTCCTTCGCCTGGGCCGTCACCGTCACCGTCGGCACGCCGAGGACGCCGGGCTGCACCGTCGCCCCCGTCACCTTCGTATCCAGGTGGAAGGCGAACCCCTGCTTGGCGAGCAGCTTGTGGACCTGTGTGGCGATCTCGCCGTCGCAGATGGTGAGGATGCGGGGGAGGAACTCGATCACCGTCACTTCCGCCCCGAGCCGCCGCCACACCGACCCGAGTTCCAGCCCGATATACCCGCCGCCGACGACGATCAAGTGCTTGGGCACGGCGTCGAACGTCAGCGCCTCGGTGCTGCTCACCACGGTTTTGCCGTCGAACTTGAGGAACGGCAGTTCGGTGCTCTCGCTGCCGGTGGCGAGAAGGACATGGTCGGCTTCGAGTTGCGTCTTCGTGCCGTCGGTAGCAGTCACCTCCACCTTCCCGCCGCCGAGCAGCCGGCCGGTGCCGTAGTGCGGCGTCACCTTGTTCTTCTTGAACAGCATGGCGATGCCGCCGGTGAGCGACTTCACCACCCCGTCTTTCCGCTTCATCATCTCCGGCAAATCCAGCGACACCCCGCTCACCCGCACCCCGTGCCGGGCCATCTTGTGCCGGGCCACCTCGTACAGCTCGGACGAGTCGAGCAGCGCCTTGCTCGGGATGCAGCCGACGTTCAGACACGTCCCGCCCAGGGCGTTCCCCGCCCGCCTCTCGACGCACGCCACCTTCTTGCCGAGCTGGGAAGCGCGGATGGCCGCCACGTACCCGCCCGGCCCGGCGCCGATCACCACGAGGTTGTACTTGTCGCTCATCGGAACTCCAAAGAAGATTCACCGCCGAGGGCACGAGAGGGCACATGAGGAAGACAGAGAAGAGGATCGAGAAGCAAGTTCTCTATCTCTCTGCTTTCTCATGTGCCCTCTCGTGCCCTCGGCGGTGAAATCGGCTTTCTGATTTCACACCCCGAACAGCATCCGCTCGGGGTTCTCCAGGCACTCCTTGATCCGCACCAGGAACTGCACCGCCTCGCGGCCGTCGAGCAGCCGGTGGTCGTAGCTCAGCGCCAGGTACATCATCGGGCGGATGACGATCTGGTCGTTCACCACCACCGCCCGCTTCTGAATCGCGTGCATGCCCAGGATGGCCGTCTGCGGCGGGTTCAGGATGGGGGTGCTGAGCATCGACCCGAAGATGCCGCCGTTGGTGATGGTGAACGTGCCGCCTTCCAGGTCCTTCATCCCCACCTTGCCGTCCCTGGCCCGCTTCGCCACGTCCGCGATCTGCTTCTCGATGTCGGCGAACCCGAGCTGGTCGGCGTCGCGGATGACCGGCACCATCAGCCCCTTCTCGGTGCTGACCGCCACGCCGATGTCGTAGAAGTGCTGGGCCACCACGTCGCTGCCGTCGATCCGCGAGTTGGCGATCGGGAACGCCTTCAGCGCCTCGATGGCCGCCTTCACGAACACGCTCATGAACCCGATCTTCACCCCGTACTTCTTCTCGAACCGCTCGTTGTACTTCGCCCGCAGGTCCTGGATGGCCGACATGTCGGCCTCGTTGAACGTGGTGAGGGTGGCGGTGGTGTTCTGGCTCGCCAGCAGCCGCTCGGCGATCCGCTTGCGGATCATGCTCATCGGCTGGCGGGTCTCGCGGACGCCGGCCTCCCGCGGCATCGGAATCGGCACCACCTGCGCGGTCACGTTCGCCAGGCTCTTGTCCGCCGGCTTCGGGCCGTTCACCGCGGCGGGTTTGCTCTCGGCCGGTGGGCTTGCCAGGTGGGCCAGCACGTCGTCCTTCGTGATCCGCCCGCCGGGGCCGGTGGCCGGCAGCTTTGCCGGGTCCAGATCCTTGTCGCGGATGGCGGCGGCGGCGGCGGGGGAAGCGACCCGCTCGGTGGGCTTGGAGATGACCGCGGTGGCCGCCAGTTCCGGCTTCGCCGCTTCGGGCTTGGCCGCGGGAGCGGCACTCGGTGATCCGGCCGGGTCCACGTTCGCCACCGTCTGCCCGACCTTCACCACCTCGCCGGCCTGGACCACAATTTTCAGAACCCCGGCGGACGGCGCCGGCACCTCGACGGTCAGCTTGTCCGTCTCCAGTTCGAACAGGTTCTGGTCGGCCTTCACCGCCGCCCCGTCGGCCACCAGCCAGCGGGCGATCCGCCCCTCCGTGACCGCGTCCCCGGCCGACGGCACCACCACTGCGACTGCCATGACCGACCCCTTCTAACGGGAACGAACCCCGGCCGCCGCCGCGGGTTCGGTGATTGCTCGCCTGTTCGCATTGTACATGCGGCGGGCGGACGGCGACCGCGGTCGTAAACTACCCGTTGACCTCTCCGCCCGAACTGCCGATGGGACCGACATGCCCCGCGTGTTCATCGCCGACAAGTTGGAAGCCAGCGGGATCGACCAGCTCACCGCCGCCGGCATCGAAGTGGACAACCGCCCCGGCCTGAAAGGGGATGAGTTACGCGACGCCCTGCGAAGTGCCGACGCGGTCATCGTCCGCAGCGCCACCAAGATCACCGCCGAGTTGCTGAGCGACCCCGGCAAGCTGCGGGCGGTGGCCCGCGCCGGGGTGGGGGTGGACACCATCGACGTGGAGGCGGCCACCCGCAAGGGGGTGGTGGTGATGAACACGCCGGGCGGGAACACCGTGTCGGCGGCCGAACACACCATCGCGCTCATGTTCGCCCTCAGCCGGCACATCCCCGCCGCCGACGCCACCATGCGGGTGGGCAAGTGGGACCGGAACAAGTACCTGGGCACGCAGCTCACGGGGAAAACCCTCGGGGTGATCGGCCTCGGGCGGATCGGCCGGGAGGTGGCCCAGCGGGCGATCGGCCTGGGCATGAACGTGCTGGCGTTCGACCCGTTCGTCACCCCGGCGAAGGTGGCCGAACTCGGGTACGACGCGGCGGCCGGGCTGGACGACATGCTGCCGAAGGTGGACTACCTGACCGTCCACGTACCGCTGACGGAGGAGACGCGGGGGCTGATTTCCGGGCCGCAACTGGCGCGGATGAAGCGGACCGCCCGCGTGCTGAACGTGTCCCGCGGGGGCATCTACGACGAGGCGGCACTGGCCGACGCGCTCAAGGCCGGGGTGATCGCCGGGGCCGGCATCGACGTGTTCACCGCCGAGCCGCCGCCGCCGGACAACCCGCTGCTGTCCGCCCCGAACGTGGTCCTCACCCCGCACCTCGGGGCGAGTACGGTGGAGGCACAGGAGAACGTGGCGGTGGAGGCGGCGCAACTGCTGGCCGACTTCCTGCTGCGGGGCATCGTGGCGAACGCGGTGAACATGGCCGCGCTCGACCGGGCCGAACTGGACGCCCTGCGGCAGTACGTCGAACTGGCCCGGCGGCTCGGCCTGCTGCACGCGCAGATGGCTCAGGGGCAACTCCGCCGGGCGACCCTGACGTACAAGGGCGAGCTGGCGTCGAAGAAGACCAAGCTGCTGACCGCCGCGTTCACCGCCGGGCTGCTGGAGAGCCGACTGGCCCAGGGGGTGAACCTGGTGAACGCCGAGCTGATCGCCCGCGAGCGGGGGATCGAGATCGCCGAGGCGAGCAGCCCGCGGAAGGGGGACTTCGCGTCGCTCATCACCGCCGAGGTGGAGACGGACAAGAAGACGTACACCGCGTCCGGCACCCTGTTCGGCGACCAGTACCCGCGGCTGGTGCAGCTCGGGCCGTACCGCCTGGAGAGCTACCTGGACGGCACCCTGTTCGTGTTCACCCACCGGGACGTGCCGGGGCTGATCGGGTTCGTCGGGAACATCTTCGGCAACCACGCGGTGAACATCGCCGCCATGACCGTCGGGCGGGCGGGGAAGACGGCCGGCGGGGAGGCGATCGGGGTGCTCAACCTGGACAGCGTGCCGCCGGACGAGGCGGTGAGCGCGGTGCGGGGGCACCCGAGCGTGTCCAGCGTGACGGTGGTGAAGCTCCCCCCGCCGGGCGAGTTGCCGAGCTGGCTGCGATAGAGTGTTCCACTTGCTCCGCGAGTGGCTTCGGTTGCCACTCGCGGAGCGAGTGGAACACTTCAGGCGTCCACGTCGAACAGTACCACCTTGCCGGTGTCGCTGCCGGCGGCGCAGGTGAGGCCGTCCGGGGCGAACGCCACTGCCCTCAACCGGCCGATCTCCCAACCGAACTGCCGGATCGGCTCCCAGGTGGCGGTGTCCCACATGGTCACGGTGGCGTCGTTGCTGGTGGTGGCGAACAGCTTGCCGTCCGGCGAGAACGCCGCGGCGGTGTATTCTTCGCCGGAGGAGTTGGTACGGGTGATGGCGGGCTGATCGAGTCTCGATGTGTCGAGGATTCGAAACGACGGACCGCGCAAGTAAAGCAATTCCCCGTTCGGTCCGGTCAAAGTGGACCGCTCGCCTCGACATTCGGCGACATCTTGACCCGTCTCCGTGTTGAGCACTCGCACAATCTCCTGTTCGATCGGGCGGCCGCCGCGCACCCGCTGAACCGCCTCTTCAATTGGAAAGTTCCCGTACCTCATGAACACGACGAGGATGCGGGTTCCGTCTGCCACGAACCCGAGGCGGCTAAAATACTCTTCTCGCCCGTCCCAGATGTCACCCGTTGGAGCGGGGGTGCGGGGGAATTCACGGGTCCAACGTTCGACCCGCCTCCGGCCGACGCGGCACACCGCTCGTAGCCGGTGTACATCGGCCAGGAGAACGTTCTCGTGGGACACGGTCCACTGCCGGTTCGGTGAAGTCTCGCCCGTGTCCAGGCGAGGGGCAGCCAACACCACTTTGCCGGTAGCGAGGCTGAGTGCGATCCGGCGGTTGGACTGCGTGAGCCGTAACTTTCGGTTGTCTGGGGTGAAGTCGTCCCCATGATTTAGCTGACCTTCGACGCTATGCTTGGGGCTTGCCTCTCCAGATACCTGCCACACGTTCACGAACCAGTAGCGGACAATCGGGGTGTAGCCGTCAGACGCCAGGAAGCGGCCGTCGGAAGAGAAGCGGAGGGAATGGATGTAGATGTCACGGCCGGTGAGGATTCGCATCGGCATCCCCAACACTCTTCGTGGCGAGCTCGCGAGCGGGGTTGGTCCCACTCGTAAGCTCACCGCGAAGACTCTCAATACGCCCTTGCGAACACCACCCGCTGGGCGGACGGCTGGCCGGTGAACAGGCACGTCCCCGGTTCGGCCGGGCCGTCGAACGGCAGGGAGCGGATGGTCGCCTTGAACTCCTTCTGCACCCGGTCTTCGGTCTCGCGGGTGCCGTCCCAGTGGGCGTACACGAACTTGAGCGCGTCGAGGCCCAACTCCTTCTCCTCGTCCCCGCTCACCGGGAACAGTTGCTTGAACTCGTCGAGTGTGTTCGCCGTCACGGTGCGGCTGTCCCGCATCTTCTTCGCCCGGTCGAACAGCGCCTTCTGGATGTCACGGAGTAGGCCGTCGATGTGCGCCGCGGCCCCGGTCAGCGGGATACCCATCGTCTTCCCCTCCTTGCCGGGCATGTCGCGCCGGGCCACCACGCACGCCGCCTTCTCGATGTCCTTCGGCCCGATCTCCACCCGGACGGGCACGCCCCGCAGTTCGTACTCGGCGAAGCGGTAGCCGGGGGCGTTCTTCATGTCGTTGTCGATCTTCACGCTCAGCGGCTCGTACCCGAAGAACTCGTTCCGTGGCAGATCCCGCAACTCGGCTGCCAACTTCTCGGCGGCGGCCAGGCACGGGGCCCGCTCGGCTTCGTTCCGCCCGAGCGGGCAGATGACGACGTGCGTGGGCGCCAGCCGCGGGGGGATGACCAGCCCGTTGTCGTCGCTGTGCGTCATGATCAGCCCGCCGATCAGCCGCGTGCTCACGCCCCAGCTCGTCGCCCAGGCGAACTCCTTCTTGTTGTCCGCGGTGGTGAACTTCACGTCGAACGCCTTAGCGAAGTTCTGCCCGAGGAAGTGCGACGTGCCCGCTTGCAGCGCCTTGCCGTCCTGCATCATGGCTTCGATGCACAGCGTGTACACGGCACCGGGGAACTTCTGCCCGTCGGACTTCGGCCCGACCAGCACCGGCATCGCCATGAACTCCTCGGCGAACGTGCGGTACACGTTCACCATGCGGTGCGTCTCCTCCTCCGCCTCCTTCGCGGTGGCGTGGGCGGTGTGCCCCTCCTGCCACAGGAACTCGGCGGTGCGGAGGAACAGGCGGGTGCGCATCTCCCACCGCACCACGTTGCACCACTGGTTGATGAGCAGCGGCAGGTCGGTGTAGCTCTGGATCCACTCCTTGTACGTCTTCCAGATGATCGTCTCGGAGGTGGGCCGCACGATCAGCGGCTCTTCCAACTCTGCCGTCGGATCGACGTGCAGCGGCTTCCCCTTCTCCGCCTTCAGCCGGTAGTGCGTGACCACCGCACACTCCTTGGCGAACCCCTCGGCCATCTCCTCCTCTTTGGCCAGGTAGCTCATCGGGATGAACAGCGGGAAGTAGGCGTTGACGTGGCCGGTGTCCTTGAACAGCTTGTCCAGCCCGCGCTGCATCTTCTCCCACAGCGCGTACCCGGTCGGCTTGATGACCATGCACCCCTTCACCCCGGAGTTGTCGGCCAGCCCCGCCTCCTTCACCACGTTCAGGTACCAGTCGGGGTAGTTCTTCGCGCGGGCGGTGATCTTCTCGGCCATGAGCGTAGGTCCGTGGGTGCGGCGTGGAGCGCCGGCGGAGGCGGAATCGGAAGTGCTGTTATAGAGGCGGGGCGGATGTGTTGTGTCCGGGGTGCGACACCCCCCGTGGACACATCCCATTCTCATGTACAAACCCGGACACAAATGGGTCCGGCGGCGGACTCTGCCCGACTCGCTCCCACCTGAGCCGTCACATGCGGTCGGTCAGTCGGCGCCGATCGGCGTCTTCTTGTCGCCCACCGTGACCTTGCCGGCGGGCACCAGGAACTGGTTGTCCGGGGCGTTCGGCTTCGGCTTGGGCACCACCCCGGTGGCCACCGGGGTGGTCAGGTTGCCGTCCTTGCTGCCGGCGTCGCGGCCGTTGTTCTCCGCCTTCACCATCAGCGGGTCCCCGGCCACCTTGCCCACCTCGGCGGTCGCCCCGAAGTAGTTGTGACGGAGGGTGACGGGCGTGTTCAGCGACAACGGCTGGTCCACCCTCAGCCCGGCGGCGAGGGTGTGGAACGTGTTCCGCTCGACGGTCACGTCCATCCGGTCGCCGACGGTGAGGACCGACACCCCGGCGGCGAACTGGAACGCCCGACAGTTCTTCACCTCCAGCCGGACGACGTTCCCCTCGATCAGGATCGCCGCCCCCTTGTTCGCCCCCTCCAGCCGGCACCCGCTCACCTCCACCCCGACCGTGCCGCCGCGTGTGGTGCCGGTGACGGCCACCGCCCCGTCGGCCGCGTCGCCGGCCGTCACCCGGCAGTTGGCGATGCGGATCGGCGTGCCGTCGGCGGTGGCGTTGTGAACCCGGATGCCCACCTTGCGGGCGTTCCGCACCGTCACGTTCTCCAACGTCACCCCGGTGGCCGCGCCCGACACCAATACCCCGTAGTCGCACTGCCCGCCGGCGTCGATCATCAGCCCGCGGACGGTGCCGCCGCCGGGCAGGTCGAGGACGGCCGTGGCCGGCTTCCCGCCCTCCGGCTTGTACACCCAGGTGACGGACCTGGCCGCGTTCCCGGCCTCCAGGTTCACGCCCCGGATCGACAGGGCGTCGGATTCGAACGTGTCGTCCGTGAACACGATGGTGTCGCCCGGCTTCAGGTCTTTACCCAACTCCTTGACGCTCCTCCGCGTGCTGTCCGGGTCCGGGCCGGTGCCGGCGGCGGACACGTACCACGTCCGCGCCTCGCGGGGTTTGGTCGCCGGCGTGGTCGCGGCCGTCTTCCCGCCGAACGGGTTGAAGAAGTACAGCCCCACCGCCGCCCCGCCGACGAGTAGCAGCAGCACCCCGCCGACGATCGCCGCGACCACCAGCGGCTTGACCGACGACTTCGGCGGCGTGATCCGCCCGCGACTGCGGGCGCCGGCGGGCACCGGGGCGGACTTCGCGTTCGGCTGGTTCTTGCCCGTCGGCTGGCTGGACGTGGGCAGCGTCTCGGGTGAGGTGATCGACTCCCACGGGTTCCCTGGGTCGTCGGTTTGCGGCTGGGCGACGGGCTTGGCTGTGGCCGGTCGGGCGAGCGCCGGTTTGGCGACCGGCGGGGCGGACGGCGGGGCCGGGGCGAGGGCCAGCGGGTTCTGCCGGTACTGCTCGGTACCCAGCAACTGGTTGGACGAGCTGGCCGGCCGCATCACTCCGGCGGCGGCCGCGGCCGACAGCTTCGGCATCTCGTGTTCGGGCGGCGGGGGGATGGGCGTCTGCACCCACGGGGTGAGGACGGCCATCAGCTCGTTCGGCGTCTGGTAGCGGTCGGCCGGCGCCTTCGCCATCAGCTTGTCGATGACGGCCGCCACCTCCGCCGGCACGTCCGGGCGGAGGTCGCGGACCGGCTTCGGGGCGCGGCTCTGGTGGCACAGCAGCTTCTGGGCGACGCTCCCGTCCGGGAACGGCGGCTGGCCGGTGA
The DNA here is from genome assembly GCA_022841795.1 of Fimbriiglobus sp. Taxonomy (GTDB): domain Bacteria; phylum Planctomycetota; class Planctomycetia; order Gemmatales; family Gemmataceae; genus JALHQU01. The sequence continues at coordinate 47,875 of JALHQU010000003.1, forward strand.
GCAGGAAGTAGAAGGTGCCGCCGAGGGCGTACAGGTCCGCCCGGATGTCCGCCGCCGAGCTGTCGATGGCCTGCTCCGGCGCCAGGTAGTCGGCCGTGCCGAGCACGTTCTCGTCGTACTTCTTGGTCAGGTGGTCGTTCTCGTCCGGGTCGAAGAACCGGGCCAGCCCCAGGTCCAGGATCTTCACCACCCCGGCCCGGTCGATCAGGATGTTCGCCGGCTTCACGTCCCGGTGCACCAGCCCCATCTCGTGCGCGTGCTGGAGGCCGACGGCGGCGGCGTACATGTAGTGGCAGGCGCGGGGCACGGGCAGCGGGCCGGACAGGCGGACCACGTCGTGCAGGTTCGCCCCGTCCACGTACTCCATCACCAGGAAGTGCAGGTTCTGGTCCTGGTCGATGTCGTACGCGCGGACCAGGTTCGGGTGGTCCATGGCGGCCACCGCCCGCGCCTCCCGGTAGAACCGCTGGAGCGACGCCTGGTCCTTCGCCTTGGCCGCCGGCAGCACCTTCACCGCCACCTTCCGCTTCATCAGCTTGTGCTCGCACAGGAACACCTGCCCCATGCCGCCCACGCCCAGCCGCTCCAGCAGCTTGTACTTGCCGATGGAGAACCGCTTCCACCGCCCGGCCATCAGGTTCTCGGCCTGGAAGTTGGACAGCACCCCGTCCGTCACCATGCGGGCGGCCAGCTTGGCCGGGTCGGCCGGCACCCCGCCCGGTCGGGCGGCCAGGTCGGTCATGTACGCCTGGATCCGCGCGGCGTCGAACACCCCGCACTTGGCGATCAGGGTGAGCAGTTCCTGATTGGACGCGGGCGCCGGCATCGCGGTCTCGGGGCGGACGGACGTGGTCGGCGGTCGGGGATGCCGTCACTATACGCCACGCGCGAGGATCGCGGCGGAAAACGAACCCCGGCCGTCGGTTCGGCGGGCGGGTGTGTGGCGGGTCAGCGGAAGAGGAAGTACAGTGCGACCAGAATAATCAGCGCGGACACGAACGAGCCGGCGGCGACCAGCACCAACCGCGAGCGGGCCGGCCACCCGGCCGGCGTGAGTGGCACCTCGGCCGGGTGCATGCGGGCGGTGTCGTGGTTGCGGCGGGTGGGCACCATCGCCTGCGACACGTCCGGCGCGATGTGAACCGACGAGTTGTTCAACCCGGACCCCCGCAGCCCCGGGATCCGCCCGAGCGAGCTGTCCGCCCGGCCGGGCAGCGGGTTCTGGCCGATCAGCTCCAGCACGGCCGGGGACAGCACCGGCATCTCCTCGGCCGGCGGCGGGCCGACCGGCTGGCTCACCCACGGCTCGAGCGCGCGGATCAGCTCGTTCGGCGTCTGGTAGCGGTCGGCCGGGTTCTTCGCCAGCATCGTGTCCAGCACCCGCAGCAGCTCCGCCGGCACGTCCGGGCGGAACTCGGTCACCGCCCGCGGGGCCTGCGTCTGCTGGGCGACCAGCTTCTGGGCCACGTTCCCGTCCGGGAACGGGGACCGGCCGGTGAGCAGGAAGTACAGGGTGCCGCCCAGCCCGTACACGTCCGCCCGCACGTCCACCGGCTGGTTCATCGCCTGTTCCGGTGCCAGGTAGTCGGCGGTGCCGAGTATGCACGACTCGTCGAACCGCTCGGTCAGCCCGTCGTGCCGGTGGTCGTGGAACCGGGCCAGGCCCATGTCCAGCACCTTGATGATCCCACTGCGGTCGAGCAGCAGGTTGCCCGGCTTGATGTCGCGGTGGACGAGCCCGAGTTCGGCCGCGTGCTGGATGCCGGCCGCCGCCTGCGCGATGTAGTGGGCCGCCCGCACCGGGTCGAAGAACCGCCCGCTCGCCGCGTACCGGGAGACGATTTCCTGGAGGCTGGACCCGTCCACGTACTCCATCACCAGGAAGTGGACGGTGTCGAACTTGTCGATGTCATACGCCTGCACCACGTTCGGGTGGTTCAGGGCGGCCACCGCCCGCGCCTCCCGGTAGAACCGCTGCAGCGCCGACGGGTCGGCGGCCAGCTTGTCCAGCGGCAGCACCTTCACCGCCACCAGCCGCTTCATGTACTCGTGCTCGCACAGGTACACGGCGCCCATGCCGCCGACGCCGAGCAGTTCGAGCAGCCGGTACTTGCCGGCGATCTGGAACCGCTTGTACCGCCCCTGCTTGAGCTGCTTGGTCTGGAAGAAGGTGAGCAGGCCGGCGCGGATGAAGGCGTTCGCCAGCCGCTCGACCGACTCCTCGCCGATGTGCGGCTGCTGGACCAAGAGCGCGTTCGTCCGCTCCGGCGGCACCAGGCCGCTCTTGCGGACCATGTCCAAAAAGTCGATGGTGGTGTCTGGGGCGGGCATACCCGGACCTGACAGGTGTGACTCCCACACCGCTTACGAGCGGGTATTCACAATGATGTGTAACGGGAGCGGCTGACACAAGCGGCTGCAAGTATTTTTTTTCGGTTTTCGCGGTAACTGCCGAACTTCCCGTCACACTATTTTGGTCTGTGGTGAATCCCGCTCCCCCCTCCGGTGCCGCCATGACTCAACCGCTTCCCACCCTCGATGTCCGCGGGGTGTGCCCGCACGACTGCCCGGACACCTGCGGGTGGGTCGTGACCGTCGATCCGGCCACCGGCAAAGCGGTACGGATGCGGGGCGACGCCGACCACCCGTTCACCGACGGGTTCCTGTGCCAGAAGGTGGCGAACTACCTGGAGCGGGTGTACCACCCCGGCCGGTTGACCACGCCACTCCGTCGCGTCGGCCGCAAAGGCGAGGGCAAGTTCGAGCCGATCAGTTGGGGTGAAGCCGTCGCCGAAATCGCTTCACGCTTCAAGCAGATCGCGGCGAGTGAGCACGGCCCGCAGGCGATCCTGCCGTACAGCTACGCCGGCACGATGGGCAAGCTCCAGTACGGCAGCCTGGACCGCCGCTTCTTCCACCGTCTCGGTGCGTCGCTACTCGACCGCACCATCTGCGCCACCGCCGGCGGGGTGGGGTGCGACATCACCCTGGGCACGCGGGCGGTGATCGACCCGGCGACGGTCACGCAGTCGCGGTACATCGTCAACTGGGGGTCGAACACCAAGGTCACGAACGTGCATCTGTGGGCGGTCATGCTGCGGGCGCAGAAGGCTGGGGCGAAGATCGTCACCATCGACCCGCACCGCAGCCGCACCGCCGCGGCGTCCGACTGGTGGATTCCGGTTCGCCCCGGCACCGACGCGGCGCTGGCCCTCGGGGTGATGCACGTCCTCTTCCGCGACGGGCTACAGGATCAGGATTACCTCGACCGCTATTGCCTGGGTGGGGAGGAACTGAAGCGGCGGGTGATGAGCGGGTACGACCCGGCGACGGTGGCCCGCATCACCGCCCTGCCGGTGGAGACGATCGAGCAACTGGCCCGCGAACTCGGCACCACGAAGCCGGCGTTCATCCGCCTGAACTACGGGATGCAGCGGCACGGCGGCGGGGCGATGGCCGTTCGCACGGTGTGCTGCCTCCCGGCCGTCACCGGCGACTGGCGGCAGCCCGGCGGCGGGGCGATGCTGAGCACCAGCAAGTTGTACCCGTTCGACGACGCGTTCCTGATGCGGCCGGACCTGATCCCGCCCGGCACCCGCACCGTCAACATGACACAACTGGCGGAGGCGCTGCACGGCGAACTGCCCGGCCCGCCGGTGCAGGCGCTGTACGTGTACAACTCGAACCCGGCGGCGGTTTGCCCGGACCAGAGCCGCGTGCTGTCGGGCCTGGAGCGCGACGACCTGTTCACCGTCGTCCACGACCTGTTCCAGACGGACACCGCCGACTACGCCGACATCGTGCTGCCGGCTACCAGTCAGCTCGAACACTTCGACATCCACAACAGCTACGGGCACCTGTACGTGCAGGTGAATAAGACGGCGATCGCCCCGCTCGGCGAAGCGAAGTCGAACACAAAGGTGTTCCGCCTGCTGGCGACGGCGATGGGGTTCGAGGACGAGCTGTTCGGGATGAGTGACGAGGAGTTGGCGCGGCGGGCGTTCCCGGAGCAGGGGCACTTCGCCGGCATCGGGTTCGACCACCTGCTCGCCAACGGCCCCGTCCGGCTGAACGTGCCCGAGAACTGGGCGCCGTTCGCCGCCGGGAAGTTCCCCACGCCGTCCGGCAAGTGCGAGCTGTTCTCGCCGCGGGAGGAGGCCGACGGCCGCGACCCGCTGCCGCACTACATCCCGCCGCACGAGGACCCGCAGACCAAACCCGACCTCGCCGCCGAGTTCCCGCTGCAAATGCTCACCCCGCCGACGCCCAGTTTCCTGAACAGCACGTTCGTGAACGTGGACACGCTGCGGACCCGCGCCGGCGAGCCGGTGGTGGAGATGCACCCGGCGGACGCCGCCCGCCGCAGCATCATCGACGGCCAGCGGGTGCGGGTGCGGAACGGCCGCGGCAGCTTCCGGGCGAAGGCGGTGGTCGGCGACACGGTGCGGCCCGGCGTGGTGGTGTCGTATGGCATCTGGTGGAACAAGCACACGGCGGACGGGGTGAACGTGAACACTACCACCAGCACCGCGCTGACGGACCAGGGCGGCGGGGCCACGTTCTACGACAACCTGGTGGAGGTGGAGGGGGTCGAGTTCGCGTGATGACCGACCGTTTGCCCGAACCCGACTGGCGCGATCGGCGCGAACAGTACCTCGCCCGCGTCCGCCCGCTGGCGGCGGACCGCGTGTCCCGGTCCGGCCGCAAGCACCCCGTCTACGACTTCCTGTTCGAGTACTACTCGTACCGCGCCGCCCACCTGCTGCGGTGGTCGCCGGGGGTGAACGTCGTCCTCGACGGGGCGACCCTCGCCGACGCCGACTGGCCGCACCTGTTCCGCGAGGTGCCCGGTGGCATCGTGCTACCCGCCGAATCCTTTCCCGAGCAACGCCGCGGCTACCTCCGCTGGGCGATCGAGCACCTGCAAGCGGTGACGGGCCGCGAGCCGCAGTTCGGCTGCTTCGGCCTGCACGAGTGGGCGATGGTGTACCGCACCGCCGACGTCCGGCACTCCCGCGTGCCGCTCCGCGTTGCGGCGGAACCCGTGGTCGAATCGCTGCCGCTGCGGTGTTCGCACTACGACGCCTTCCGCTTCTTCACCCCGGCCGCCGTGCCGCTCAACCGCACCACCCTCACCCGCGACACGACCACCGCCCACGACCAGCCGGGGTGCGTGCATGTGAACATGGACCTGTACAAGTTCGCGTACAAGCTGGCCCCGTGGGTGTCGTCGGCGGTGTTGGCGGAGGCGTTCGCGGTGGCGGTGGCAGCGAGGGAATTGGACATGCGGGCCAGCCCGTATGACCTGAGCGGGTACGGGTTCAGCCCGATCCGGATCGAGACGAAGGAGGGCCGGGAGGAGTACGCGGAGGGCCAGCGGGCGGTGTGGCGGATGGGGGTGCCGGTGCGGGCGCGGCTGCTGGCGGAGTACCGGCGACTTGGCGAACCGTGGCCGTCAGGCCGCGGGTGGTTGGAACCACCGGCCGGCTGACGCCGACCGTTCGCCCTCACCCCGGTTCGTTCAGCGCCCCGAGGGCGACCAGCTCCGCGTGCAGCGCCGTCACCTCCGCCTCGCTCATCGGCAGCAGCGGCGGGCGGACCGGCCCGCAGTCCACCCCGAACAGCCGCATCACCGCCTTGCCCGCCCGCACCGGCCCGCCGAACTTCTCCAGCACCCGCACCATCCGCACGCTCTTCCGCTGGAGGTCGGCGGCGATGTCCACGTCCCCGGCCTCGAACGCGGCGATCACCTCGCGGTGCAGCCGCGACGAGTAGTTGTACGTGCTGCCCACCGCCCGCCGCACGCCCACCGCCAGCGCCCCGAGCAGCATCTCGTCGCACCCGAAGAACACCTCGTACTTCCCCCCGCCGGCGGTCAGGCACTCTTGCAGGGTGATGACGTCGATGTTGGTGAACTTCACCCCGCCCAGGTTCGGGATGGCCCCGCCGGCGTGGTCCAGGAACGCGGCCGCGCTCAGCCGCACGTTCGTGAGCGACGGGATGTCGTAGAAGAAGAACGGCAGCGGGGCGCACGCCGCCGCCACCGGGGCGAAGAACGCGGTCAACTCCTCCACCGTGTTCGGCTTGAGGAAGTGCGGGGCGACGGCCGCCACCCCGTTCGCCCCGGCCGCCTTAGCCGCCGCCGCCAGGTCGGCCGCGTCCCGCTGGCAGTTGTGCCCGACGTGCGCGATCACCCGCAGCTTCCCGGCCGCCGCCTTCACCCACCGCTCCGTCATCTGCACCCGCTCGGCCGTCGTCATCGACAGCCCCTCGCCGGTGGTGCCGCAGCAGAACACGCCGTCAATCTGCTGCCGCAGGAACAGCTCGGCCTGTTTGCCGATCACGTCCAGGTTCAGCCCGCCGTCCGGCCGGAACGGGGTGTGTGGGGCGGCGATCATCTGGAACGTGTCGGACATGACTCGGGGTCTCGGGTGGCGGTGCGGCCCAGGGTTCTTTTACGAAATCGGTGGCGATCTTGCCGGCGAGCCGGGAGCGTGAGCGACCGGAGCAGTTGTCATGCCCAGTTCTTCACCCCGGAGGGGCGGGTGCCCGTAGCCAGGGGTGACGGAGCGGAGCGACGGAACCCCTGGGACCAGCTTCGCGGCCGAACCTCCGGTCGCTCACGCTCCCGGCTCGCCAGTTGTTGCCCGCAGGCGGGCCAACACCGCCGCCCGGCCTAGCCCGCGGAGCGTTTCCACGTTCCGCTCGGGGATGGCGGCCAGCGCGGCCGGGTCGCCCGACACCTCGGTGATGCTGTCCTCCCGCAGCAGGTGCAGCATCGGGTGCGGGGAGCGGTTGGTGTAGTTCTCCACCGCGTCGGCCGGCGTGTCGGCGAACCGGAAGTCGGGATGAAAGCCGACGATCTGGACGACGCCGCGCAGCCCGAGCCGGCGGAGCAGCCGGTCGGCCTCGGGCAGGAAGTCGAGGTACTCGTCGAACGTCGGCAGCGCCCGCGGGTGGATGAGTAGGGTGGTCTCGATCTCGGCCCGCGGGGCCGCTGCCAGCGCCTTCAGTTCCGCTTCGAGCACGGCCAACAGCGCGTCCACGTCGGCCGCCGGGGTGACGGCGTACCGCACCCGGCCGGCGTCGTAGACCTTCCGGGCGAACGGGCACAGGTTCAGCCCGATCACCACGTCCGCCACCCACCGCCGGGTGGTGTCGGATGCGGCGTGTTCGTCGAACTCGTCCATGCTGTGTCGAAAGCCTCTGGCGCTGGGCGGGAAGGTGTCTTCGCTGGTGTCCCGCCTTCAGGCGGTCTGGGTGAACCGGCGGGGTCACCCGCCCGGTCTGAGCGTGGTAGGCACACTCCGTGTGCCGTCATCTAGAACGGCACACGGAGTGTGCCTACCACTCTCAGGCACCACCGAAGACCGGCTAAAGCCGGGACACCAACGAAGACCATCCCGCTACGGCACCTCGACCACGCAGATCTGGTTGTACGACTTGCCCGCGTCCGGCAGGTGCCGCACGAACGCGAGCCGCGAGCCGTCCGGGCTGAACACGCACGCCTCCGGCCGCGGGGCGGTAGCGTCGTCGGTGCGGGCGGTCAGCCGCGTCGTCTCGCCGCTGGTCACGTCCGTCACGCACACGCTGTTGTCCATCACGAACGCCACCCGCCGGCCGTCCGGGTGCCAGGTGAAGCAGGACGCCACCGGGTGATCGTTCTTCGTCACCTGCACCGGGTCGCCACCGTTCGGGGATACGGTCCAGAACTGCACCACCCCGGCCGGGTCCTTGCGGAGGAAGCCGATCCGCGAGCCGTCCGGCGAGCTGCGGAGCCAGTGCCGCGGCCCCTGGAGGCCGGGGTACTTGTGATGGGTGGTGAACGTCAGCCGGCGTTGTGTGGTGCCCAGCGGCGGGGCCGGGCGACGAAGCACTGTGCCTTCGAGCGGCCAGTTGCCGGCCTTCGTCAGGTCGTCCGGCAGGTCGGCGATGAACACCTCGGCTACCGGGTTGCCACCGGCGTTCACCAGCCCCTGGAAGGCGATCGCCCGCCGCTGACGGTTGCCGTCCGGCCGAACGTACCCGTCGGTGCCCACCCAGGCGTCCTCGAACGCCTTGCTGATCTGGTCGGTGCCGTCGCCCGGCTGGGATTCGGTGCGGGTGACGAGCACGCTGAAGTGCGAACCGTCGTGGTTCCGCGGGTGCGACTTCGGCACCGTCACCGGCCGCGGGATGCTCACGCCCACGTTCCGCTGGTTCAGGTCGCGGAACGAAACCACCTGCGTGTGCCGGGCCAGCACCTCGTCCTCGTAGGTGAAACTCACCCAGTCGCCGGCCGGGTGCCACACGTGGACGTGCGACCCGCCCCGCAGCGCGCCCGGCGTGAACGGCGTCATCAGGTTGCGGGCGTCGAGGTTGTGGGCCACATCGGGTGGCCGACTGTCTCCGACAGTCGGTTCCGATGTCGCTCTCGGAGTGAGCGGCCCACCCTGTTCAGCCGGTCGGGTGGCCGACTCCCTCCGGGAGTCGGGGCCAGAAGTCGCTCTCGGAGAGAGCGACCCACCCGAGGCGCTCACCCCCTGCCGGCGGGTCGGGCCGTAGCCCCACTCCGCGGTCGGGTGCTCCGGGCCGAGGATGAACGCCACCTTCGGCTCGGTCGGGTGCCACGTCACGACCCCGCAGCACGCCCCGTTGCGGGATTCGTACACTGTGCGAACCTCCCGCGTCTCGACATTCACCGCCTGGATGCGGGTGCCGTCGAACGTGTTCCCGGCCGGGTCGGAGCGGGTGTCGAACACCACCCACTTGCCGTCCGGCGACCACACGTTGCAGTTGGTCAGGATGCGGCCGCCGGCTCCGGCGGTGAGGACGGTTTCGCGGGGCATGGCAGCTTGGGGCCGCGGGCGGGGGCCGAGGAACAGGGCCACCACGGCCACGCCGGCGGCGAGGCCGAGGGCGGACTGCAAGACGGGGTGTGGACGCTTCACCGCCGAAGTATACCCGAGAGGGGCGGGCCGACCACTCCGGAGGGTGTCGCCGGCCGGCTCTCATTGGTTCCGGCCGGGTGGGGGGACCCCTTTCCGGAACCATCCCGGTTCGGCCGGACGAAACAGCGTTGGACCGTGCCCCAAGGATTCGACACCGTGAACGCCGCCCGCACCGCCTGGCTGGTCGTCGTGCTGCTCATGCCGGTGGCGGCGCTCAACTACCTCGACCGGCAGATGCTGACCACCATGCAGTTCTCGGTGGCCGCCGACATCCCGCCCGCCAAGGTGGACGCGAACTGGGGGCTGATGCTCGGCCAGTTCAAGTGGGTGTACGCGATCCTCAGCCCGGTCGGCGGGTGGATCGCCGACCGCTTCAGCCGCCGGTTCACCATCTGTGGCAGCCTGTTCGTGTGGTCGGCGGTGACGTGGTGGACCGGCCAGGCGGTCACGTTCGGCGACCTGATGCTGGCCCGCTCGCTCATGGGCATCTCCGAGGCGTTCTACTTCCCGGCGGCGCTCGCGCTCATCGCCGACTACCACGCCGGCGGCACCCGCTCGCGGGCGGTCGGGATGCACCAGATGGCGGTGTACCTCGGGGTGATCGTCGGCGGGTTCGGCGGGTACGCGGCCGACGCACCGATGATCGGCTGGCGGGGGGCGTTCACCGCCTGCGGGGTGGTCGGCATGATCTACGCCGTGCCGCTGGTGCTGCTGCTGCGGGACCTCCCGCGGGTGGAGGCGGAAGGGTTGAAGTCGAACCCCGTCCGCGACGCGAAGGAACTCGTCACCAACCCGTCGTTCCTGCTGCTGGTGCTGTACTTCACCCTGCCGGCGATGGCCGGGTGGGTGGTCCGCGACTGGATGCCGAAGGTGCTGAAGGTGCGGTTCGACCTGACCCAGGGGCTGGCCGGGTTCACCGCCACCCTGTCGTGGCAACTGGCGGCGATCGTGGGCGTGATCGTCGGCGGGTGGCTGTCCGACCGGGCGGTCGGCCGGACCGCCCGCGGGCGGATCTTCGTCAGCGCGATCGGCACCAGCCTCATCATCCCGGCCCTGTTCGGCGTCGGCAACGCCCCCACGCTGGGGGTGGCGGTGGCCGCACTCGTGCTGTTCGGGTTCGGCTGGGGGTTCTTCGACGGGAACAACATGCCCATCCTGTGCCAGATCGTCCGCCCGCACCTGCGGGCCACCGGGTACGGGATCATGAACTTCGTCAGCGTCGGGTGCGGCGGGTTCGCCGACTGGGGGTACGGCAAGCTCCGCACGGCGAAGGTGGAGGACAACGTCAGCTTCGCCCTGTTCGCCGCGGTGGTGGTGCTGTCCGTCGGGCTGGTGCTGCTGATCCGGCCGAAGGCGGAGGTGAGGGGTTGATTCGGCAGAAGACCTCACCCCCCGGCCCCCTCTCCATGAATGGAGAGGGGGTGTTCAAACGGGGCAGGCATCGATGATGTGGGTCTGCCATTCGCCTGTGGGAACGGGCGCACCGGCCACGACGGCGACATGAACACCCCCTCTCCACTTTGGAGAGGGGGCCGGGGGGTGAGGTCTTCGGTCCCTCCCCGCTACAACATCGGCACCTGTTCGCACCACCCCTCGAAGGGTCCGCTCATGGTCCGCATCGGCGTCGTCGGCATCGGGTTCATGGGCCGCATCCACTACCTCGCCGCCCAGAAGCTCCGCGACGCGCGGGTGGCGGCGGTGTGCAGCCGCGACCCGGCGAAACTGGCCGGCGACTGGCGGACCACCCGCGGCAACTTCGGCCCCGAGCCGGGGCAAGTCGATCTGTCCGGGGTGAAGAAGTACGCCAACTACGCCGACCTGCTCGCCGACCCGGACATCGACCTGATTGACATCTGTACCGTCACCGACCAGCACGCGCCGCTCGCGCTCGCCGCGCTGAAGGCCGGCAAACATGTGCTGGTGGAGAAGGCCATCAGCCTGACCACGGCCGACGCCGATGCGATGGTGGCGGCGGCGAAGGCCGCCGGCAAGCTGCTCATGGTCGCCCATGTGCTGCCGTTCTTCCCCGAGTTCGCGTTCGCCGCCGACGCCATCCGCAGCGGCAAGTACGGCAAGGTTCTAGGCGGGAACTTCAAGCGGATCATCGCCAAGCCGGACTGGTCGGCGGACATGGCGGACGCGGCCAAGACCGGCGGGCCGGCGGTGGACCTGCACATCCACGACACGCACTTCATCGGGCTGGTGTGCGGGGTGCCGCGGGAGGTGAGTTCGTCCGGGATCGTCGAGAACGGGGCGGTGACGTACCTGCTCACGGCGTATCGGTACGGCCCCGGCGGGCCGGTCGTCACATGCGCGAGTGGGGCGGTCAGCCTGGGCGGGCGGCCGTTCGTCCACGGGTACGAGATCTACCTGGAGCGGGCGACACTCACCTACGAGTCCGGGGCGATGCCGCTGACCGTCATCACGAAAGACGGCTCGCACCGCCCGGACCTGCCCGGCGACGGCGACCCGCTGGCCGCGTTCACCGCCGAGCTACAAGCAGCGGCCGACGGGGTGACGGCCGGCAAGGAGCCGGACCTGCTCGGCGGGCAGTTGGCCCGCGACGCGCTCGTGCTGTGCCACCGCGAGATCGAGTCGGTGAAAACGGGGGCGACGGTGCGCGTGGGGTGATGGATTGGCGAGCCGGGAGCGTGAGCGACCGGAGGGGGTGAATCCTCCGGTCGCTCACGCTCCCGGCTCGCCAAGAACCCGGCTCGCCAAGGAGTTCCCCATCTTCGCCATCTTCACCAACCCGAACGACCGGCGGATTCGGCAGGATAGCGGGAATCGGGAAAACAGGTTCGATCGACTCGACCGCGGGAGTTTGCCGATCCTCACAAGCAGGTGAACCATCACCGTTTGGCGAGGATGCGTCATGGCCCGGTGCTTTCTTCTGTTGCTCACGGCGGTGGTGTGCGTGGCGGCCGCGGGCGGGTGCCTCCGCTGCCATTACACCGCCTACCGCGAGTGCCTACAACCCACCGAACAGGCGGTGGTGCCGGCCCCGGCGCGGGCGAAGGTGTTCGTGTTCCTGATGAACGGGCTGGACGTGTTCGACGCCGGCGGGCTGAAGGAACTGGAGTGCGAGATCGTGCGGGCCGGGTTCCCGAAGGTGTACTACGCCCAGCGGTTCGATGAGGCGTGGTACTACCGGGAAATCCACCGCCTGCACCGCGAGGACGCGAATCACAAGTTCGTCCTCGTCGGCGTCGGGGCGGCGGCGACGCAGCTTCACGAACTGGCCTGCAAGCTGACCACCGACGGCATCCCGCTCGAATCCGTCGTGTTCCTCGACCCGGCGTTCTCCAGCGCGGACCCGGCAACCGACGCCCCGTACCCGACGAAAGTCATCCGCTCGCACCGCTGGATCGGGGCGCCGCGACTCAAGGCGAGCGAGGAGCTGAAGTTGAAGCGGGTCGGCCACCTGCACCTGCCGAACAGCCCGGTCGCGGTGGCGGAACTTGTCGGGATTCTGACCGACGCGGCGGTCAAGGTGCCGACCCCGCGGCTGGACTTCGATTGCATCCCGCTGGTGGACGAAAAAAGGCCGATTCCCAGGCCGAACGAGCCGAAGTCGGTGCCGCCCGTCCCGCCGGGGTGGGGGGTGCTTTGTCCGGAGTTCGGACACCCCGGCTAACAGGGCGGAGTTTTGCCGGAGGCCGGTCTTGAGATTCCGAAAGTTGAAGCGTAGGGTGTAATACACAACCGACGGCAACGTTGGTTGTAGCCGAGAGCGTAGAGATGGCGGGGCTGAGTGGGCGACAGCACCCGTCACTACGTCTCTCGGTTTTTTTGCGCGCACACGGCACTTTTCGCGGCCAGCCGACCGTTCCGTCGTTGAATAGCCGGCAGTGCCTTTGTTAGCCCGACGCGCCAGCGAGGGGTGCGTGGTTCCCTCGCTGGCGCGTCGGGCTAACAAACCAAACCACGAACAGCCCGATGAAGTTGAAGCAACTCCCGGAGGACTTCCGGGTCGAGGAGTTGACGGACGTGGCGCCGGCGGCGGTCGGGCCGTTCGCGCTGTACCGGCTGCACAAGATCGGCTGGACCACGCCGGACGCCCTCCAGGTGGTCGCCCGCCGGTGGAATCTGCGGTGGAACCAGATCGGGTACGGCGGGCTGAAGGACCGGCACGCCGACACCACGCAATACCTGACGATCTTTCACGGCCCGCGGCGCGACCTTTCACACCAGCGGATCGAGGTGACGCACCTCGGGCAGGCGCACCAGTCGTACTCGTCCCGAGACATCCGGGCGAACCGCTTCGCCGTCGTCCTGCGATCCGTTCAACCGGAAGACGAGGCGGGGGTGCTGGCGGCGGTCGAGCAGGTGCGACGGACCGGGGTGCCGAACTACTTCGACGACCAGCGGTTCGGGTCGGTGACGGCGGACGGCCGGTTCGTCGCTCGCGAGCTGGTGTTCGGCCGGTTCGAGGAGGCGCTCAAACTCGCCCTCACCGCCCCCTACGAGTTCGACCGGGCGGACGAGAAGCGGGAGAAGCAGACCCTGACGCAGCACTGGGGCGACTGGCCGGCGTGCAAGGCGAAGCTGGCGAAGGGCCACGCCCGCAGTCTCGTCACATACCTGTGCGACCACCCGACGCACTTCAAGGGGGCGGTGGCCCGGCTGCGGCCGGAGTTGCAGGGGCTGTACCTGTCGGCGTACCAGAGCGAACTGTGGAACCGGATGCTGGCGAAGTGGCTGGCGGCGAACTTCCCGCCGGGGGCGCTCGGGGTCATCCGCCAGCACCGCGGCGAACAGCCGGTGCCGACGGATGTGCCCGACCCGCTGGCCGACCGCTGGGCCAAGCTGGTGCTCCCGCTGCCGTCCCCGCGGCTCAAGCCTGACCCCACTGCCGACTACCTGCCGCACCTGGACGCGGTGCTGGCCGAAGAGGTGCTGACGCTCAAGCAGCTCAAGGTGCCGGGGCTGGACAAGCCGTTCTTCTCGAAGGGCGAGCGGGCCGGGTGCCTGCGGCCGGACGGGATGACCGCCGACGCCGCGGACGACGACCTGAACCGCGGCAAGCGGAAGATCACCCTGCGGTTCGACCTGCCCCGCGGGTGCTACGCCACGATGGTGGTGAAGCGGGTGACAGGAAGACAGGATTAACCACAGAGGCACAGGGACACAGAGAAGGCAGAAAACCGCGCTGATTCAGAACAATCTTCTCTCGTCTTCTCTGTGTCCCTGTGCCTCTGTGGTTAATCTTTCTTCTCCACCAATTGCTTGAACGCTTCGCACAGCACCTTCGCCACGTCCGGCCCGCAACTGTTGATCTCCCCGTACTGCGCCTCCTTGCGGCCGTAGCAGAACGGCTTCTGCTCGTCCCACTGCCGCTTCGGGATGATGTACCCGATCTCGTCGTTCGCCAGCCCGATCAGCATCCGGTGCTTGCCCTTCAGTTGCGGGTAGATCGCCGGCTCCTTGTCCGCCTTCGGGAAGTCCGCCCCCGCATCGACCGGCTCCTGAATCTTGTCGAGCACCAGTTCCGGGTAGATCTCTCCCGGAATGGCCGCCACGTCCAACTCGCCGAGTTTCAGATAGCCCACCTCCGTCTTCACCCCCACCGGCTTCCGCGCGTCCGTCTCCACCGCGAACTTGTCCGGCGTCGGGTTCCCGGCCCACACGTACATCGGCCGCTTCAGCACCCCCGCCTGCCACCCCAGCCGGTACAGGGCGTTGTCCACCGGGGCGAGGACGGCCCGCGTCCGCACGGCGAACGGCACCAGGGTGGCGGGCACGGCCATCGCCTCGGCGTGTTCGGCCAGCTTGCCCACCTCGACGCCGTACTTCTCCGTCTTCTCGAACGTGCCGTCCGTCAGGTCCTTCCCGTCGCCGCCTTTCAGCGGCAGCTTCAGCGAGGTCATCAGCCCGCCGACGGTGCCGGTGAAGTACGCCACCGGGCACTTGTACTTCCTGGTCAGGTGGGCCACCGTGTACCCGACGTGGTCGGCGCTCACCTCCGTGTTCTTGTCGTCGAGCAGTTCGGGGTGGACGTTCCACTGCACCAGCAGGCCGAGCGGGGCGGCGCCGGGCTTGGCGTCCGCCGCATCGAACCGAATCACCACGATGTCGTCGTGCTTCACCTCCGGCAGGCGGCCGTCGCGGAGCAACTCTGGCCCCTTCGCCGTGCCGATCTTGGCCGTCGCCGGGGTGAGCTTTTTCTCCGCCGCCGTCACCGCCGCCGCCGCCCCGTCGATCAGCTTCGCCAGGTACACCGGGTCCACCCCGCTCTCGAACGGCGTCTTCCCCCACAGCCCGAGCGTGTCCGGCCCCTCGTGGTTGTGGGTGGCGGACACGAGCATGTAGTCGAACCCCTTCAGTTGCTCCCGCACCCGCTCGACCGCCGGCAGGAACAGCCCGACCACGTCCACCGACACCAGGGCGAACTTCTTGGTGCCGTCGGACAGCACCACGGCGCGGGCCATGATCGGGTCGTGGACCTTGGTAGCGGTGCGGTTGTGCCCGAACCCGGCCATATACACCGGCGTCTTCCCGCCCACCGCCGGGGACACGTCCACCTCGGCGAACCCGACGGCCAGCTTCGGCTCGGCGGCGGAGAGAGTTGCGGTAACGAGTAGTAGGGCGAGCAGGGGGACGACGGGTCGCATGGGGAGGGGCCTCCGGGAGGGTCGGGGTCAGTGTACGCCGGGGGAGTAAGGTGTTCCGTTAGCCCGACGCGCGAGCGAGGGGCGTGGGCGTTCGGCCCTCGCTCGCGCGTCGGGCTAACAATGACGGCAGATGTCCGCCCCCGGAGCGGATATGATGTACCGGGTAAGTCCCGCAGAGGTGCGACCATGGCGAAGCGATCGGCCAAAGAGCAAGCCGCCGACTCCACCCCGTCGCTGTTCCACGACGCGCCGACGCCGCTGGAGACGCTGCCGCCGGACGACCCGCGGCCGACGGTGGACCCGGCGGTCATCCCGGCCAACTTCCCGCCGAGTTGGCTGGCCGCCATCGGCGACGAGTTCGCCAAGCCGTACTTCGCCGACGTGCGGAAGTTCGTCACCGACGAGCGGAAGCAGTACTCCATCTTCCCGCCGGCGGCGGACGTGTTCAACGCCTTCCGGTACACCCCGCTGCACCTGGTGCGGGTGGTGATTCTGGGGCAGGACCCGTACCCGACGCCGGGGCACGCGCACGGGCTGTGCTTCTCGGTGCGGCCGGGGGTGGCCATCCCGGCGTCGCTGCGGAACATCTACCGGGAGATGGAGTCCGACCTGAACATCCCGCCGGCCCCGCACGGCTGCCTGGAGGCGTGGGCGCGACAGGGGGTGCTGCTGCTGAACACCGTGCTGACGGTGCGGTCGGGCACGCCGAACTCGCACAAGGGGAAGGGGTGGGAGCTCTTCACCGACGCGGCGCTGAAGGCGGTGAGCGACCTGCCGCGGCGGGTGGTGTTCGTGCTGTGGGGGGCGAACGCCAAGCAGAAGGCGAAGCTGATCGACGCCAAGCGGCACACGGTCATCACCGGCGTCCACCCGTCGCCCATGTCGGCGGACAACGGGTTCTTCGGCAGCAAGCCGTTCTCCAAGGTGAACGACGCGCTGGAGGACGCCGGCCTTCCGCCGATCGACTGGAAGCTGCCGGAGGTGGTGAAGGCGTGACCCCCGCTACCGCCGCCCCGGCGCCCCCGCCCCCCGCATGGTCGGCCCGTCCTTCGGCGCGCCGGTGGTGGCCACCGCCACCCGCCACCCGTCCGCCTGCTTGACCATGGGGATGACGGTGATGTCCGGCGCGTCCGGGGTGTCCACCGTCAGCACCGCCGTGTCCGTCTGCTTGATCGTCTCCTTCACCTTCGGCCGGGAGCGGAACGGGAGCAGGTCCTTGGTCACCGGGTCGGCGGCGGCATCTCGCATGGCCTCCACGAACAGTTCCTTGCCGGACAGTGGGGCGTACTTGGCCAGCGGGCTGGACGCCGTCTCCTTCTCCTTGTCCAGCTTCTTCCCCCACTGGATGCGGGTGTTCTCGTCCACCTGGTCGTAGGCGGCGGCCCAGTCCTTGGCCGCCACCGCGTCGGCGTATTTCTCGAACGCCTGCTGCGGGCCGACGCTGCCGCGGAGGCCGGGCATCTGGCCGAGGGCGTACATGCCGCCGATCACCCCGGCTGCCACCACCAGGGCGAGCGGCAGCAGCCAGAGCGCCCGCGACGAGCCGGAGCCGGACGGCTCGGGCAGCGGGTTGTAGTTGGCGTCGAACTGGGCCATGGCAGCGATCCCGGATGAAGAGCGGAAGAAGGCGGTCCGTCGGTTATGGTATGCGGCGGCGGATCGAAGATTGGTCCAAAAGCCGATCGCCGGTGGCGATCGGCGGGCCGCCACGGAGGGCGGCCCCTACAAAGCAGTCCGTTTTGTAGGGGCCGCCCTCCGTGGCGGCCCGTGGTCCGGCCCCGCCGGACCTCCTCTGGAACCGTCGGTCATCCGGGCGCGGCCGGCGGGAAGCGGACGCGGAACGTGGCCCCGGCCAGCGGGGCTGAGTCAATGTCCAGCGCCGCCCGGTGGTGGTCCAGCACCATCGCCACGAACGACAGGCCCAGCCCCATGCCGGCCGAGTACCCCTCGTAGATGGCGTTGTCCCGCTTGGTGCTGAAGTGGGTGGTGAGGCAGTTCCGCCGCACCTCGTCGGTCATGCCCACCCCGTTGTCGCGGACCTCCAGCACCACCGAGTCGCCGTCCCGCCGGGCGGTGAGCGTCACCTCCCCCCGCCACCCGGCGGCGTCGATTAACTTTTGCCGCCGCGAGTCCGAAGGGGACTTGCGGGCTTCCTCCCGCAGGTGGTTCCGCACCTCGAACGTGGCGTCGCGGGCGTTGAACAGCAGGTTCTCGACCGCCTGTTGCAGGTGCGACAGGTCGCCGTCGATGGGCAGCGGGCCGTCCGGCACGTTCGCGGTCACCCGCAGCTTCCACTTGTCGCGGGCCATGTCCGCCCAGGTGCCGGCGGTGTCGCGGACCAGGGCGGCCAGGTCCAGGCGGGTGAACGCGGGGGCGCCGGCGTCCCGGCGGACGGTGCGGAGGATCTGCTGCAGCCGCTCGGTGACGGTGCCGAGGGTGGACTTCACCTCGCTCAGCATGGTCTGCTGTGGGCCGCTCATCCCGTCCGACTCGATGCACCTGTTGAGCAGGTCGTTCGGCCGCACCAGCAGGTTCTTGATGTTGTGCGCGTAGCTGCCGGCCATGATGCCGATGCTGGCGTACAGCTGCGACTTGGTTTCGAGCGCCACCTTCTCCGCCTCGTCCGCCCGCTGACGGAGGGTGGCGGCGCTCAGCTGCTGTTCCAGCAGCCGGCGGTCGAGTTCCTTCTTCGCCTGCTCCGCCTCCTGCTGCTTCAGCCGGGTTTCGAGCAGCTCCCGCTCGCGGTGTTCGGCGTCGGCCGCCGCCGCCAGCCGGGCGTTCTCCCGCCGCACCTCCCGCCGCAGGAAGCGGTACACGAACACCCCGGCCACCAGAGTGGCGGCCACCAGCACCGCCTGGGCGATCAGGCTCACCCGCTGCTGGTCCTGCTCCCGCTGCCGCAGCTTGTTGAACGCGTGGAGTTGGTACTCGACCCGCACCTCGGCCCGCGGGTCGGCCGCCCCGAGCGGGCGGTACACCAGCTCCCGCACCCGCGTCTGGTTCTGTTGCCGCGGGCGGGGCCGCGGGTTGTCCCACGCCACCGTGTCCGGCGGCGTACCGGCCACCGTCACCGTCATCCGGTACACCACCGGGAACGCCGGCAGCTTTAAGTCGTAGGTGCGGGTCGGCTCGGCCAGCGCCCGCAACTGCTCCTCCAACTCGGCCCGCAGGTCGGCCGCCGACCGGGCCGTCGGCGCCCGCCCGGCCGCCTCGTCGTCCCGCCGGTCGGCGTACTCGCGAACCAAATCCGGCAGCGTCTTGTAGGACAGGCGGGTCTCGTCCAGCCACTCCCGCATCATCGCCTCGTCCGCCTCGTCCGACCACGTCGCCCGGTCGGTGATCAGCTGCGACAGCCACACCACCAGCACCACCCACACGATGACGAACGGGGCCAGGCCGAGGGCGTACTTGGCGGTGGTGGCCCCCCACCCCACCCGGCGGTCGGGCGGCGGCAGGGCCGCCCACTGGTCGGTGTGCATCACGGCCGGCCCTCCGCCGGGCTGCGGGCGGTGAACGGCACCGCCCGCTTCTGCACCCACGCCTTGCCGTCCTCGTTCCGCCACACCGTCAGCAGCGGGTCCGGCCGCGGGCGGACGAGCACCACGTACTCGCCGGTGCCGCCCAGCCGCTCGCCGTTCGGGTCGAAGAACGCCGGGGTGCGGGCTTTCAGCCGGGCGGTCAGGTCGTCCCCGCGGGCGGGCGCCGCCCCGGTTTTCGGGAAGCACTCCTCGGCCAGCACCTTCCCCAGTTCGCCGAAGTGCATCGCCTCCTCGGTGCCGTTCGGCCGGCGGAACTCGTACCCCGGAGGCGGGGCGGGGGTGGCGGCGGGCGCGTCCCACGCGGCCGGGTCGTGGTGGGTGAACAGCACCAGCGGCACCGGCAAGGAGCCGACCGGCCAGGCGAACTCGCCGTCCCGCAGGATGGCGTTCACCGGGATGCCGTCGCCGGTCACGGCCACCAGCTTGTCGGCCGCCGCCGGGTACGCCTCCACCACCGCCTGCAACAGCCGGCGGGCCGGGAGCGTGATGCCCGGCAGCACCAGCATCACCCGGCGGTCGGGCATCTCGGCCAGTTGGCGGGCGATGTCCTTGCCGACGGTCGCCTCGTGGACGTTCGGCGACACGTACCCGCCGACGCTGAACGGGATCTTCCACTGGCCGGCGAACCGCACCCCGCCGTCCGTCTTCCACCGCCGGTTCACCGCCTCGGTGAACTGCTCCTGTAGGTCCACCGAGTAGCGGTCGTCCTCCCAGTACACGCTCAGCACGGCGATCGGCACGTCCGGCTCGCCCGGCCGCGGCCGCACGTCCGGCTGCTGGGCGACGAACCCGACCACCGCCTCGGCCATCTGCCGGTTGGTGAAGCAGAAGCGGAACGTGCGGTCGTCGTACACGTCGGCCAGCCGCAGCGGGCTAGGCCCCATCACCTCGCCGGGGTCGGCGAAGTCGGCGGTGGCGGTCGTCACCAGCAGCGGCGGGCGGTCGCCGTGCCACAACTCCTGCGCCGCCATGGCGCGGGCCAAATCGATCGCCCGGTCGGTGGACCCGCCGCCGATGACCGCCAGCGGGGCCGGCGTGCGGGCGGCCAGCGCCCGCACCCAGTCGGCCGTGGTCACCTGGTTCTGCAGCTTGTACCAGCGGATGCGGACGGCCCCGGCGTGCCCGTCCCGGCGGATTACCAGCTCGGGCACGGCGGTGGTCGAGTCGAGGAACGCCCGCGAGTCTTCGACGTGCAGGCCGGGCACGGTCATCTGCGTCCGCATCACCCCGGCGACGAACCGCTCCCAGGTGTTGGCGTTCACGGTGGTGTGAATCCACGCCACCTCGCGGTCGCCGGCCGGCACGGACAGCGGGGCGGCGGTCGGCGTCGGGTCGGTCAGCCACGGCAGCTTCAGGCCGGCGGCCAGGATGACGATCGGCAGGCAGATGACGGCGACGAGCAGCGGCCAGCGGAGTTCGCGCATGGGGCAGTCTCGGTAGGGTGGCCCGCTCTCTCCGAGAGCGGGTTCCGATCCGACTCCCGGAGGGAGTCGGCCACCCTTAGAAGTCGATGTAGATGAACGTCTGCGTGACACCGGGGCCGAGGGTGACGAGCAGCACCGCCGCCGCCGCGTACCCCACCCCGCTAGCCACCGCCACCACCCCATCATACCGGGCGAGAACCGTTTCCCGCTTCGGCAGCAGCTCGAACAGGTGCCCGGCCAGCCCGAGCGCCAGCAGCGGGAACACCGGCAGCGGCACGACTGAAATCGCCCCGGAGTCGTGACCGAATCCGACGAGCGACTGCATCACCAGCAGCCCACCGGGCCAGCTCGTCATGCGGATGAGCACCAGCCCAAGTAGCAGTTGGAAGAACGTGGCCGCCCACGCCGTCAGCTTCCACGCCAGCGAGCTGCGCCACGCGGTCGGCCCGACGGCCCGGTCGAACGCCCGGTGCAGGCTCATCAGCACCCCGTTGTACAGCCCGTACACCAGCCAGTGCCACGCCGCCCCGTGCCACAGCCCGCACAGCACGAACAGGGTGATGAGGTTTAGGTACGTCCGCACCTCCCCGCCGCGGCTGCCGCCGAGCGGGAAGTACAGGTAGTCCCGCAGCCAGGTGCTCAGGCTCAGGTGCCACCGCCGCCAGAAGTCGGTGATGCTGGTGGCCAGGTACGGCAGGCGGAAGTTCGGCGGCAGCTCGAACCCGAACCACTTGGCCGTGCCCAGCGCGATGTCCGTGTACCCGCTGAAGTCGCAATAAATTTGCACCGCCCACGCCACCGCCGCCCACCGCAGCACGCCGGGGCTGAACTGCTCCGGGTGGCTGAACACCGGATCCACGAACAGCCCGTGCAACTGGTCGGCGATGAACAGCTTCTTGAACAGCCCGACCACGAACAGCCGTAGCCCGTCGGTGATTTGTTCGGCCGACACCCGCGGCGGGGTGGTCATCTGCGGCAGGAACTCGACCGCCCGCACGATCGGCCCGGCGGCCAACTGCGGGAAGAACGCCACGAACAGGGCGTAGTCGAGCGGGCTACGCACAGCCGGGATGAGCCGGCGGTACACGTCCACCGTGTAGCTGATGCCCTGGAACGTGTGGAAGCTGATGCCGAGCGGGAGGAGGATGGCCCACGCCCGGTCCGGGGCGTCGGCGCCGACCAGCCGGGCCAGTGACACCCCGTTGTCGAACACGAACTCGGTGTACTTGAACGCCGCGAGGAGGCCGAGGTTTGACACAATACTGAGCGTCAGCCACCGCTTCCGCACCCGTTCATCTTCGGACGTCCCGATCCGCCGCCCGGCCCAGTAGTCGATGGCGGTGAGCAGCAGGATCACCCACAGGTAACCGGGGCTGGCCCAGGCGTAGAACGCCCAACTGGACAGCGTCAGCCAGCCGTACTTGAGCGTGCGGCGGGGCAGCAGGTGGTAGCCGGCCAGCACCACCGCCAGGAACACGAAGAACGGCGTGCTGGCGACGTTCACGGCCGCCCCCCCGCCTTCTTCACCCCGGAGGGGTGCCAGTCGTTAGCCAGGGGTGAGCGAGCGAAGCGAGCGGAACCCCTGGTCGTCCAACCGAAGGGCCCAAGCCCCGGAGGGGCGACAGTACGCCGCATCTGTCGCCCCTCCGGGGCTTGGTCATGTGCAAACGCGGTCCAGGGGTTTCGCTCGCCTGTCGGCTCGCTCCACCCCTGGCTAACAACTCTCGCCGCTCCGCGGCTGAAGTCAGTCCGGCTCACTTCCGCCTCCCGACAGCGGCCACTCGCGGCTCATCCTGTTTCGGCGGGTCCGTCGGCTGGTGCCCCAGCCGCGTCAACTCCGCCCGCACCCACCCGGACAGCCGCTCGCACCCGGCCAGGTTCAGGTGGATCAGGTCGGCGAAGTGTTCATCCCCCAGCCTGGTCGCCTCGCGGCTGGCCCGCAGCACGGTCAGCCCGCGGGCGCGCTCCACTTCCGCCAGCCGCTGGCGGAACTCGGCGAACTCGGCCGGGTGCCGCTTCTCCAGGTCCGCCGTCGTCGGCATGTCGATCAGCACCAGCCTCGTGCCGTGCGCCTCGCACCAGTCGGCCAGCCGGTGCAGGTATTTCAGGTGCGACCCGGTGCGGTACCGGGCCAGGTACTCGAACGGCGGCTGCTCCCACCCGCCGGCCTTCATCTGGTCGTACTGGCGGTGGGCGAACCACTGCGTCGGGGCGTACCCGCGGGCGTGGGCCAGCCACTCGGCCGTTTGCAGGTGCCGGTTCGCCTCGGCGGTCGCTTCCGGACAGCAACCCGGAACGATCGCGTCGGCCCGCTTCGCCGCCCACATCCGAATGCCGTGCCGGTGCTGGTACGCCGCCCACACGCCGCTCGCCCGGTCCTTCAGGTAGTGCCGCGTCACCCACTCGGCGGCGTCCGGGCGGGTGGCCCGCCAGTCCTGCACGTCGGCCCACGTCAGCGGCCGCACCCCGTGCGGCTCGTGCCGGCTGTCGTTGATGTCACTGGCGGTGATGCCGTACACCAGCACCGCCGGTGGGGTGGGGCAGGCGTGCATCGTGCCGAAGTACACGTCCGAGGTGGTGCCGCCGCTCAGCCCGACGGCGTACACGTCCGACAGCGTGCGGCCGTGCCACGGGATCGCCCCGACCGCCACCGGGTTGATCCCCTCGGCCACCGTCGAGCCGCCGACGAACACCACGTCACGCGGCCCGGCGGCGCACCCGGCGATCCGTTCCGTGTACCCGTCCGGCGAGTGCCGCTCCCAGGTGGCGTGCGTGCCGCGGATGAGCAGATCGAACCCGACGAGGGCGAGCAGGAACGCGAACAGCAGGCGGAAACGACGGAGTCGGGTGGTCATGTCCGTGACCCGGAGGCAGGCCCGGCGTCCGGCCGGGGCGGGAGAGTGTACCGGCGGCGGCGGCGGGTGAACAGGCGGGGTTGTGTTGTGTTCGCGGTGCGCCACCCCCGCGCGAACTCATTTCGGTCTATCCGACGAATTGCCGTTGGAGCAACGGGCCGGCTACCCGCGGAGGTCGATGTCGCTGAACTGCAACTCGTCGTCCACCTCAATCGCCACCCCATGTTGGCCGAACAGCTCGCCAGCTCCGTAGCTGAACTCGATCGGCACGACGTCGCTGGCGCTGATTTGCAACAGTTGCCACACCAGCCGGGCCGTCAGCTCCTTGGCCGACAACTCCGGCTGGTCGTTCCGCCGCCAGGTGTCGTTGTACAGTTCCAGCAGTTCGGCCCGCAGTGCCTTGCCCAGCACCCGCCGCTCGTTCGCCACCGCCCACTGGTACAGCTCCGCCGCCCGCGGCAGGAACTCGTGCCGGTCGCCGTCGCCCGGATCGACGATCACGTCCAGTTGCCCGCCGCCGGGCCGCGGCACGCGGGTGGACCAGTGCGAGTCCTCGACTGACCAGATGAGCGGGCCGAAGATCGGGTGGTCGATGGTTTCGGCCATCGGGAAGGTCTCGACACGAGCGGGTGGCGGGATTGTACCCGGATCTTCGCCGCGACTGAAAGGAGCGGGTGAGCGTACACCGCTCCTTTCAGTCGCGGCGAAGATCTCGTCGCGTAACGGTTTCCCCCGTCGAACTTGCTTCTCCCCGCCCCCCGCGTACACAATCAGTCTGGATGCCTGGCGTCTCACCACCCGCCTCCCGGCGGGCTTTCGGAGGAGTGACCGTGACGGGTCTTCGCAACCTCGCCGCCGCCGCCGTGCTGGTGGCGTTCGCCGCCGCCGGGGTCGGCCAGGAGAAGCTGAAGTTCGAACCCAAGTTCGAGCTGAACAAGCCGTTCTTCCAGCAGGTGACCACCGACGTGGACCAGACGGTGAAGGTGGAGGGCGGGAACGACCTGAAGCTGAAGCACAGCCAGACGTTCCTGTTCAAGTGGACGCCGATCAAGCAGGACGGGGACAAGTGGACGGTGAAGATGGCCATCGAGGGGGTGAAGCTGAAGGTCGAGGTGGCCGGCAACCCGGTGAACTACGACTCCACGTCCGACCAGCCGAACGCCAACAACCCCGGTCTGAACGAGTTCTTCAAGAGCCTGATCGGCAGCGAGTTCAGCGTCACCTACGGCAAGGGCATGATGGTGGAGAAGGTGGAGGGGAAGGACGCCCTGCTCAAGACCCTCGGGTCGGCCAACCAGCAGATGGAGAACCTGCTCAAGCGGGTGCTGTCCGACGAGTCGTTGAAGGAGATGTCCGACCCGCTGGCCGGCCTGACGCCGGGCGTGGAGAAGGGGCCGGGCGAGAAGTGGGAGAAGACCAGCCCGATCAAGCTCGGGCCGATCGGCGAGTACGAGCGGAAGCTGAGCTTCGAGTACAAGGGCAAGGACCCGGAGCGGAAGGACCTGGAGCGGATCGAGGTGAAATCCACGCTCACGTACAAGCCGCCGACCGGCGAGGCGGACGGGCTGCTGTTCCGCATCAAGGGCGGGGAGCTGAACACCGTCACGACCGGCACCCCGCCGGCCCCGAGCTACTACCTGTTCGACGCCAAAACCGGCATGCTGAAGGACGCCCGGCTGACGGTGGCCATGAACGGCACGCTGAACGTGGCCATCGGCACCACCGAGACGAAGGTGAGCCTGAACCAGGTGCAGACGACCACCGTGCAGACGCAGGACAAGAGCTTCCTGCCCGAGAAGAAGTGAGCCGCCTGAGAGTGGTCGGCACACTCCGTGTGCCGTTGCTGGCTCACGGCACACGGAGTGTGCCTACCACTCAAAAGTACCGACCCGGCGTGACCCCGCCGGGTCGGGTCGTTTCCGGAGGTTTGTCATGCGGATCGCCGTCCTCGGCTCCGGCGGGCAACTCGGCCGCGACCTCGTGCCGCGGCTCCACGGCGAGGTGATCCCGCTGACGCGGGCCGACCTCGACTTGGCCGTCCCCGAGTCCATCGCCCCGAAGCTCGGCGAGGTGAAGCCGGACGTGGTGGTGAACACCGCCGCCTACAACTTCGTGGACAAGGCCGAGGCCGAACCCGACGCCGCCTTCCGGGTGAACGCCTGGGGGGTGCGGGAACTGGCGAAGGCGTGCGACGCGGTCGGCGCCAAGCTCGTCCACTTCAGCACCGACTATGTGTTCGGCCTGGACGCCGCCCGCACCCTCCCGCTGACCGAAGCCGACCCGCCCGGCCCGGTGAGCGCGTACGGGCTGAGCAAGCTGGCCGGCGAGTACCTCGTCCGCACGTTCGCCCGCCGGCACCTCGTCATCCGCACCTGCGGGCTGTACGGGGTGTGGGGCAGCGGCGGGAAGGGGACGAACTTCGTCGAGACCATGCTGCGGGTGGCCGGGCAGGGCAAGCCGCTGCGGGTGGTGGCCGACCAGCGGTGTACCCCGACGTACACGGCGGATTTGGCCGATGCGACGGCGGTGCTGATCGAGCGGGACGCGACCGGGCTGATCCACGTGACGAACGCCGGGTCGATGACGTGGCACGAGTTCGCCGCCGAGATCTTCCGCCAGACCGGGGTGAGCGCGAACCTGACACCGATCACCACGGCCGAGTTCGGCGCGGCGGCCAAACGCCCGCCGTACAGTGTGCTCGACTGCGGGCGGCTGAGCCAGCTCGGGGTGACGCTGCGGCCGTGGCAGGATGCGCTGGCGGCGTACCTGGCCGAGCGGCAGAACCGCCCGAATCGGTAGGCCGTCTTGTTAGCCCGAC